>CAILVI010000098.1 GCA_903837595.1 uncultured Thiodictyon sp.
GCAGGGTCCGGGTGTTGGGCGAAAGAGGGCGCCGTCAGCGTTGCGGCTACTACGGCGGCGAGGTTGCGAAGGAGTGTTCGTCTGTGCATCGTCTGGCCTCTTGACAGAACGGGTCGGGGTCGCGCTCGGTGCCGTTGCGCCCGCGCTTGGGGAGCATGATGCGGGCGTGGTGTCCTTCCGGCAAGTCTGCATGTGGGCTCATTTGCAAATAATCTCGGTCCTGGGGACCCGTTATTCGCAGTTAATCTTGGCCAGAAATCGTGATGCCTGTGGGTCAGGCCGCCGATGTTTGTGGGCCGCTACCATCAAGGAACGCCCAGGCCATCGACTTAACTTTTGGGTCGTCATGCGACAGGAGGCGGCGATACCGGCCGTAATCCGCTCCGGCAAGGTGGCTCGGTACCCGCACCCGATCGCATCGCGGGTGAACTTTCGGCTTATCACTGGTGAGGACGGCGTGCAGGGAAGCGATTATCTGGCGCAAATCCGGAGGGTTGCTGCGATCGCTAGCTAGGTTTTGCATGGATCTCATCCTCTTTAGGTCACCGCGAAAGTTGGGGAAATCGTACCCTAAGCCGACTTTTCCCTTTTGCTCTTTTTCTGCTTTGGCCTTCACCAAGGGCAGCGGCAGGAGGCCTGTCACCGCCGTCACGCGAAAAGACTCAGGACCAGCGGGGGAGGGCCGGTATCCTGGGTTGGAGGACACACCAGATGGGGGGGATCGGTCCACTGGAAAACAGGTAGAGGCGAGCGATGGCAGTGAGCCATCTAAGGCAGCGCTGATTAACCCCGAATTAATCAGCGCTCCCCTAATTCAGCCCAGCCTCGATCAAATGCCACGATAGAGCTGCGAGGCGTTGTCGTTGAAGGCGTTGACGATCATCTCGGCGACCGCCAGGTCCTGCGTGATGCTGTCGCGGGCGTTCGGCGTGGACAGCTGCGCGGTCCGGGCCTGCGTGGCGGTATGTGACTCGCGGGAGCGGATTGGGTAGGTATACATGGTCTGATCCTCTGAGCGCTGTGGTTTGTAATGAGTCCGTTTGATGCGACCTTGGGCACAGCGTAAGGCCGGGCGGTTAAACAAAGCCTGAGCGGGGCTGTCAGCGAATGGTCAGATGGGGGTCTCGTTGTCCAGGCGGAGGGCCAGTGAGCCGCCGGCGCTCTCCGGGGCACGCCCTTGGGCGTCGATGAGCAGCCTCGGGACTTCATTCATCGCATCTGCGCGCCCGATCCGTCACCCCCTGTCCGGGGAACACAGCCTACAAACATCCGCGCCCGGACCCACAAACACCGCGATTTTCGGCCCAGATTAGTTGCAAATAACGGCGGTCCCGGACCCAGATTATCTGCAAATGGCCGAAGATGCGGGCGCGACACCCTCACACCGGGACCCCGCCGCCGTCAGTGCGCCCCCCCCATTCCCAGTGCCCAGAGCCCCAGGTTCAGGGTCAGGAAGGACAGTAGCGTCGTCGCCAGGAGTGCCGAGGCGCACGCCTCGCCCTGTCCATAGCGTTGGGCAAGCAAGGGAAAGAGGGTGACCATGGGCAGCGC
>CAILVI010000099.1 GCA_903837595.1 uncultured Thiodictyon sp.
GGAACTGAGTTTAGAATTGAATTTGCGAAATAGATTGCGAAGCCAGGTGCTCTACAAACGTTTCCGTTGAGGTACTTATCTGCTGGCGTCGAGCGATCCTATTTCGGCACCAGGCAAAGCGGCCGGGCACGAGTTGTATTCTGAAATTGAATTCGCCCCTGGCCCTTGAACTACTCCGACTTGAGGGTAAGACGATGTCCAAAGACGAGTTGCTGGCACGTATTTCGGTCAACCCGGGCGTCTGCTTCGGCAAGCCTTGTATCAAGGGGCATAGGATTTGGGTGTCCTTGGTCCTCGATCTGCTCGCCGGGGGCTGGAGCCATCACGAGATCCTCGATAATTATCCGGGCCTCGACGACGCGGATATCCTCGCGTGTATCGCCTACGGCGCGGAGATGACCCGCGAGCGGTATATTGACATCGAGCTTGCGCACTCGGCATGAAGATCAAACTGGACGAGAACCTTGGCCAACGCGGGGCCGAGATTTTCCGCACCGCTGGACATGATGTCGAGACAGTGGCGAGCGAGCGTCTTTCCGGCGCGACCGATCGGGAGCTGATTGGCATATGTCGCCGAGAGGACCGTTGCCTGGTCACGCTGGACCTGGATTTCAGCAATCCGCGGTACTGAGGCTGCCGCACCGCGCGACGGATACCGATTTGTGGGCGGCATGTGAGGTCTTGGTCAGGGGGCTGCGGATCGCACCGCTCGAGGGCAGGCTATGGATCGTGCACCGCGGCATCATCCGCGAATACCGGCCGGAGCAGGACGGGCCTTAGGGAATACCGGCGGAATACGCAAAAAGGGCGTCAGGCTCGACTTGTTTTGCTGGCTGATCAAAGTGAATTCGACCCTGGCCACTTTCCCGTTGGGGGCGCCTTCCCCCCTTTCCCCCTAAGAAGGCGCAAGTTCGTTCCGGATCGCTGCGACCGGTGCTACCATGATGGGGTATCTTTAGGTAATCGGGGGAATCTGCATAATGTCTGAAAACACAAGCATTTTTCTGAGCGACCACTTCAAGGGATTCGTCGAGCATCAAGTCCGAAGCGGACGGTACGGCTCCGCCAGCGAAGTCGTGCGCGCCAGCCTGCGACTGCTCGAGGAGCGCGAGCAACAGCTCGAAGCCCTGCGCCAAGCGCTGATCGAAGGCGAGGCGAGCGGCGAGGACTCCCCGCTCGATATGGTCGAGATCTGCCGCGAGGCGCGCAGGGAAGCGGGCTTGGATGTCTGAGATCGTCAAGCGCCCCCGTGCCAGGCAAGATCTGAAAGCGATCTGGCGCTACAGCTTCGAGCAATGGGGCGAGAAGCAGGCCGACAAGTATCTCGCCGAACTGGCCGCCGGGATCGCCCGGCTCGGCGACAACCCTTTGCTCGGCAAGCCGCGCGATGACCTGCGCCCCGGCTATCGGTCCCTGCGGATCAACGAGCACATGGTTTTCTACATGCTCACGCCTTCGACAGTTCGCATCGTGCGGGTGCTGCACGCGGGAATGGACCCGGACCGGCATGTCTAAGCCTGTGTAATTGACTCGCCGAGGTCATCTAGCGAAGGAACGGAGTCAGGTCTTGCAATCAAGCGTTCGCGCATCATCTCGCAGATACTTGATTGCAAAGCCGATTGGGGAAAGACCGCGATATTCCGATTAATAAGGAGCCAAGCTCAATGAATTTCCCGCCGGGGACCTGACCGCATATTTGGCGGTTGCATTGGCAGAAAGCTTGATCAGCAGGCGCGCGATTCCAGCCGAGCGCGAATGATGATGCACTGTCTGTTGCTATCGGGAGTCTATGGGCTCAGGTTGTCCCTTTTGCCTCGCGTCAGGGAAGAGGAAAGAGTCGAGGCGCCGATCACTTGGCGCGCCGACGGCGTATGCAATAGACCAGGAGATGGCCTTGAAGCCAAAAGTTTATGTGGAAACGTCTATCCCAAGTTACCTGACCGCTTGGCGAAGTCGGGACATAGTTATCGCCGGCAACCAAGAGACAACGAAAGAATGGTGGGACAGGCGCGACGACTTTGAACTCTTTATTTCAGAATTTGTGATAGAGGAATCGTCAGGCGGCGCCCCGGAAGCAGCCGCGAGAAGATTGGAAGTGCTAAGCGGAATTCCTGAAATCGAAATCTCGGCAGAAGTAGAGTTGATTGCAGAACGATTGCTGCTACACGCATCCTTACCGCCAAAGGCCAAAGTAGACGCACTCCATATTGCCATGGCAGCCATTGGTGGCATGGACTATCGGCTGACTTGGAATTGTGCACATATTGCAAATCCGGCTTTTCGCGTCAAGATTGATGCGGTTATCCGCTCTTTCGGGTACGAACCGCCAATCATCTGCACACCACTTGAAATCTTGGAGATCTAAGATGAAAGCGAATCCAATTATTGAAGAGATCCACAATACGCGAAGAGAGTACGCTGAACGGTTCGGTAATGATCTGCACGCGATCTGCGAAGATGCGCGCCAGAAACAGGGGCGTCAAGGCCGCCGTGTCGTGCCGGCAAGTCCTAAACCTGCTGAACATCAAGACATTAATAGTCACGCAGCCTAATCAACAAAGTGCCAGCGGCCTTGATCAGCGTTCTGGCCACCGGAGGTCGAGGCTTTAGCCGGTCCGGCGTGCAGGCGCCACAGACTTTTCATGGAATGTCGAGAACCTCCACCGGCTAAAGCCTCGACCTCCGATTGCAGAACGACCGCCACTGGTCGGGACGATCATCAAGGCCGTGCCAGTGATGCAGAACGTAGTCCGAGGGCGTCACCACGATATCCACGGCGGTGCTCAAGCCCTCCAGCGCACGATAAATGCGCGCAGACTCGGCCCGCGGCGATGCAACCTCATCTTTCTCGACCAAGAGGTCAAAATCGCTAATCGATGTTGCCCGAGTCGGGCGATAGGCGATCCGGGCCGGGGTCCGGCTCGGCCTCCTCATCCTGCCCCACCACCCGCGCCTCCAACAGCCGCCGCCCCTCCTCAACGCTGAAGCGGTGGCGGAACAGTGCCAGGACCTCGGCGTCCGGGTCGGGGAAGGCGGAGGCCAGGGTGATGGCATTGCGCTTCAGGATGGCGAGCAGTGCCTCGATGTTGCCGATGTCCAGATCCTTCAATTCATCCAGCGCCCAGACGATCTCTACCCGCGCCTGGCGGCGGATGCGGTTGATGAAGGCGATGAAGATGACGCACAGGATGAGATAGGACAGGCCATTGGAGGAGACGCGCTCCAGGTCGGCGGCCTTGCGGAAGGTACGGGTCTGGCCGTTTTCCACCACCTCACCTTCGATGCGGATCAGGCTCGGCAGGGCGGCGCGGATGCCCTCGCGGACCTCCCAGTGGTCGAGCAGGGTGCGCAGGGTGTCGGCGAACTCCGGGGGCGGCAGGTCCTGGCCGTCGAGGCGCAGCCAGGCGCGGTGCTCCTCGGCCATGGCCTCGATCGGCTGCCAGTATTCCAGCTCGCGGATCACGGAGATGACCTTGACGGTGACCCGCGAGACGCTCTCGAATCCCAGGTTGTCGTCCAGACTCTGCGCCAGCTCCCGATTGAATTGCTGGACCTTGCGGTGGAAGGCGTCCATGTCGCGGTGGAAGGCGACGATGGCCCCGGCGATCTGCTGGGCATCGGTCGCGAGGATGCGACGATAGGCGTCATGGTCGGAGTCGAACCAGGTCTTGAAGACCGGGACCCAGGCACGCGCCGGGGCGTCGGGACCCAGGGCCTCGCGGTGGGTCTCGTAGAACTGGTCCGGCGGGGCGTCGCGCTGGGCGCTGAAGGCGCGTTTGATTTGCTCGACCAGGGTGCGGATGCCGCGCTCCTGCGTCGTGGCCTCGGTCTGATTGCCGTTGGCCTGGGTGGTGAGTGCATCCAGGGTCCAGCCGGGGTCGAAGGGCTGACCCGCAATCTGGGCGTCGGGCGGGTAGGCACGGAACTGCTCGACGCGCCCACGCACCGCGGAGCGCTCCAGTTCCAACTGCTCATGGTCCCGGTCCAGGCGTTGCAGGCCGGCACTCAGCTCGGCGCCGCGCGTCTGCCAGCGCTTGTCCTCGGCCGTCAGGTCGGCGCGGGCGGCGGTCTCAAGGCTCCGCGCGTCCTGGGCGGCGCGGGCGTGTTCGTCTTTGCGCGGCCAGTCATTCTGCTGCCAGAGTTGCCACTGGCTGACCTCGCCGCGGCTGTGTTCGATGCGGCTGAGCGCGGTTTCCGTGTCCTTGAGGTCGCGCTCCAATGCCTGGAGTGCGGCGGTGTCCACCCCGGCGGCGCAGAGCCGCTGGTCGCGCTCGGCGACGATCCCGGCCCGTTCGACGGCCTGGCCTTGGCGCCGCTGCGTCTGGGCCCGGTCATGGGCCTCGATGGCCCCATGGCGCTCGGTCTCGATGGCGTGGCGCTCATCCGCCTGGCGCTGTTCGCGTGCCGTGATGGCCGCCTGGTGGCGCTCGTCCTGGGCCTTCTTTTCCGCCTGGAGTGCCGCCTCTGCCCGTTCCAGTTCAGCCAGTTGCTGCCTGGCCCGTTGCGCGGCCTCCTTCAAGTCCTGATCCATCCGGCGTTGTGCCGCCGCGCGCTCGGCGCGCGCCGATTCGAGCCGAGTACCGAGCTGCGCCAGCCCGGCGTTGGCCAAGGTCGCGCCGGTGTCGGCCTGCCGACGTGCCTGTTCGCAGGCGCCGAGTGCCTGTTCGGCCTGCACCCGCTGGGCGTCGAGCCGGGAGCGCTGCGCCTCCAGTTCGGCGATCTCCCGGCGCAGCCCCTCCTCGTCGGCGGCCAGGTGGGCATCGACATGGCTCAGGTCGAGCCCGACCCCGTAGAGTGTCGGGAGGCTGTCGATGAGCCCCGGGTCCAGGTCCGTGCGGATCAGCAGGTCCTCGCGGACCACCTTGGCGATGTCGAACACCCAGTCGGGTTGCCGGGTGCGCAGGAAGTGCAGCAGGGTATCCGCGCCCGGGCTCTGTTGCAGCAGCCGGGCCTGGCGCCGGCGCTCCAGGTCATCGCGTTGCCGGCGCAGGGTCGCCAGTGCCTGTTCCTGGTCCTGGTGGGCGGCAGTGGCCTTGGCAAGCGTCTCCCGGGCACGGCGCAACGCCTGGTCGGCCGCCTCCCGCTCCTGCTCCAGGGTCGTGACGTCCGCCTGCTTGGTGTCACGGATCGCGACCAGTTCCGGCTTGGCCTGGGGGGCGCGGACCTGCTGCCGCCACTCGCCCTTGGCCTCGGCGCTACGGTGCAGGCGGGTGTCGATGGCCGCAGACTCGCCGCGGTGGGTCTCGCGCAGTCGCTCCAGGTCCGTCCGGGCCGCCTCGTCGACCGCCCGCAACCGAGGCTCGAAGCCCTGGAAGAGGGCGGTGCGGGCCTCACCGGCAGCGCCCTCCGCCAGGGTGTGTCGGCGGTCCAGGTCATTGAGCAGGCGTTCGTATTTGAGTGAGATCGCCTCCTGCTCGCCGAGCAAGGCCTCGCGCCGCCGCTGTAGCTGCGCGTGCCGGGCGCGCAGGTCCGGTTCGCGCAGCACCAGTTCCGCCTTGGCCGGCAGGTCGCGGCGCAGCCAGTCCGCCTGTTGACCCTCCAGTGCCGCGACCCGCGCCGCTTGCTCCTTGGCCTCGCGCCCGGCTGACTCCAGGCGCAGGCGGATGCCCTCGGCACTCTGGCGATGGGCCTGCTCCTCATCGTTGGCCTGGGCCGCCTGGTGCGCCCGCGCCCGGCGGTTCTCGGTGTCGGTCTCGTCCAACCGGGCGAGCAGGCGCAGGATGCGGGCGTGGATGCGCCCCAGTTCAGACTCGACCGCGGTGAGCCGTGCCTCCCGCTCCAGCACCTGCCCCATCCGCCCGGACTCCTCCATCGCCCGGCTATAGGCGCCGTAATGCTGCGGCCAGGCGGCGATCTTGCGCCGTTCGGTGGTCAAGGCAATCTCGGCATCGGTATCGGAGATGCAGGAGACCACCATCCGCTGGAGGTCTTGAAAGTCCGTGCGGCGCAGGAACATGCCGCTGACGATCTTCTCGATGTGGGTCAGGTGATGGCCGGCACCGCAACAGGCGTAGTCCGCCACCAGTGCGCGCTGGTTGCTGCGCGTCTTGGTGCTCCCGACCTTGCCTTGGATGATCCCCCGGTACTCGGCGACCGAGCCGATGGCCTCGCTGTGGATGATGCCCTTGAGCTTGAAGTGCCGGCGCAGGTCCGGCGCCTGGAGGATGTTCTGGCCGTCCGGCAACAGGAACAGGTCCGGCCGGTAGGGCGAGCGCACGAAGCGATAGCGCCGCTCCCCGCCCTGTTCGTTGGCGTGCAGGACCACCAGGCAGGTGAGGTCCCGACGCTGGTACTCGAAAACGATGTACGAGGTCAGGCGCGGCAGGTAGTAGCCGTTGAAATCCAGTCGGTTGGTCTCGGTGCCGACAATGCGGGTCGGGTTTTCACCGTAGAAGATGGGTAGCAGTTGCAGCAGCGTCGTCTTGCCCCGGCCGTTGCGGCCGGTCAGTACGGCGCCGCCCTCCAGTGGAAACTCCACGACCCGTCCCGGGCTGTAGGAGTCGATCAGGATCAGGCGCAGCAGTCGATAGTCCATGCCATCGTCCGTCATTTGGTCGTCTCGCTTTTGCACAATCGCTGGGGTCGTCTCTGTGGATAAACTGTGCCGAAGCTGTGGCGGTGCCTTAGCGGACAGTGGCTTGGTCGGGGTGGTCACGCAGTGCTCGCCACCCGTGGGCGGCGCTCATTATAGAGCCTTCCGGGTTGGGCACTTCTCCACATGCGCTGTGACCGCTTCTGTGGATAACCTGTGTCGAAGCTGTCAGGGCGCTTTCCAAACAGAGGGTTGGAGGGTGCGGTCAGAAAACGCTCGGACACGGCGTGCGGTTCGGTGGCTTGCGCCTAGGCTAAACAAACGTTTGAAAGATGCAGACAAAGGGGTAGACTGCCCGGCTAGTTCCGGACCCACCGCTTGTGCTTGTCTATGCCCCCACTCGATCAAGCCCTGACCAGCCGCCTACCGGACCCGCGCACCGGCGAGACCCGTCAGCGCATCATCGAGACTGCGCTGCGGCTCTTTGCCGAGCACGGCTTTCGGGGGGTCTCGGTGCGCGACTTGAGCGCCGCCGCCCAGGTGAATGTGGCCGCGATCAATTACCACTTCGGCAGTAAGCAGGGGCTCTATCACACGATCTTTGAGACCGTGCTGGACGAGGACGAGGCGCGCTTCGCGGCGCAGATCGATGCGGTCGCGGCCTTGCTCACGCGCGCCGGGTCCGACCCGCACTTGCTGACGGCGGCGGTGCAGGCCCTGGCCCGCGGCCTGGTGGGGCGCCTCTCGGCCTTTGATCACCTGCGCCTCTTCGGTGTGCTCGTCGCCCGGGAGCTGGCCTTTCCCGGTGAACTCTTCGATCTCCTCTACCGCCGCCGTGCCGAGCCGGTGTTGCGGCTCCTGGCGCGCGTGGTGGGCGCCGCCTGGGGGCTGCCGCCCGCCTCCGAGACCGTCCGACTCACAGCCAACGTGTTGCACGGCAACATGGCGAGCCTGGTCTTCTCTCGCCCCATTCTCGGGCGCCAGTTGGGGTGGGACCATTACACCCCGCAGCGCCTGGACCAACTCACCCGCACCATCACCGACCTCATCTGCCGCGCCATCGGACTGCCTGACCTCAGTGCCCCGATGGTTTCGCGCGCCGACACTGGAGAAACCCTATGAAGGCGAAGACCGGTTTGACCCTGTTCGCGGTGGCCGCGTCCGGCCTGCTGGCCGCCCTGGTGTCCTATGGCAAGGTCGGCGCCGATGGCGCGGCGGGCAAGGCGGCGCCCACGCCGCCGCCCCGTCCCGCCCTGGCCGTGACCCTGGTCAGCCCGCGGACGGCGGACTGGCCGCGGATGCTCGAGGCGAGCGGCGGGCTCTTTGCCTGGCAGGAGGGGGTGATCGCCGCCGAGACCGGGGGCCTGCGGGTGGTGGAGGTCGCGGTGGATGTCGGCGATCGGGTGCGCCGCGGTCAGGTCCTGGCACGTCTGGACCAGGAGACCGTCAAGGCACAGCTCGCCCAGCAGGAGGCGCGGGTGGCCCAGGTGCGCACGGCGGCTGCCGAGGCGCGGGCCAATGGTGACCGGGCGCGCAACGTCAAGGACAAGGGGGCCATGTCCGAGCAGCAAGTCACCCAGTATCTGATCGCGGAGGAGGGGGCCAAGGCCAACCTGGCGGCGGCCGAGGCGGCCCTGGAGATGGAGCGTATCCGCCTGGCCGATACCCGCGTGCTCGCGGTGGATGACGGTGTGATCTCGGCCCGCGGGGCGACCTTAGGGACCGTGGTGCAGCCCGGGACTGAGCTCTTTCGTATCGTGCGCCAGGGGCGGGTGGAGTGGCGCGCCGAGCTCACGGCCGCGCAGCTCGCCCAGATCCGCCCCGGCCAGGAGGCGGAGATCCGGCTCCCGGGCGGAGAGTCCGTGACCGGCAAGGTGCGCATCGCCTCCCCGACGCTCGACGCCACCACCCGCTATGGCCTGGTCTATGTGGACCTGCCGCCGGACAGCGTGGCGCGCCCTGGGATGTTCGCCCAGGGCACCATCCGGGTCGGGGCCAGCCAGGCCCTGACCCTACCCGAGTCCTCCGTGGTCCTGCGAGACGGCTCGAGCTTTGTCTTCGAGGTCCTTGCCGACGACCGGGTTGCCCAGCGCAAGGTCGAGACTGGGCGCCGTGCCGCCGGCCAGGTGGAAATCCTGTCCGGCCTCAACAGTGCCGCCCGGGTGGTGGAGAGCGGTGGGGCCTTCCTCGCCGATGGTGACCTGGTGCGCGTCGAAGTCGACACCGGCTCCAACGCGGGCATTGGTCGCACGAGTGCGGCGCGCTAGATGAACGTCTCCGCCTGGTCCATCCGCCACCCGGTCCCTGCCATCCTGCTGTTCGGGCTCCTGACCATCATCGGGATCATGGGGTTCCGCGCCCTGGGGATTCAGAACTTCCCGGACATCGAGCTGCCCACCATCACGATCACCGCCACCTTGGAGGGGGCGGACCCGACCCAGCTGGAGACGGAGGTCGCGCGCAAGATCGAGGACAAGATCGCCTCCGTGGGCGGTATCGAGCACATCCGCACCACGATTGCCGACGGCTCCGCCACCATCCGGGTCGAGTTCCAGATCGACAAGGACACCGAGGTGGCCTTGAACGAGATGCGCAATGCGGTCGACAGTGTGCGGGCCGACCTGCCGCAGGACATGACTGACCCGATCGTCTCCAAGGTCACGACCTCCGGCTCATCGATTGTGACTTACACGGTGGCCTCCGAACGGATGGACGAGTCGGCCCTGTCCTGGTTCGTTGACAACGAGGTCAGCAAGGCCTTGCTGGCGGTCAAGGGGGTGGGGCGGGTGGCGCGGCTCGGCGGTGTGGACCGCGAGGTCCATGTGGATCTGGACAGCGCCAAGATGCAGTCGCTCGGGGTCACTGCCGAGGCCATCTCACTGCAATTGAAGCGCGTCCAGCAGGACGCCTCCGGCGGGCGGGGTGACATCGGTGGGGCGGTGCAATCGGTCCGCAGCCTGGGTGCGGTGGACACCGTGGCCGGGATCGCAGAGCTGGTGATCCCGCTCCCGGATGGGCGTCGGGTGCGCCTGCAAGACTTGGGTACGGTCAGTGACAGCTTTGCGGAGCGCGGTTCGCACGCGTTGCTGGACGGGACGGCGGTGGTTGCCTTCGAAGTGACCCGCGTCAAGGGGGCCAGCGAAGTGGCGGTGGCCAAGGCGGTCAAGGCGGCGGTGGACCATCTGGCAGTCCTCTACCCCCAGGTGCAGATCCGGGAGGCCTACAACACCGTCGACCCGGTGCAGGACAACTACCTGGGGTCCATGGAGCTTCTCTATGAGGGGGCGCTGCTGGCGATCCTGGTGGTCTATTGGCTCCTGCGTGACTGGCGCGCCACGCTGATTGCGGCCATCGCGCTGCCGCTCTCCGTCATCCCCACCTTTGCCGTCATGCTGTGGCTCGGGTTCAGCCTCAACATCCTGACCCTGCTCGCACTGGCCCTGGTGGTCGGTATCCTGGTGGACGATGCCATCGTCGAGATCGAGAACATCGTGCGCCATCTGCGCATGGGCAAGCCGCCCTTTCGCGCGGCGATGGAGGCGGCGGACGAGATCGGGCTTGCGGTCATCGCCACCACCTTCACCCTGGTCGCGGTCTTTCTGCCGACCGCCTTCATGGGCGGGGTACCGGGCAAGTTCTTTGTCCAGTTTGGCATCACCGCCGCGGTGGCGGTGGTGGCCTCGCTCATGGTCGCGCGCCTGCTAACCCCCATGATGGCTGCCTATTTTCTTAAACCCCATCCGGTGGGCAACACCGACAGTCGCACCATGATCCGGTATCTGGCCGCCGTCGGTTGGTGCCTGGACCATCGCAAGACCACCGCGCTGGTGGCCATCCTGTTCTTCGTCGGGTCCATGCAACTCATCCCGCTGCTACCCAAGGGCTTTGTGCCGGCGGCGGACCGCGGACTCTTCAGCGTCAAGCTGGAGTTGCCGCCCGGCAGTTCACTGGACGATACGCGGCTCGCGGCGGACCGGGCGCGGCGCCTCATCGCGCCCGTCGCCGAGGTGACTGGGATCTTCACCGCGGTCGGCAGTACCTCGGGTAACGGTCCGATGGGGGACGGCGCGGCCAAGGACGTGCGCCTGGCGAACCTGAACGTGAAGCTCCTGTATCGGCACAATCGCAGCCGTAGCCAGATGCAGATAGAGAAGGATGTGCGTGAGCGCCTGCGGGCGCTCCCCGGGACCCGGGTCTCCATCGGCGCCGGCCAAAGCGGCGAGAAGCTCCAGATCACGCTCGCGAGCGACGACCCCGTCGCACTCGCCACCGCGACCCAGGCGGCGGTACGGGACCTGCGCACCCTGCAGGGGATCGGCAACGTCACCTCCGGGGCCAGCCTGCAGCGCCCGGAGATCCAGATCCGGCCCGACTTCGCCCGCGCCGCGGACCTGGGTGTGACCACCTCCGCCCTGGCCGGGGCGGTGCGCGTCGCCACCTCCGGCGACTTCAAGGTCAATCTGCCCAAGCTCAATCTGCCGCAGCGCCAGATCCCCATCCGCGTGCGCCTGGACCGGGCGATGCGGACCGACCTGGAGGCCATTGCCCAGTTGCGCGTCCCGGCCAAGAGCGGTTCGGTGCCGCTCTCCGCGGTGGCTGAGCTTGCGCTCGGCAGCGGGTCGGCCCAGATCGACCGGGTGGACCGGGTGCGTACCGTCAACATCGACGTGGAACTGGGCGGGCGCCTCTTCGGTGCAGTCCTGGATGAGGCCGACGCCCTGCCGGCGTTGAAGGGCCTGCCGCCCGCCGTGACCCGGATCGCGCAGGGCGACGCCCAGCGCATGAATGAGTTGTTTGCCTCCTTCGGCACCGCCATGCTGATTGGCGTGCTGTGCATCTATGTGGTGCTGGTCCTGCTCTTCCATGACTTCCTGCAGCCTGTCACCATCCTGACCGCCCTGCCACTCTCGCTCGGCGGGGCCTTCATTGCGCTCCTGCTGACCCATAACAGCTTCTCCATGCCATCCATCATCGGTGTACTGATGCTGATGGGCATCGTGACCAAGAACTCCATCCTGCTGGTGGAATATGCCGTCATGGCGCGGCGTGAACGCGGCCTGGAGCGTCGCCTCGCGCTGCTGGACGCCTGCCACAAACGCGCCCGCCCCATCGTCATGACCACCATCGCCATGGGCGCCGGTATGTTGCCGGTGGCGTTGGGGATCGGCGCCGAACCCAGCTTCCGCTCCCCCATGGCCATTGCAGTCATCGGCGGGCTCATCACCTCGACGTTCCTGAGCCTGCTGGTCATCCCGGTGGTCTTCACCTTTGTCGATGACCTGCTGCGGTTGATCAAGCGGCTGGTGCCGCGCGGACAGGATGGGCATGGTTCGGGTGCGCCGGATCATGACGGCGATATGCGCCATAGCGGCGATGCCGCCGGGTCCGGCCAGGCATCGGTTCCCATCGCCTTGCGGATACTCCGTGACCCGGGGGCCGGGGCACTGTCATGACTCGCCCCCGCCGCCTGATCAGCTTCGACTGGGCGATGAAGCGCCTGCTGCGCAGCAAGGCCCACTTTGGGATTCTGGAAGGATTTCTCAGCGAATTGCTGCGCGAGGAGATTCAGATCCTGGAGGTCCTGGAGAGCGAGAGCAACAAGGACACGGCGTTCGACAAGCAGAATCGGGTGGACCTGAAGGCACGCAATGCCGGCGGTGAAATCATCCTGATCGAGGTGCAGTACCAGCGGCAGTTCGATTATTTGCAGCGGATTCTTCACAGCACGGCGCGTACCGTGGTAGAAAATCTCCAAGAGGGCCAGCCCTACGGTGAGGTGGTCAAGGTCATCTCGGTCAGCATCCTGTATTTCGACCTAGGCCAAGGCCAGGATTATGTTTATCACGGCGCGACCCGATTTATCGGAGTGCATCAGCACGACGAATTACAGTTGAGCCAGGCGCAACGGGACCTGTACGGACGGGCCGAACCCCAGGCCCTGTTCCCGGAATATTACCTGATCAAGGTCAACCAGTTCGACGACGTAGCCCGCGACTGCCTGGACGAGTGGATCTATTTCCTCAAGCACGAGGAAGTGCCGGACGGTTTTCGGGCGCGGGGGTTGCAAGAAGCCAAGGAGCAGTTGGACATACTGAAACTCCCCGAGGCGGAGCGGCGGGCCTACGAGCGTTATCAGGACGACTTGCACCAGCAAGCGAGCATGGTGCAGTCCTCCTATGGCTGGGGGATGCACCAGGGTCGCCAGCTGGGGCGTGAGGAAGTCCGCGAGGAAGGTCAGCAACAGGAGCGTTTGCGGATAGCCCGGAGCCTGCTGGGGACGATCGCCGATGACGGCCTGCTGGCTGAGAAGACCGGCTTGGACGAGGCGCAGGTGCGGGGATTGCGGGAGGAGCAGGGGTGAGTGCGCGCGGACGGTCGGGGCGACTGGCCCAAGGGTTGCGCAACCATGTTAACCGCTACTTGTGTCAGTTGGAGACTCATTAGGGGGAATGTTTGATGTGCGGTCTGAGTTGCTCTCCCATCTCCAGGTCGGCGACGTATTGGAAAGCTGAAGCATTTCGCGAATAGTCATGTTTCTATGATAATTACACGCGGAGGACGCTAGGGTGAAGGCTTCGCTAATGCATCTGGCGCGACGCCACGCGGCCTTGTTGGGCCTGCTTGCCAAGTCGGGGTGGCTGGCGGGTGATCCTTCGTTGAGGTATAGGGGGGTGCATTGGGTTAGTTGGAGCGGCCGGTGCTCAAAGGTAACCGTGATTAGTTCAAGAAACGTCGAGGTATCGCCTTCCGAATCAATGTATTGCCAGGCCATGACCAGCGGAATTTCGAATCCATTAATGTCTTCCAAGTGCGATGGACAGGAGCAGCCGAGGGGGTGTTGGCAGCGGTCAAGCGATGCACCAACTCAAACCACGCTTGCGGCGATTGAGGTCGCGAATGTTGGCGGATGGCAGCCATGGCGGTGATGGCATCAGGATAAACAGGAATTACCGTGGTCATCCGCGAAAACTCCATCCACGAAAGAACCTCATCGCTGACACCAATGACGGCAACGATCCGAAACGCTCCATTCTTGCGGATTGGACCTTGTCTCAGCCACACCAGTGTTGCGAGGATCGAATCCACTGCGTAGGCGCTTGGAATGTTCTTGAGATCCACGATCAGGCATGGACAAGGCGCTGGCGGGTCTTGGCTGAGGGGAGGGGAATCCTCTAGGGCACGTGCCCGTAATTCGGCCTTGGTTCGAGTGGCCATGTCAGTATCCAAGGCGCCCTTGGCCAGGCAGATGAGTCGTGCCTGATAGCCATCCAGTATCACCGTTTCGATGGTGAACAGCGCGAGTTCTGAGTCTTGCGGGTCAGGCATTGTGGCTGCTGGGTTCAACGATGTGCCGTCGCAACAGGTCCTGCCACGCTGGATGGGCGGCGATCAGCCCGAGCCCCGCGTGCAGCAGGCTCTTCCCCGGCTCCATCTTGAACCAGGTGGAGGCCCCGGAGGGGTGGGGCAGGGGAATCAGGTCCGCCGTCAGGCCGGCCGCCGAGCGATAAGGCCATTGCTGGCCGACAAGACCGTCGAGTCGCGCCCCGGCAGGCAGTTGGTCCGCGAACTGGGCGATGGCGAGCTTGCCGACCGGGATGATGAGGCGCGGGCGGCTGATCTGCATTTCACCGCGCCACCAGCCTGAGCAGTTCTCCACCTCAAGGCGATCCGGCACCCGATCGCCGGCCTTGGGGTTCTTGCCGGGAAAGCAGCGACAGACCGCGCTCATCAACACCCGCTCGCGGAAGGTCGCCTCGTCCATCCCGATCGATTGGAACCAGCGGAACAGGGTCTTGCCGGCGGTCCAGCAAAAGGGGCGGCACTGTTCGATCTCCTTGGTCCCGGGGGCCTGACCGATCATCATCACCGGCGAGATGACCGCCTGACCGTAGACCGGCGGGCCGAACATGCCCGGGCAGCGGCGGCAGCGCAGCAGGTCGCGATACAGTGCTGAGAGCTGACTCAACTGATCCGACCCGGCCGCCGCCCCGCCCGCTTTCTGCATGGTGACATCATTAACCTCATCCATATCGTGGCGTCCCGAAAAAATCTTCGTCAAAGCGCGCAGCGCAGCACTGACACCTCCCCGAGCTGCAAGAGTTAGCACCAGCATGCGCTTACCTGGAAGCCGGGCGCTGCACGCTAACGCTGCGCCTTCCCCCAGGTATCCCGCAACCCCACGGTCAGGTTGAAGACCGGCCGCGCCGCCGTGCTGTCCGGGTCGGCGACGAAATAGCCCTCACGCTCGAATTGGTAGCGCTCGCCGGGGGCAACACCGGCGAGCGCAGGCTCCGCCAGACTGTCGGTGACCACCGTGAGCGCCTCCGGATTGATGTCGGCCAGAAAATCCCCGCCGCCCGCGCCGGGGACCGGGACGCTGAACAGCCGGTCGTAGAGCCGCACCTCGCAGGGTACGGCATGGGCGGCGCTCACCCAGTGGATGACGCCCCCGACCTTGCGGCCCTCCGGGTTGCGGCCCAGGGTCTGCAGGTCCGCGGTGGCGCGCAATTCAGTGACTTCACCATGCGCGTTCTTGATCACCTGATCGCAACGGATCACATAGGCGTTGCGCAGCCGTACCTCACCGCCGGGGACCAGGCGCTTGAAGCCCTTGGGCGGCTGCTCCGCAAAGTCGTTGCGGTCGATGTAGATCTCGCGGGCGAAGGGGACCTCGCGCGTCCCCAGTGCCGCGTCCTTGGGGTGGTTGCCGGCCGCCATCTGCTCGACCTGACCCTCCGGGATGTTCTCGATCACGACCTTCAGCGGGCGCAGGACCGCCATGCGCCGGGGCGCGGTGGCGTCGAGGTCGTCGCGGATGGCGCTCTCCAGGAGCGCCATCTCCACCCGGTTGTCGGCCTTGGTGACGCCGATGCGTTCGCAGAAGTCGCGGATGGCGGCGGCGCTGTAGCCGCGGCGGCGCAGCCCTGCGATGGTCGGCATCCGTGGGTCGTCCCAACCGGTGACGTGCCCCTCGGTGACGAGCTGGGTCAGCAGCCGCTTGCTCATCACCGTGTATTCCAGGTTGAGCCGGGAGAACTCGATCTGGCGCGGCTTGGAGGGGACCGAGACGTTGTCCACGCACCAGTCATAGAGCGGCCGGTGGTCCTCGAACTCCAAGGTGCAGATGGAGTGTGTGATGCACTCCAAGGCGTCGGAGATCGGGTGGGTGTAGTCGTAGGTCGGGTAGAGGCACCAGAGGGTCCCGGTCTGGTGGTGAATCACCCCGTGGCGGATGCGGTAGAGCACCGGGTCGCGCAGGTTGATGTTGGGTGAGGCCATGTCGATGCGGGCGCGCAGGCTGCGGGCGCCGTCCGGGAACTCACCGGCGCGCATCCGCTGGAAGAGATCCAGGTTCTCCGCAATCGAGCGGTTGCGCCCCGGGCTCTCCCGGCCCGGCTCGGTGAGGGTGCCGCGGTACGCCCGCAGCTCCTCCGCTTCGAGGTCGCAGACGTAGGCCAGGCCCTTCTGGATCAGTTCGATGGCGAAGCCGTAGAGCTGTTCGAAATAGTCCGAGGCGAAATAGCGCCGGTCCCCCCAGTCGTACCCCAGCCAGCGCACGTCCGCCTGGATGGAGTCGACGAACTCCACATCCTCCTTGTGCGGGTTGGTGTCGTCGAAGCGCAGGTTGCAGGTGCCCGGGTAGTCCTGGGCCAAGCCGAAGTTGAGACAGATCGACTTGGCGTGCCCGATGTGCAGATACCCGTTGGGCTCCGGCGGGAAGCGCGTGGCGATGCGCCGGTGGCGCCCGGCGGCCAGGTCCTCCTCAATGATCTGACGGATAAAGTTGGAACGGTGCGAATCGACAGGGTCAGTCATCATGCTCGGGGGCCGAAAAAAGGGGGACGCCGGGGCAGGGCGGTAAACCGTGCATTCTAGCCCGGAAGCTTCAATCGCGCTGCGTGCCCTGGTCGAGGGCCGAAGTCGCGCTCCAGCGCCGCAGTCTTGGGCTTTACTTCGACCGCCAGCCCGCCAGCCCGCCAGGCGCGCGGGCCTTGACGTGACTGCACCGCAACGAAGCCCGACTGATTTTCCATGTTGATGCGATTGTTGAAAGCGTGTATATCGTCAACGTTGAGCCCGCAGTCACCTCTTGCCTCGCCGGGCCAAGTGATCCACAGGGAGTAACCGACCATGACGCTGTCAACGCCCTCCCAGGGCTGCACCCCGACCCTGCTGCCCGTGGTCGAGTCTCCAAGACGACCTGAAGGAAGCCCAAGGCCGGCTCACAGCGATTCCTTCCAACCGTTCGCCGCCGCCGCGCAGTTGCGGGCGGTCGGGACAATCCGCTCCTGCGCAGCACTAGGCGAGTCGGATAGCGTAACGCAACGGCCAATGCCGACGCGTCCCCTGCCAGCTACAACGAATGCCAATGCCTGAAATGAAAAACTCTTTTTTCGTTATGATTTCTCGTTTTCCATTTTTCGATGATTCAAATGTGGCAGGAGTCAGCAATACAGCCGCAGTCAGCCTCCAACCTGGTTGGCAAGAGAAGCTGCTTCGCTTACCGACCAGCCGGTCGCGCATTCTTGCACTCATTGCAATAGTGTTGCTTCACCTAATCCCTACTACGGGTTATGCCGAGGAAGCGCTGGAGACTTGGGCGAAAGGCTACATGCAATGGACTGATATTTTTCCTGAAATGGTCGCAGGCACTGACCTGGTGATAAAGGATAATGCGGTCGGCGAAAAAGAGTTGTTCATTGCCAATGAAAAGAAATGGAGTGTTCTGGTTCGAATTTATGACGACAATCACGCACTGATCGCGGAGAAGATCGTGATACCTCGAACCAGGACAATGATCGGTGATATTGTTGACCTGATCGAAAATCCTTTGATGGTAGATTACCAAGCCTACCTTGATGGGACCTTTATGTCTGCCCTGACCCCTACTGGTTTAACGGCCAGTAACGCCCCGCCGGTGGGATCGGTTGACTTTGTCTTAGGCAGCAAGAAAGCGTTGACCGCCTCCATTATTTGCGCCATTGGATCCCTGCTCGACGTAGGCGTTGATCTGTTGGCGATTGTGGTTCCGGAAAATCTTGATAAGACGGGCTTTTTGTATTTTATTCGCACGGCTTTCATAAGTGAGGCGTTGCATGATCCCGAGTTGCTGACAAATGTCGGGATCTTGATTCCCGGCATTATCGAAGGCCAGACCATCCAAGAACGCGAGAACGCACTATCCAATATCGCGGGTGTCTATGCTGATTGGGCGATAATCAAGCTGGAGACGATTTGGGCCAAGTATCTGACTAAGACATTTCTTGAGCCGCAATTTCAGATGACGGATGCCATGAAGACGGGCTTCAATAAAGCATTTGTCCAACTCAAAGCATTGCGAACGCTGTCCAAGATCGGCGGCGTGGCCGCCGCGATCAGCGCAATCACTGCGGAAATGAAGCGCGGAAACGAAAGAGTTTACGCGATCCAGCTTTTTCAAAACCACAGTACGGCCAGGCCCAAGCTTGCCGTGGATGTACCCCCGAACTCACTGCTTGGCAATGGTATCGAATACTTGCTGATGCAAGGAGTGACCGAGGTGACTTCGCTGCTGGACGACAATGGTTACTTGCACCAGCAAGATGCGATAACCACGGCTGAATTTGAAGGCTTGGTCAATGGTGTTAATCGGTCGGTGACAAAGGCCGCTTCAGCGCCCGGAATGCTCTATGCGTGGTTGCCGTCCGCGTATCCGACCAGACTAGATACACTTGATGCCATGTATATGATATACGAAAAGCTCTATCCAGTATCTCTTCAAAGCATGACGATCTGCGCATTGGGAAATAATATTAATCTGACACGTGTCAAGCGAAAGTATTTCTTTGATAACGAGTTCATCGATATCAAGAATAACTATAGCATTGGCTATGCGCTCAAAGCCTATGCGGTGGTTCCGGTCATCTCCCATCGAGATATTTTTCTGCCTGCCGAGCACCTCCTGACGGACACGCTAACGAAGGCCGAGGCGATCTATTTGATGTACGACCTGGCGTTTTTCCATTCGACCCGCTCGTCTCAAGAGAGCGATCCGGTCAACTAATCCGCTACCGGACAATCATCATGACTCACTCCAGTCCTGGAAACGTCGCCGGCGCGGTGGCTATGACTCTCTATCGTCAGATACACGTGGGGTGGCGGTTACCTACCCTCGGTCTTTTTCCGGTCTTCTCGAGAACCCTTGTGGCCAGCGGCAGCCAGCGGGCACTGGCGCTATTGCTGATGCTGGCTTTGCTTGCACCGGCCACGCCGGCGTTGAGCGCGCTGCCGGCCGCACCGGCTATCGAGCCGCTCGTCGCCGACCTCAGCGCCACCAATCCGTTGGTGGACCGCATGCAGTTGCTGCTGCATCTCGATGATACCCTGGCGCGCTCTGACGCCGTCGTTTTGCTCGATACTTTTCTGATCCATCTCCAGCCGCTGTTCAACAAGAATTCTGCCGCGTTTACCAATCCCTTCGCTGACGTCGATGAGGGCGCCGAGTACTATCCGTCTTTGGCCAGGCTCGCGCACTACGCAGGGACCGCCGATCCGCGCACGGTGCTCACTAAGACCAACACCCTCTTCAATCCGTTGGATGCCGTGTTGCGACAGGAGTTCGTCGCCATGGTCTTACAGGGCATCGACGTGCCGCTGTCCGGCGCGCCGGACGTGCTGGCGGATTTTCTGGATGGAGAAAGCATTCGTGGGCTGTGGCCGGCGCCTTATTTCAATACCGCAGTGGCGCTGGGGATCATTGCCGGCAACGCCGGCTATCTGTACCCGGCGAATGCGTTGACGATCCGGGAGGCGCTTTACATACTGCAGCGGTCCATTGCCCAGGCTCGGCACACTGGCGATGATGCCTCCTTCGAGCTACTCGCTGCCTTGGCGGTCGACTCCATGCTGGCCCGTGAACTGGGGGCAGATCATGAGCCGACACGCTATCTGCCGGATGCCGTGGCGATCAAGATCCAGAACATTGAGGTGATTGCTGACGCCGCCGCGCATGATGCCTGTGGGCCTAATGCCGTCGTGCTGCGGGTGAACAGCAGTGTGGCGGCGCTGCCGGAGGTGAATCCGTATTATTGGTGGAAGAGTCAATATGGATATTTTCGCCGCCACCCCGCCGGACCGCGTTTCGATCAGGTGTGCTTTTTTGGTGATCATTTCCCCCCGGCCACCGGTTATCGTATTACGGTCAGTGGCGGTGACGATATCGGCTTTATCGATTCCTTTGACAAGACGATTCCCTCTGATGTCTTTGCCTACGGTGGTGTCACAACATCCGATGCGTGGGTGGTGTCGACTGGCGTGCAGATCGCCGGAATGACAGCGTCGATGCGCGCCCGTGGCGCTTTCAGGATCGATCTCGGGGGGACCCGGGCGACCAAGACCGCAGTCGACCTGGGCATCGAGCGGGTCAACATTACTCTGCTTTTTACTGACGGCTCAGAGACCAGCGTGTTTTCCGGGCAACCGCAAGGCAAGATCGTCCGATTCATTGCGCCGGACCTTCCACCAAGGTATGGCCAACGCGTCAGGCTCAGGATCGAGGCGAATACTCAAGGCGTGCAATCACAGTTCACCACCGCTGAGATTTCCTATCTGCCCAGGTTTTTTGTTCGTGGACGGGTTTACAATGCACCCGCTGGCGCCCAGCAGGCGAGCTTCGTAACGATCGGCGCGGAGCGCGCTACTATTGATAGCGAAGGCTTTTTTGTTCATGAGCTGACATCGTTGGAAGTCCCTCAGACGTTCAATGTTGCGCCGCAGAGTTTCGCTGGCACGAATGTCTTTACCCCCCAGAGTGCTGTTCTCGATTATCGAACGCCAGCGCCCTTCCTGATCTTTTTCGGAGAAAACCTCTATGGTGTCGCCCCCTATCGCTTGGCTGGAGCCATCAGCGATGCGGGCGGATCGCCGCTAGCTGGGGCGCAAGTTGAGGCATTCCAGTGGAATACCTCTGGTTACTGGAGTGGCACCGGTCGTGTCCAATCAGCGGCCGACGGTCGCTTTCGTTTCGATGGCCTGGCGGCGGGCAATTACCGTATCTGCGCACATTGGGTCTTTGCCAATGAGTCCTTTGACGATTGGGTCTTTGCCAATGAGTCCTTTGACGCGTGCTATGGCAGCGGTACTTCGGCGGGTGACGCAACTGATATCGAGTTGACGAGCGAGGGTGCTGCCGTTGCAGACCTCGGGATCTCAGTTCCGGTTTCGACCGGCGGGATCGCCGGTAGTGTGCGGAGTGTGGCGGGCGATCCACTCGGTGTGGGAGTCAGCGCCTATCGTTGGAATGCCAGCGCCGGCACTTGGCAGGGCGCTGGCTGGAGCACGAGCGACGGCACCCCGACAGGTGCCGGTAACTATGCCTTTGCGGGCTTGCTCGCGGGTACCTACAGGGTCTGCGTTACCGGTAACGACGCCTATGTCGCTAGCTGTTTCAACGATGCCTCGGCCCTGGATTCGGCGAGTGATATCGTTGTGTCAGGCAATGCGGTGGTTTCTGGTATTGATGCCCGGCTAAAGCCGGCGGGACATATTGCCGGTACCGTCACTGACGCGACAGGAGCGGCCCTGGCGGGAGTCGGTGTCGGCTCTTTTCTCTGGCGCGGTACGACTGGTGTTTGGGAGCGGGTGGGGTTCGAGCGTGACCGAAGGCGATGGCAGCTACGAACTCGGCGGTCTCGGCAGCGGGGATCACCGGGTCTGCTTCTTCTATTGGTTCGGCGGCAATGACTTGACTGAATGCTACGATCAGGCTCCCGATCAGACGGGCGCCCGTGCCATTGCCATCAGCACTGGGCGACGGGTTGCGGGAATCAATGCCCAGATGCCTGATGGGGGATCAATCTCCGGCGTGGTAACAGATGACGGGGGACAGCCCCTCGCGGGGCGGCGCGTCAGGGCGATGGTCTGGCGTGACCTCGGGGTCAACGCGGGCTATTGGGCGGAAGTCCATGTGATAGATAGTGGCATGGATGGCAGTTATGAACTGGCACGCTTGAGACCAGGCAGCTATCGCATCTGTGTCGATGCCACTCAGCAATCCGTGGGGGGCTGTTGGTCCGATGCCTTTGGCGTGGCTGATGCTAGAGACATTGCGATTGGTCCGGGAAGTCGGGTGGTCGCCATTGACTTTACTCTGGGAACGGCGGGGCATATCGCGGGGAGGCTACTGCTTAAATCGGGCGCGCCGCCGTCCCAATGTTATATCCAGGGCTACGTTCAGGGCTCCGACACGATATGGAGTTACTCTGTTAATGGTGTGGGAACATATTCCGATGCGAATGGACATTACGATCTGGGGGGATTGAGGGCCGGCAGTTATCGGGTCTGCTTTTTCTGCTCCGATGGAACGATCGACGTTTCCGAGTGCTACGATAATGTTTCGCAGCTCGACGCCGCTTCTACGATTCCGATTCAGGTGGTTGCGGGGGCAACCACCGACGGGATCGATGCCGTTGCGGATAAGGCGGGTGCGGTTGGGCCGGTCACCGGATATCTCTCAGGGAAAGTTACGGATGTGCAGGGCAACCCGTTGAAGAACGTGCAGATTAGCGCATACCAGAGGGCTCAGCCGGCTGGGTCATGGTCGGGGGTTGGGGGTGCGGCGACCGATGCACTGGGCCGCTACGAAGTAGCTGGATTGGTGCCGGGTACTTACCATGTCTGCTTTTATGACAGTGCGCAGGGAGACTATGTTGATTCCTGCTTCAATCGTGCTGCCGAGGTCGCTCAGGCCACTGACGTTGTCGTGAATGCGGGGGCCACAACCGCTGGGATCAATACCCAATTGGCGCTGGCCGGGCACATTACCGGTACCCTCACCGGTGCCGGCGGCAGCCCTTTGTCGGGTTTTCAATTGGCGGCCGAGACCTTGAATGCCAGCGATAACACCTGGCAATGGGCCGGGGCAGAATATGGCTTGACCGGACCCGGCGGGAACTACGATCTCGGCAGGTTAGATACTGGGACCTACCGGGTCTGTTTCTTCGACTACAGCGGAATCTATGTCCAGGAGTGTTACAATGATGCGCTATCCGTTGATAGCGCCGTTGATTTAGCCGTGACCGCCGGGCAGACCAAAGGCGGAATCGATGCGCAATTGGCGCTGGCCGGGCACATCACCGGCACCGTGACCAGTGCCGGCGGCAGCTCCCTGTCGGGTATTCAGGTACAGGCCCAGACCTGGGATGCCAGCCGTACTACCTGGCAATGGGAGGGGGCAGTGATGACCGGAGCCGGTGGGACCTATGATCTCGGCGGGCTGGGTGGCGGGACTTACCGCGTCTGTTTCTCCGACACCAACAACGGAACCTATGCCCAGGAGTGTTACAACGACGCGATCTCGGTGGACAGTGCCGTAGACGTGGTTGTGACCGCCGGTCAGACGAAAGCCGGGATCAATGCCCAATTGGCGCTGGCCGGACATATCACTGGTGCCGTGACCGGTGCTGGTGGCAGTCCCCTGGAGGGCATTCAGGTAAACTGGGATGTCCGCAGTAATACCTTGCAATGGGGCGGGGCGGTAGCGACCGGGTCCGGCGGAACCTATGATATCGGCGGTCTGCGTGCTGGGACTTACCGGGTGTGTTTCTCCGACGCCAGCCGGGGCACCTATGCCAAAGAATGCTACAACGACGCGCTATCCATTGACAGAGCCGTTGACTTGACCGTGACCGCCGGACAGACCACCGCTGGGATCAGTGCCCAGTTGGCGCTGGCCGGTCATGTGACCGGTACCGTGACCGCCGCCGGCAGTCCCGTCTCGGGATTAACAGTACAAGCCCAGGTCTGGAACGCCGGCACCAAGTTCTGGGATTGGGTGGAAAACACGTTCACTGCTGTCGACGGAACCTACAATCTCGTATTGGGCGCCGGCATTTATCGGGTCTGCTTCGGCAACTGGAATAGCGACAGCCGCTATGTCACCCAGTGTTACATCAGCGGCTCTAGTCAGAATGGTGGCACTGACGTGACCGTGATCGTCGGGCAGACCGTTCCTAACATCAACGCCCAATTGGTGTCCCCGGCGCACATCACCGGCACCGTGACCAACTCGCTGGGGGGGGCGGCGGCGGGTATCCAGGTGCAGGCCCAGACCTGGAATGCCAGTGCCAATTACTGGCAATGGGCGGGAAACACCACCACCGGTCCCAACGGCACCTATGACCTCGGTGGACTGGGTGCCGGCACCTATCAGGCCTGCTTCTATGGTTGGAATCCCTATGTCCAACAGTGCTCAACCGGCAGCGCAGGAGTCTACGTTACCAACGTGACCTTGGCCGCTGGGCAGACGGTCGCAGGCATCAATGCCGTGGCGGTCGATGCGCTCCCGCCCACGGTTCTCAGCCTGCAACCCACTGACGGCACCTCGGGTGTGCCGGTGGATCAGCTGATCGTCGTGCAGTTCGATCGGTCCATGGATGGCAATTGCCAGGTGCAATTGTCCGATTGGTTCGGCGGCTCCAATCTGACGGGTCAGATGACCTGGTCGCAGACGGCGCGGCTAAACGATACCCTGACCTTTGTGCCCGCTGCGCCCTTGCGTTACAGCATGGGATACGATCTGGTCGTGTCCAGGTGCCATGACACCAATGGGATTGCGGTCGGTGGCTACGAGTGGAGCGTGCATCACTTCTTCTCGACCGCCGGCGCTCCCGGCGACACCTCGGCCCCCCAGTTGACCTCGACTGCGCCTTATGTCGGTCAGGTGGGCGGTGACGCCTCGCACATTCTCATCGTATTCGACAAACCGATCGATGCGGCGACGATCAACTCGCTCTCGGTGTCGCTGAACGGTGCGTCGTCTTACCGGCTGCAGCCCGAGGGTTTTGACCTGAACATCTGGCCGCAGGGCTTGCAGGCTCACAGTCAATATCAGGTCGTCTTGACGACCGCCGTGGCCGATGCGCAGGGGCACCCCTTGGCCGCGCCCTATACTTTCAGCTTCAACAGCGGCGCGGGGGATACCATCGCCCCGACGGTCGTGCAGACGCGCCCGGCCGATCAGTCGCCCGGCTTGGAGTGGGAGTCGATCGGGGTCTTTTTCTCCGAGAGCATGAACCCGGACACCATCAGTCTGACCACTGTGCGGGTCTTCGACGAGACCTCAGGGGGTACCCAGGTCGGTATCCACATCTATAAGGATCGGGTCGCCGAGGACGGCGCGCGTGCCAAGATCGAGATCGACCGGGCCTTTGCCGAGGGCGGGCGCTGGCAGCGGGGTCATACCTATCGCGTCGAACTCGCCCCGACCATGACGGACCTGGCCGGTAATCCGTTGGCCAGCGCCTCGGTGTTTCGCTTTGCCGTTGCCAGTTCGCCGAATACACCACCCCAGATGATGGGCGAAGGTGACATCCTGGCCTACCGCCAACCGGACGGGCGGGTGACCTTGGATATCGCGGTTATTGCCAGCAGCACCACCGGCGGGACGCTCGCCGTCTCGGTGGCGGACCTGACCCAGTCCGGTAAGGTCTGGAGCAATCTTCAGCAGAGTGGCTGGCAATATGTCTACACGACTCTGGCCGGCGGGAATGAGGGTCTGAACATCGGTCCGCACCAACTGCGTATCACCGTCACCGATCCGTCCAACGCTCAGACACGGACACTGCTCCGGACCATCCATGTATTCGACGCTGTGCCGGTGCTGACCGGCGGTCCGGCCGATCAAGCGACTGGCGTGTCCCTGCAGCCCAGTTTCAGCTTCAGTACCACTGGGGTGACCGGGGCCGCGTCTTACATGCTGGCGATCATGGACGCGACCAGTGGCGATATGATCTTCCTGCGCCCGATCCTGCCGAATGCCGGGACATCGTATTCATTGCAAGTCCCGCCGTCGCAGGCCCTGGCGCCGAACACCGCCTATCGGTGGTCGGTCTCCGCCTTCGACTCGCTGGGATGGCCGGTGGGACAGGCCTTGAGCCTGGAGCACGGTTTCACGACCGGGTCCGGCGGTGCGCCCCTAAATCATACCCTGACGGTGAACCAGACCGGTACCGGAGCGGGCACCGTCGGCGGGGGCGGGACCTATGGCTACAACACCCAGGTGACCCCCACGGCCACCGCGGCGGCTGGGTCGACCTTCGCCGGGTGGAGCTCAACCGGTTGCGCCAGCGCCTTCGCGCTGACCGCCAACACCACCTGCACCGCCACCTTCACGCTCAACGCCCCCGCTGCCATCGCCATCACGACTGGCGCGACGCCAGCTGCGGGCGTTACGGTGACTTGTACCCCCAACCCGGTCCCCGTGGGCGGCGCCAGCACCTGCACCGCCACGCTCAACCCTGGTTACCTCTTCAACGGTTGGCGCGGAGACTGTGCGGGCCAAGTCGGAGCGATCTGCACCCTAACCAATATCACCTCAGCCAGGACCGTCGCGGCGACTTATGTCGAGTGGACCCAGGTGCTGCCCAGTCGCGGTGGTTGGCGGGCGACCCTGGGGCAATGATTGCAGCAGGGCGCGTAGCGCCCAACACCGGCGTGACATCGTTGGAACGGTGTCACGAGAAAGATCGAGCAAGACCTTGCCGGGAGTCCGCCCGGCGGCTAACATCGGGCACTCTGCGGTTTCCTATCCGCTTTGGAGTGACCGGAAAGACATGCCAGCAACCAGTGATCGCATCCTTGGGTTTGGCGAATCGGTGATTCGCCGCATGACCCGTATCGCCAACGAGTACGGGGCGATCAATCTGTCCCAGGGCTTTCCGGATTATGACCCGCCGCCGCAACTCATCGCCGCCGGCGTGGCCGCCATGCAAAACGGGCCGCATCAGTACGCCGTCACCTGGGGGGCGCCCGATTTTCGCCAGGCACTGGCCAGGAAACAAAGCCGCTTCATGGGGCTGGACCTGGACCCCGAGCGCCACCTGGTGGTGACCTGCGGCAGCACCGAGGCCATGATCGCGGCCATGTTGACGGTCTGCAATCCCGGCGAGAAGGTGGTCGTGTTCTCACCGTTCTACGAGAATTACGGCGCCGACGCCATCCTGAGCGGGGCCGAGCCCATCTTCGTCCCCCTGCGGCCGCCGCACTTTGAGTTCGACCTCACCGAGTTAGAGGCGGCCTTCGCCCAAGGCCCGAAGGCGATCATCCTGTGCAACCCATCCAATCCGTGCGGCAAGGTCTTCAGCGAGACGGAACTGCTGACGATCGCCAGGCTGGCGCAGGCGCACGACACCTTTGTCATCACCGACGAGGTCTATGAGCACATCGTCTACGCCCCGCACCGGCATTGCTATCTTGCCGCGCTTCCCGGGATGTTCGAACGTACCATCTCCTGCTCGTCGCTCTCCAAGACCTATTCGATCACCGGCTGGCGACTGGGCTACGCCATCGCGGCGCCGGCGGTCATCGATGGGATCAAGAAGGTCCATGACTTTCTCACCGTCGGTGCCGCCGCCCCCTTGCAGGCCGCGGCCCTGGCGGGGCTGGCACTCCCGGATGGGTATTACACCGAGCTGGCGCAGGGCTATACCCATAAGCGTGCGCTCTTCCTGCGCTGGCTGGAGCGTGCCGGTCTCACCTATTTCCCGCCGCAGGGCGCCTATTACGTCCTGGTGGACATCGCGCCGGTGGTGGGCGAGAGCGGCATCGACGACCACGCCTTCTGTGACTGGCTCGCGCGCCGCGTGGGCGTGGCCGCCGTGCCCGGCTCAAGTTTCTTCCGTGAGCCGGTCCACCATTACATCCGTTTTCACTTCGCCAAACAGGACGCCACCCTCAATGCCGCCGGTGAACGTCTGCTCGAACTGCGCCGACTCTGGCAGGCCGATCAGAAATCGTAGATGCTGAGGATAATGGCCCCGCGGGTGATTTCGCCAACCAGTACGCCGTCTTCAAGTACCGGTAAGAAACCCAGATCCGAGCTGGACATGAGCTGCAGCGATTCGCGCAGCGACCGATCTGGATGGGTCGCGGCGAGGCCGCGCCGCATCTTTGCGGTCACGGGCTGGTCCCACTCCCGCTCCTGCTGGACCTTGGCCAATTGGCCGGCCGCGAAGGTGCCCAGCACCTGACCGTCCTCATCGACCACCAGGAGCGCCTGGCGCCCGGTGCGCCGCAGCATGGCGTCCGCGTCGCTCAGACGGTCGCGGGGTGACAGTACGTCCGCCACCGGTGCCATCAGGGTGCGCACCCGCACCTCGGTGACTTCAGTCTGGTCAATGAGGTTCTCGAGCCGGCGGTGCGCCTGCGCCACCGGGGCCTGAACCATCGCCGAACCGGCGCCTGGATGCCCGCCGCCACCGAGCTGGCGCAGCACCGCCCCGACATCGAATTCACGCGCGCTGGCCCGCCCGATCACCGCGGTGCGCTCGGGGCCCATGGGAAAGACCCCGAAGGCCGCGTCCAGTCCCTTGATCTCCATGAATCGCCGCACCACGGTGGGCAGCAGGTTCAACCCCTTCTCCGTGTCCTCGATCACACAGACACCCAGCTGCAGACTGCCCAGCTGGCGCGTTTGCGCGAGCTCCAGCATCCGGCTGAACAGGTCCAGGTGCCGCGCATCCAGCGCGCTGTCGAGGTAGGAGGACACGACGTTCAGGTCGGCGCCATTCTCCAGCAGGAAACCGACCATATGCGCGTCCCGCGCGGTGGTGCAGGAAAAGCCGAGCGAACCGGTGTCGTCATAGATACCCAGCAGGAAGAGTGTCGCATGGATGGGCGACAGGGCCAGGTCGCGGGCCTGTATTTCCTCCAGCAGCAGGGTCACGGTCGCGCCGACTTCCTCGCGGTGCAGTTCGGTGGCGGCAATGGTGCCCGGCAACAAGTGGTGGTCCCAGACGGTGGCGACCAGCCCCTCGCGTGTCGCCAGTTCATCCATCCCGTCCAGACGCCCCCAACTGGAGGTATCGGTCACGATGAGGTGTTGCACCGTGCTGAGATCCATCCCCTTTCTGGCACGCAGTCGGAATAGGTCCCAATGCACGGCCAGGAATTCGCGCACGTCCGGCTTGACCTGGTTCGGCAGGACTGGTATCGCGCCGGGATACAGGAGCGTTGCCGCGATCATCGATGCCAGGGCGTCGAAGTCCGTATTGCTATGGGTGGTCGCGATGATCATCTGGTGCCGGCCGTGATCAGGCCGCGCCGGCGGCCGGCAGTGCGTCTGTGCAATCCTCGACGACCCGCAGAATCGTCAGAAAACCGCTGACCTCGAAAATCGTCCGGATCTGTTCGTTCATACCGCACAGGACGAACTGCCCCTGGGCGGCCTTGGCCCGCTTGGCCACCATCAGGATGACCCGCAGTCCGGCACTGGAGATGTAGTCCAGTCCGGACAGGTCGAGGATCAGGTTCCCCGCGGGCGCTGTGGCCAGGGCCAACAGCCGCTGCTCGGCCTGCGGGGCGGTCGTCGCCTCCAAGCGACCGCTGAGTGCAACGATGGTGCGGTCGTCACTGATGGTTTCGTCAATGGTCACTGGTTGGTTACTCGGTCGTGGGTGGGATGGCGGCCGGTCGCATCACTGCCCCTGATTGGCGACGAAATATCACTCGGCACGGGAAAACAGTCTTCCCGCCACTTTGGCGGAGACGGTAAAGTCCACGCCGGGGATATCAGCGGCGGAGACGGAGACAGCTTTGGACGGGGGAGCGAAGGACGTGGCGGCCTTGGCCGGTCGGACGGTGTAGAGTCCGGGCTTGAGACCCGATATGGAGTGTGCACCCGTATCGTCCGTTGTGGATGATCCGACGACCGCTCCCTTGAGATTGGCGTTGATCGCAACGCCTTTCAGCGGGGTTCCGTCGTCCACGCGCACGCGGCCGCGGATGCCGTAGACGCCATAGTCGCTGGAGAAGCAGAGATCGCCGACGTCGGAGGCGACGACCTGCACAGGGAGGTCCGCGGGGCTGAACGAAAAGCCCGGCTTTTCCGGGGTGAGGCCGTATAAACCAGGCAAGACGGCTGGGATATGGAAGCTACCGTCGGCCCCGCACGCGGCCTCCCCCGCACTGAGGCCGCTGCCGTCGCGTAGCGTGACGACCACGCCCTCGGCGCCGTTGCCCGTGATGACTCCCCGGACAGCGAAGGTGGCTAGAGGCGAGCCGGTGAAATCAATCCCCGAGGCGGCTTGCGCCTGCGTCGTGACCACTAGGTTCCTGGACGCCGGCGAGAACCCAAAGCCAACCTTGGTTGGCACGATGGTGTAAGCGCCTGGAGCCAAGAGGTCGAAACAATACTTGCCCTCCGTTCCCACCGCGGCGGAAAGGGCTTCTCCGGCGCCGTCCCGGGAAAGAGAGACCGTTGCACCGGTAACGCCTGAAACGGTGCCCGCGATGGAGCATGGGGTGTCGATCGCCCGGAAGTCAGGGATCGTGGTCGTCATCGGCAATTGCCCCCTCAGAAGCTCGAAACGGCGACTGCCGGGTACAAAGGTGACCCCCGCCATGGACGGTGTGGCGGTATAGACGCCGGGCTTGAGATTGGCGAAGGCGAATGTGCCGTCACTCAGCGACCGTGTGGACAAGGACGCGGCGCCGGACAACGCGACGGACACGCAAGGCTGGCTGGCCTTGCCGGAGGCGTCGAAGGCAATGGCGCCGACCGCGCCATAGGCCGCGTAGTTTGCCTGGATCGCCTTGTAGCCGTTGGGGAAAGTGGACGCGTTCAGGGTGATGGCCGGCTTGTCGCAGAGGAGGTTCCCCTCTGGGCTGGTCCATCCGGCAAAGGGGGCGCCTGTGTAGGACACCGGCGCCGTCACTGTGACGGCGCCGCCTTCGAAAACGCGGCGGAAGGCGCCCTGACCGTCCCGGCGTTCAAACGTGTCGGCCACGCTGAGGAGGTAGTCCGGCGTGAGGTCTCCGGCGGTGGAGACATCGAGGATCTTGAGCCCGGACGGGACCGGGTTGTACTCGTAGTCCAACTTAACGATCAGTTTCCTCAGGAGGATATGGGCGTCCCTGCCGCCGGCGTTCATGCTGCCTTTCTTGATGTTGATGACAGCATCGGCGGCGGGGTAGCAGTAGAGGTCCAAATCGCCGCTCTTACTGATGAGCGCTCCAAGCAGTGAGGCTTGGGAGGACGCGGGCCCCGTAATGGGGTTAGGGGTCTGCAGCTTGGCGTCGCATTTGAGTACCCATTTGAGCGGAGTCGCGGTGGAATCCTGGTAGTGTACGAACGCGAAGGGCTTGCCCTTGAGTTGGAGTCTCGACTCGCCCGAGTGGATGAATTCGAATTCCGTGTTACAAACGGCAAGCCCTTGCGGATCGACCGCGTTTCCCGCGGAGTCGAGCACGGAAAACAGCATGGCATCGACGGTGATGCCGGCGGCGCCGCCCGTCACGAACTTGAAGCGGAGATTCTCCTTGTCGTTGGGGAAGAGTCCCACCTTGGCGAAATTGATGGGGATGGACTCTCCGGGCGCCAAGGTGTTGATGGCGTCGAGCAGCGACTGGGAGAATTCAAAGCCGACGCTGGTGTCGAATTTCGGGGCGTTCTTCTGGCGTTCGATGAGGATGCTTTGGGCGACCGTGGAGAGCTGCTCCTGGTAGACGAGCTTGAGGGCGTTGAACTGGGCGGGGGAAAGCGCAAGGGAGGTCGAAGGTTTGGCGGCGTCAGCAATCTCTCTGAACTGGTCAAAGAGCTTGGTGAGGTCGAGTTGCCCGGGATATTGCTGAAGGAGGCGATATTCGTAGGCCTTGCTCAGGTAATAGTGGTACAGCAGGAGGCGTTCTCTGGCGCGGTTGTCCATCTCCCTCAGATAAGCAAGGGTCCTGAGGTCGATCACCAATGGCTTAACGGAGAGCGCCCGATCCATATCGGTAATGGCGGCGATCGTGGCGGCGATGTCGCTGGGTATTGTCTCGATGTCGCTTAAGGCATTGAGAAGCTTGGTGGCGATGTCGCCGCGGGCCGTGATGAGTTTCTCAACCTCTGCCTTGATGTTTTTGAACTCTTCGTTGTCAACGTGGAGTCTGTCGAGCTCCTGTTGGACCTCCGGCATGGAGGCGGTATTCGCGCTGAAGGTGTCGTGAATCTCGGTCATGATCTCACTGACGCCCTTGAGACCGCCGGAGATAAATTCACTAACATCTTCGAGTTTTTCGAACCCCTCGGAGTCTTTTTCGTGCTTCTCATAACGTTTCTTGAACTTCTTTCCCCACTCGCGCATCTTCCGTTCCATTTTTGCTTTCGAGCTCTTGTGCTTGGCCTGTGAGCTCTCGTCCTTGGCTATGTCGGCCAACTTCTCGAAGGCATCGCTTGAGGCGTCCAATCCCATGCCGATGATCTTGTTCCAGTCCTGGGGTGCACTGCCCCCCTTGATGGTATCGATCATTCTTCCGGTCGCTTTGAGCGCACCGCCGATGGGCCCGCAATAGGGGATGACGCAGGCGATGGTGCCGAGGCTCTTGAGTGTGCAGGAGGTAATCTTTTTCCAAAGAGGATTGACGGCCTCGTCTGCCTGTCTGAGGAGCTTCTCATCGAGCTCCCTGAGCTTCTCCTGCTGCGTCATGATGTTCTTGGCGTTATCGGCCGCGAGCGGCTGCTGGGCTTGAAAATCAGCATCGGCCTTCGTGTAGCGCCCTATCAGCTCGACGACCAACGCCGCCGCATTCTTGCGCGCGAGGGTCATGGCCTCGCGGCGGCGCACGATATCCCTGGCCGAATTGCCCATCCAGTCGTTGAGGTAGAGGGTATTGATGGCAAACTCGATCTCCTGCTCAAAGGCGGCGTAGGCGACTTCGAAGGAGAGCAGGGGTGTCCAACCGGGACTGTTGCCGAAGTAGTCGTTGCCGGCGAGGGCGCGGTTGACCATGAGGCGGATCGCCGCGCGGGCGGCCCCGATGTCGATGCGCGCCTCATTGGAAAGCGCGGCAAAGGTGGGCGTGTCGGAGTAGGCCGAAAGGACTTCAAGCCAGTAGGACATCTCGGCGTAGACGTCGAGCCCATGTCCGGCCAGCGAGGCATCCTTGAAGAAGGCGGCGGCCTGCATCACGGCAGCCGGATGTACCCAGGAAAAGGGGCTTTCGTCCAAGGCCTGGTAGGTGCCGGGGATGCCGCTGTGGGACCGTGGCGCTGCGGCGTCGGTGCCGTCTTTCGTCTCTGCGTCGCATCACAGATCTCGGGCTGCCATCCTGAGGCGACCAGGCGTATTGCGGGGTTTGGTGTCCCGGCCTTTCCGCCGACACATGGTGGCGCATCGGTGCCATGGACGCCCCGCCCGGCCCTGATGAGCGCGCAGATATCCACGGAGCTGGAAACGCGGCCACCGTCGCCGGACTTGCCTTGAGCGACGGCATTCACACCATCTGTGGGCTTCCACCCGTTGCGTTTGTCCCAGGAAACGTCTTGGCGTTCGGGTCTTGGTTCCCCGCACACAAACCATCCGAAATCAAAGGGGGGTACCCAATCGTAAAAGGCGACTAATGTCCAATGCTCCAGGTCTTCTTCGGTCCTCATATATTTCTTTATGATCGGCCCAACGTTCTTTTCACACTCTTTCCAATTGGCGCGCTCTTTGACCGGCGTAATGCAAAGTCCATCCGGGCCATTGGCCCCCAATCCGCCGGGTTGCCCGGCGCCGCCGTCTGTGACGAAGCGGGCAACTCCGGTCGCGGTCGAAAGGACCGCCTGAACGCGAAGGGTAATGTCCCCGCCCCTGAGACCGTCTTTCCCGGGCGTGGCGGGTGTGGGCTTCTCATTGTTTTTTCCGGTGACGGCGTCCTGCGCGATCGTCAGTTGGGCCGGCGCGGCCCTGATGCTCAGCGCTTTGGGCGTGAGATCAAACCTGGCTTGCTCCGAACCGCAGTCCTCGAAGCGTAGCTCGCGCGTCCAGATGTTGAGGTTGGTCTGCGGCAAGCGCAATGCGTTGCGGACAATGACGACATCGGCCATGATGTTCATTTCGCGGATGTTGAGGTTCGTCGCCACGCCGTCGCTGTTATAGGCGTTGTAAATGCCGTTGGGGTGGTCTTTGGCGATGACCACTGTCTTGCCCGAGATATCGACCTTGACCCGTGTGGCGACAGCGTAATTTTGCGCCTCCTCCTGAAGGTCCTCGGTGCGGACGACTGAGACATAGTCGGTCGATGCCGGGTCGGGCAACGGCCTCTCATAGGTAAAGAACGCGGCCTCTGGGGTGGGTGCGAGCAGCGGCGTGAAGCATAGCGTCTGGCTGTCGGATGCGTCGCCCCGGGACGCCGTGATCGTGAGGTTGAACAGGGTCTTGTCCAGGGGGGACGGCGTATAGCGGAAAAGGCTGTCGGTGATGCCAAGACTGCCTTGGATGGGCCTGTCGGGTGTGACCGTGAAGACGGCGCCGGTATCGAACGTGGCGGAGTGGACGATGAACTCGACGATTGCGCCTCCGGGGCGGTATGACTGCGGCGGTATTGCCCCGATCCACACGGTGGCGTCTTCGAGCAGGCGCAGCGCGGGTGTCACCGTCTGCGCGCCGATGACAGCGACGGTCATTGGCGGCCAGGAGGGGCGCCAGCCGCGCGGGCATTGGACTTGGATGGTGTAAGACCCGTCGGAGACATCATTCCAGCTTTCTTCGGAACTCTTCCACGCCATGCCGTCCAGGCTCCATTTGGCGCCGGCCGCGGCGGCCTCCTTCGGGAGTATGGTGGCCTGGACGCAGCCCTTGGGCGTCGGCGGGTGGTAGAATCCGAAAGGCCTCTGAGTACGCCACTGGGGGCCTTGTCCTAATTGGTCGCCGTGGCGCAGTTCGCACGCCCTCTGCGGTTTCAAGCAGTTGGTGATGGCGCCCTTGCCCTCATTGAGCTTGCAGTAAAGCAGCAGCGGCTGGGACTCCGGGTTGGGTATTTCGCAGTACATGTAGTCGAGGATCTGCCCGCGCGTGCGCACGCCGTCCCAGATGCGCAGCTCGCTGATCATCCCTTTAAATGGCTGGAACCCGGTGGTATATATCGTTGAGCCGGCAGCCAAGGTGTTGCCGATGCTGGGTGCGCCGAAATCTATAAGCGGCATATGGCCGCCGCCCTGAGGGACCCCGTCCCGGTAGAATTCTACTAATTTGACGGGAATGTCTCGTTTTTGACAGGTGATGGCCCAGTAGTGCCAGTCACGATCATGCGGTGTCCGGCACCCTAATAAGCGCTCGCGGCCGAACGTGACGAAGAAGCCGTTTTCCTCGTTGAACCCGGCTTGGAATAGCCACTGCACTGATTCAGATACTCCGCCGTCTCCCTCTTGGAGCGCGGTGAGAATCCGGTCTTTCCGGTTGGGTTCGGCGCGCTTGGCCCAGAACTCGATAGTGAAGTCTCGGCCCTGCCATCCGGGATCGAACAGCTTCACGCCGTCGTCTATGCCATTAAACTCCAGGCAGTAATGGCCGGACTCGGTTGGCATGTCTTCAGCGGTTATGATCTGGGCGGCCGGTGAAGTGGATGTCAGGGTGGGGTTGCGCGTCGTCATTGTTTCATCTCTGTTGAAAGTGAATGGATCAATGATGCTGACCGGTCAGGCGCTGCTTCCAATACTTCGTGATAATAGGCCGCTTGCCTCCCGCGCAGTTCAACCGCCGTCCGTGAGCTGCTGATAGGGTTTGGCCTGCTCGTTCATCGCGCTCTGTGGTGGCGGATGATGCCTCCCCAGATCACCCGCGACAGTCCGGGCGCGGCGCGGGCGCCGGACTGGACGTGGCACCCCACGCCCGCGAGACCGGCCCGGTAGACGCGGACGCCAAGATTCTAGCGCACAAGGCATCCTCCCGAAAGGACGATCAGGGTCAGTCGTCTTGTAGCCCACCTCGTTCGTCGAATACAATCAGGCCGGCAGGCAGAGCGGGCCCGGGTTTCGCGGCATTGAGCAGACACGATGAGCAAGACAAGCAAGAAACCCGCCAACCTGGCCTATGATGTTTGAGAGGGGTGGTGTTCCGCTGGCCGCTGCTTGGCGGCACCGAGTGTCACTCAGCGCTATCCTTGCCGTTGTGCTCCTGGTTGCCGTGCGCTCGGCAATTGCGCAAGCCTTCGCACCGGCCGCGTCCCCGCCGGCCCTGCCGGCATCCGGCGCCCCGGCAGCCGTCGTCCGCCTGGCCTTGCAGTGGCAGCCGCAGAGTCAATTCGCCGGCTTTTACCTGGCGCGCGATAAGGGGCTGTATCGGGCGGCTGGACTGGACCTGCGGTTGCTCCATGCGAGCGTCGCGCAGTCGTCGCTTGACTTGCTGCGCACGGGCTCGGCAGACCTCGCCACGCTCTTTCTGACCGACGCGATCATTGCGGCGCGGCCACCGGCGGACGGGGCAGGGCGGTCCGAAATCGTTCAGGTGATGCAACTGGTTCAGCGCTCCAACCTTATGCTTCTGGGCTGGAAGGAGACGGGCGTTAGTCAGGCCGCTGACCTTGACGGCAAGCGGGTCAGCTATTGGCAGGGGGGCTTCTCCTCGGCATTCCAGGCATTCTTTGCCGCCAACGCCGTCAGGCCCGAGCCCGTCCCCCAGTACGCCTCGGTCAATCTCTTCCTGAACCATGGCGTGGCCGCTTGCGCGGCCATGGAATACAACGAGTACCACCGGATCTGGCAGGCCGGAATTGACAGTGAGCGCATCACCGTCTTCCGCATGCGCGACTACGGGCTTGGCTTTCCGGAGGACGGGCTCTATACGACGCTGGCCTGGGCCAGTCGCAACCCGGAAGGGGTGCGCGCCGTGCGCGCTGCCACCCTGGCCGGCTGGGACTATGCCCGCGCCCATCCGGAGGAGGCGCTCGACGCGGTCCTGGCCGAGGCCCGCCGGGCCGGACTGGCCGCCAATCGACCCCACGAGCGTTGGATGCTCAGCCATATCCTCGATTCCATCTTTGTCCCCGGGACGGCGCCCACGGCGATGGGCCGCCTCGACCGGAACACATTCGCGAGCGCCGTGCTGGCGCTGCGTTCGGCCGGGTTGCTTGACCAGGCGCCCGAGTTCGCGGACTTTGCCCCATTTGAGGGGGAGGCGCCGTGAAGCAGCCACCGCGGCAGGGCGCACCCTGGCTCTTCGGGCACAGCATCCGGACGCGCTTGCTCCTGTGGACGATCGGTGTGACTGGGCTCATCCTGATCGCGGTCGTCACCTGGAATTACCTGACGACCCGTGACCAACTGCAAGCACAGGCGCGCGAGCGTGCGGCCTTCCTGGCGGAGGCATCGGCCGCCAAGATCGATGCCCGGCTGGGGCCTTTGCAGGGATTGGTTCACGGGATGGCGCTCACGCTGCAGGCGCAGGCGCTTGCGCTGCCGTTCGCGCAGGTGCGGGCGTTGCAGGACGCCGCGTTGCGCGACTATCCGGAGATTTATGGGACGGCCGTGGCCTTGCTGCCTGCGCTGAAGCCCGCCGCCTGGCCGGATGCCGCCCCCTATGCCTATCGCGACCAGGATGCGCTCGGCTACCAGAACCTTGATGAAGGCAACCGCAGCTATCTCGGTGAGGATTGGTTTGCCCTTGCCAAAGGTCTGGATCGGGGGGTGTGGAGCGAGCCCTATCGCTGGTCAACCGGCGTCAAGATGGTGACGTACTCGGTGCCGATCCGTGTCCAGGCGTCGACCGGAGCACTGTTCGCGGGCGTCGTCACCTGCGATATCGACCTTGAGTGGCTGGACCGCATGCTGGCGGACCTGCGACTGGGTGAGCTCGGGTATGGGCTACTGATGACCCACAACGGCACCTACATTGCCCACCCGGTGAAGGAGATCGTGCTCACCGAAAGCGTGTTCAGCATCGCTGAGGCGCGCGGCAGCGCGTCGTTGCGCCAGACCGGTCAGCGCATGGTGTCCGGTCGTCCAGGGCTCATTGACTGGGTGAGTTGGGCCAATGGCGAGCCGGCCTGGCTCGCCTGGCAGCCGCTCAAGACGGCCGACTGGACGATGGGGACCGTGATCTTCCAGGCGCAACTGCGCGCCGAGATCCTGCGGCTCAGTCGCAACGAGGCGCTGGTCGGCGCGGCCGGGCTGGTCCTGCTGGTGCTCGCGGTCTGGCTCGTTGCCCGCTCGATCACGCGCCCGGTGGGCGCATTGAGCGTGGCGGCGGCCACCCTGGCGGCGGGCGACCTCAACGCCGCGTTGCCGGCGCCGCGGGGCCGGGATGAGATTGCGCAACTCACTGCGGCCTTCGGGGCCATGCGCGACAGCCTGAACCGTTACATGGCCGATCTGGCGGAGACCACCGCCGCCCGTGAGCGCATCGGAGCCGAGCTGCGGATCGCCCACGAGATCCAGATGGACTTGGTGCCCAAGACCTTCCCTGTCATTCCCGCACGATCGGACATGGATCTCTTCGCGCTCATGGAGCCGGCCCGCGAGGTGGGTGGGGATTTCTATGATTTCTTCTTCCTGGATCACGACCGGCTGGTGGTGGCGATTGCGGACGTCTCCGGTAAGGGGATGCCGGCCGCACTCTTTATGGCCGTCACGCGCTCATTCTTCCGCTCGGCATTCAAGGCCGACGCCGATCCCGGGCGGGCCTTGGCGCGGGTGAGCGATGACCTGTCGGAGGGGAACGAGTCCTGCATGTTCGTGACCCTGTTCTGCGCGGTGATCCACCTCGCCGGGGGGCGCGTCGACTTCGCCAATGCGGGGCATAACGCCCCGCTGCTGGTGCGTGCGCACGGGCGGACGGAATGGATCGCGACCCCTCATGGGACGGCCGCGGCCATTGTGCCCGGCGCCCGGTATGAAAGCGGCCGGTTGACCTTGGCCGCGGGCGACACCCTGCTGCTGTATACGGACGGTGTGACGGAGGCCATGGACGGCGAGCACCGGCTGTACGGTGAAGAACGGCTGGCAGCGCTGATGCTTCGGTCCAGCGACTTGACCTGCCGGGAGTGTCTCAACGCCCTGGCTGGGGATCTCCTTGCCCATGCCGCCGGGGCGCAGCAGTCCGACGACATCACCATGCTCATGTTCAGGCGCCTGGCGATCAGGGCCGAGCACGCCTCCTGGGATGAGGATGCCTGTTTGCGGCTGGAGATTCCCAATCATCTGGAGGGATTGGCGAGCGCGCTCGAGCGGCTGGACGGATTCCTCGCGAGCGTCGAGGCGGCGCCAACACTGCCCTATGTCGCCCGACTGGTGCTCGAAGAACTGGTCACCAACATCATCAAGTACGGCTATCCCGACGCAGGCGTGCATTGCATCCGCGTGGTCTTGCGGGTCGGACCGCCCGCCACCATGACGATCGAGGACGATGGGCAGGCGTTCAACCCGCTGCTGGACGCACCGACGCCCGATCTGGAGGCCGTGACCGAAGCCCGTGCCATTGGGGGCCTGGGCCTGCACATGGTGAAGACCATGGCCGGGTCCCTGGCCTACCGGCGCGAGGGTGGAGTCAATCGACTCGATATCGTGTTGGGATAAGACTGCGGTCGCTATCTTACTGTATTACTTGGCGCGCTTGGCGCCTTGGCGCCTTGGCGTGAGATCGTCGGGCTAAACTGCTGCCAAGATCAACCGCCGTCGGGAGTGCGGGGAGCGGGAGTGCGGGGAGCGGGGGAGAGTGGTGCGGATACGGCCATCCCTGGCCGTTTACGATCAGCCGTCAGCGATCAGTGGAACTGCTCTTCTTCGGTCGACCCGGTCAGGGCGGTGACGGAGGAGTGGCCGCCCTGGATGACGGTGGTTACGTCGTCGAAGTAGCCGACACCGACTTCCTGCTGGTGGGAGACGAAGGTGTAGCCGCGCTCGCGGGCAACGAACTCGCGCTCCTGGACTTTTTCCACATAGTGCTTCATGCCCTGGCCGCGGGCATAGTCGTAGGCCAGGTCGAACATGTTGTACCACATGTTGTGGATGCCGGCCAGGGTGATGAACTGGTACTTGTAGCCCAGATCGGCCAGGCCGTCCTGGAAGCTGGCGATGGCCTTGTCGTCCAGGTTCTTCTTCCAGTTGAAGGAGGGCGAGCAGTTGTAGGCCAGCAGCTTATTGGGGTTGGCCTTGAGCAGCTCATCGGCGAACTCCTTGGCGAAGCCCAGGTCCGGCGTTTCCGTCTCGCACCACACCAGGTCGGCATAGGGGGCGTAGGCCAGACCGCGGCTGATCGCCTGCTCGCCGCCGTTGCGCACCTTATAGAAGCCCTCGTCGGAGCGCTCGCCGGTGAGGAAGGGCTTGTCGTTGGGGTCGACATCGTTGGTCAGCAGGTTGGCCGCCTTGGCGTCGGTACGGGCCAGGATCAGGGTGGGGACACCCATGACGTCGGAGGCCAGGCGGGCGGCCTTGAGCTTCTCGATCGCCTCACGGGTGGGCACCAGGACCTTGCCGCCCATGTGGCCGCACTTCTTCACGGCGGCGAGCTGGTCCTCGAAGTGGACCCCGGCGGCACCGGCGACGATCATGTTCTTCATCAGCTCGAAGGCGTTGAGCACGCCGCCGAAGCCGGCCTCGGCGTCCGCCACGATGGGCAGGAAATAGTCGATGTAGTCCTTGTCACCGGGGCCCATGCCGCGCGACCACTGGATCTCGTCGGCGCGCTTGAAGGTGTTGTTGATGCGCCGGACCATGGTGGGCACCGAGTCATAGGCGTACAGCGACTGGTCCGGGTACATGGTCTCGGAGGTGTTGCCGTCGGCGGCCACCTGCCAGCCGGACAGATAGATGGCCTCGATCCCGGCCTTGGCCTGCTGCATCGCCTGACCGGCGGTGATGGCGCCCATGCAGTTGACATAGCCCTTCTTGGAGCCGCCGCGCACCAGCTCCCACAGGCGCTGCGCACCGCGCTGGGCCAGGGTGTACTCGGGCTGCACGCTGCCGCGCAGACGTACCACGTCGGCGGCCGAGTAGCCGCGCTTAACGTCGGTCCAGCGGGGGTTTTCTGCCCAGTCGGTTTGCAGGGCCTTGATCTGTTCTTCGCGGGTCATGTGGTGAATCCCCTCAAGTGGTTGAAAATTTTCAGCTGTCTCCCCCCGCCCCGCCCTGGGAGGGTCCCGGCTGGAGATCAGCGCGAGCCCTTATGATTATTGACCGACAAAAAGTCTCGGTCTTAACCGAATCAAACTACCGGGCCGTGAACGATTTGACGAAGCAATTATACTAATGTCTTTCATTGGTCTTTCAGCGAGGCCTGGTGCCGCCTGCTGCCCAGCGCAAGTATCGTGGCGGGCCGGTCGCGCACCGCCCCCGCACGCGGCATACTCCCCGCACACCAGACACAGGACCCTCCAGATGAATGTGAACCCGGAAGCCTTCCGCACCGCCGCCATGGCCCACGGCCTGAGCGAGGAGGAACTGAACCCGGACCCCGTCCGCCAGTTCCAGTCCTGGTACGAGGACGCCATCGCCCAAGACCTGCCCGAGCCCAACTCCATGAGCCTGGCGACGGTCGACCCCGACGGTCAACCCTATCTGCGCACGGTGCTGCTCAAGCTCTACGACCGCCAGGGGTTCGTCTTCTTCACCAACTACGAGAGCCGCAAGTCGGCGCAGATCGGGACCAATCCGCGCGTTGCCTTGCTGTTTCCATGGGTTGGCCTGGCCCGTCAGGTCCAGATCGTCGGGACCGCGCGGCGCATTTCCACTGCCGAGTCTTTGGGGTATTTCGTCACCCGCCCGCGCGGCAGCCAGATCGGCGCCTGGGCCTCGCCCCAGAGTCAGGTGATTACCTCGCGCTCGCTCCTGGAGCAAAAGGTACAGGAGATGCAGCGGCACTTCGCCGACGGCGCCATCCCGCTCCCGGACTTCTGGGGCGGCTATCGGGTGGAGCCGACCGAGATCGAGTTCTGGCAGGGCCGCGACAGCCGTCTGCACGACCGCTTTCGCTATCGGCGCTCCGCGTTGGGGGAGTGGAGGGTGGAGCGGTTGGCGCCCTGAATTGCCTACGCAGCAAGCCCTTGTCGCCGAAACGGGGAGATGGCAAACACCCCGTCATTCCGGCCGGCGCGTAGCCACGCAGTTGGGAACCAACTCGAGTTTAGAACACCTTGTTCTATTCGGTTTTAATAGCGGCGGACTGAAGCTGGACCTGTCACTGCTCGCCGACATCAAGAAACTGCGTTTTCTTTCTATTAACCCTCTCGATATCGATGATCTGACGCCCTTGTATCGGTGTGAGCATCTCGATTATTTGGGCCTCACTAGCACGAAGCTTGCTGACGGACAGCTTGAAGCTTTACAGCGCGTCAGACCTGAACTCAAGGTCGACGTCAATGACTTAGCGCTGCCCTGATCACTCGCATCCTGAAGATGCCCATGTGTCGGCTTCGCGGGCCTCGGGGCGCAGAGCGCCCAACACCTGCGTGACACCGCTGGAGCGGTTTCACGAGAGGGGGGTAGGTTGGTTGGCGCGGTGCCCCGGGCGGGACGGGGCATTCGTCCGGTGCCCAAGTTTTCCATTCAGTGCCGTGCCATCAAGGCGCGGAGCGCCTCGTTGGGTTCTGATGGGTTCTCGCAGGTCGTGAGGAAGGCTTCAAAGGCGGCCTGGGACAGCACCAGATTGTCATTGTGGGCGACAATGCGTCGGGTGGCCTCATAGGCGTTTTCGGCATCAAGCCTGAGACGGTGGTTCCCATCGGCGTCGCGGCACGCTCGATGAGGGCCTTGGCCTCCGGGCTGGTGCGCAGGTTGATGCGGGTGGATTCGGTTGGCGCCGCGATGGTGGACATGGGCAAACCATAGGATAGACATCAGTATTGTACCTCATACTGACCCATCGGTTCCGCAGGAATGGTCTAGGAACATCTTACCAGCGAGGCGGGACATTCCCCCCGTCCCTACGGCTGATCAAAGGTTGCGACGCGGCGACTGTCGGGTTAGCCTGTCCAGGCGGGCGCTGCCTGGTCGGCGCCCTGCCAACATCTACCTCACCGTATCCGACTGTCTTGCGTCAATTGGAGGTGCCGATGGAAAACACCCTGATCACCCGTGATCCTGATGTCATGAGCGGAGCCCTGTGCTTCGCGGGGACGCGCGTTCCCGTGCAAAATCTCTTTGACGACCTCGAAGGCACCTCCTCGCTTGATGAGTTTCTTGTGGATTTTCGCTCCGTTAGTCGGCAGACGGCGATCGCGGTGTTGGAGGACGCCCGGGCACGGCTGTTCGTCAATGCGGCTGCTGCTTGACGAGTCGCTGCCCCGGCGCTTGCGGGGTTACCTGCCAAACCATTCGGTCAAGACGGTGCTTGAGATGGGCTGGGGCGGCATCAAGATATGGCCAATTGTTGGCGCTGGCGGCCGGGCAGTTCGATTGCTTTCTGACCGCTGACAAGAACCTTCGGTATCAGCAGAACCCGGCAACACTGCCGCTCTCGGTGGTGGTGCTCGACGCCCGGTCAAACGAACTTTCGCATCTTCTGCCATTGGTTCCACGGTTGGAGCAAGCGCTGATTAATCTGAGCCCGTGTAGCTTTGACAGGGTCGGCTAATGAATTTGCATTTATTTGCGTGTGTTCGCGGACTCGCCCCAAAGTCTGCCCGCCATCGCTTGGCCCGCTGGCTGCCGCTTGCGCTCTGTGGCCTGGCCGTGCTCGGCCTGGCTGCCTGGCTGGGTCTGACCGCCCTGGTGGACCACACCGCAGTGCCGAACCTTCAGGTCCCGACCTCCACCCTGGTCCTGGATCGGGACGGCCGCCTCCTGCGCCCCTTCACGGTGGACCGCGGGCGTTGGCGCCTGCCGCTGGACCTCGCCGCCGTGGACCCGCGCTTTATCAAGCTGTTGCTGGCGGTGGAGGACCGGCGCTTCTATAGCCATCACGGCGTAGACCCGCTGGCCCTGGTGCGCGCGGCGACTCAACTGGCAACGCGCGGGCTCATCGTCTCCGGCGGCTCCACCCTGACCATGCAGCTCGCCCGGCTGCTGGACGGCGGCGGGACCCGCTCGGCGGCCGGCAAGGTCCGGCAGGCGCTGGGCGCGCTGGCCCTGGAGCGCAACGCGGACAAGGCGCAGATCCTCGCCGCGTATCTCACCGTCGCCCCCTATGGCGGTAACCTGGAGGGGCTGCGCGCCGGCTCGCTCGCCTGGTTCGGCAAGGAGCCCAAGCACCTCACCACCGCGGAGGCGGCCTTTCTGGTTGCGCTGCCGCAGGCCCCGGAGGCACGGCGGCCCGATCGCGATCCGGCCGCCGCACGGCGGGCGCGCGACCGCGTGCTGGGGCGCGCCCTGGCACTGGGGCTGATCGACGCGCAGGCCGCCACCGCGGCGCGCCGCGAGCCGGTCCCGACCGCCCGGCGGCCCTTTCCCATGCTGGCCCCCCACCTGGGGACGCGCCTCGCCCTGGCCTTCCCCGGACGCTCCGTCCACCGCACCACCCTGGATACCGGTGTGCAGGGCCGTCTGGAGACCCTGGCGGCGGATCGGGCATCCGCCATCGACCCACGGGTCTCGGTCGCCGTGCTGGTGGCCGATCACGGCAACGGCGAGGTGCTCGCAACCGTGGGCTCGGCCGGGCTCTTCGACGGCGACCGCCAGGGCCATGTGGATATGACCCGGGCGCTGCGCTCCCCCGGGTCGACGCTCAAGCCGCTGATCTACGGCCTGGCATTCGAGTCCGGCATCGCCCACCCCGAGAGCCTGATCGAGGACCGGCCGACCGCCTTCGCCGGCTATGTGCCGGGCAATTTCGACCGCTCCTTCCAGGGCACGGTGACGGTGCGCCGGGCGCTCGCACTGTCGCTCAATGTCCCGGCGGTGCAACTCCTGGACGCGGTGGGGCCGGCGCGTCTGCTTGCCCGGATGCGTCGCGCCGGGGCCGCCCCGGTGCTGGCGGATGGCGCCCCGCCGGGGTTGGCCATCGGCTTGGGCGGCCTGGGGCTGAGTCTGTTCGACCTGGTGCGAATCTACGCCGCCATCGCCCGCGGCGGTGAATCACTGGACCTGCACGAGACCCTGGACGGCCCGGCGGTGGTCGGTCCAGGTCGCCGGGTGCTGGAAGAGCGCGCCGCCTGGTACCTGACCTCCATCCTCTCGGAGGTCCCGGCCCCCAATGATGCCGCCCCTCAGGGGATCAGCTACAAGACGGGGACATCTTATGGTTACCGCGACGCCTGGGCCATCGGCTACGACGGGCGCCGCGTGGTCGGGGTCTGGGTGGGACGGCCGGACGGCGCCCCGGTGCCCGGGCTCAAGGGGGTCGACATGGCCGTCCCCATCCTGCTCGATGCCTTTACCCGCCTGGGTCCCCGCAGTCCCTTGCCGAGCGCCCCGCCGGGTGCACTGATGGCGGCGACCAACGCCCTGCCACCGACGCTGCGACACGCCCGGGTGCGCGACGCCGGGGTCGGCGCCGCCCCGGCCGGCCCCGAGATCGCCTTTCCGCCCGATGGCGCCAGGCTTGATGTCGGTTTTGATCAGGCCGATCGGTCTGGCGCCACCCTGGCGCTGAAGGTCCGCAACGGCCATCCCCCCTTCACCTGGTTCGCCGACGGCCGGCCCATCGGCCAGGAACCCTTCGCCCGCACCATCGAGTGGCAGCCGGCCGGGCCGGGCTACGCGGCCATTTCGGTGGTCGACGGGCGCGGGCGTTCCAGTCGTGTGCGGGTCTATCTGCGTTAGCGGATCGTCGGATGCGCCGGCTGACTGCCCTGGCGATACACTGGGCATTCCTCTCACGATGACATCCGGCGGTGCCGCCATGGACCCGATCAGACCCTTTGAAGGTCAATACCCTGACATCGACCCCAGCGCCTGGGTCGACCCCACCGCCGTCGTGATCGGCGACGTCACCCTGGGACCCGGCGCCTCGGTCTGGCCCCTGTCCGTCATCCGCGGCGATATCCACCGGATCAGGATCGGCGCGGGAACCAACATCCAGGACGGCAGCATCCTGCACGTCTCCCACGACAGCCGCTTCAGACCCGGTGGCGCCCCCCTAATCATCCATGAGCGGGTGACGGTCGGGCACCAGGTGGTGCTGCATGGCTGCGAGATCGGCGACCTGTGCCTGATCGGCATCGGCGCCCGGGTCCTGGATGGGGCGATCATCGAACCCGGGACCCTGCTCGGCGCCGGCTCACTCGTGACCCCGGGCCAGGTACTCACCGGCGGTGCACTGTGGGTCGGCGCCCCGGCGCGGCGGGTGCGGGCACTGACCGAGCGTGAGTTGGAGTACCTGGAGTATTCGGCGGCCAATTACGTCCGCCTGGCGGGGCGCTATCGCTCGAGCGGGGAGGGCGCATGAGCACCATCCTCATTCGCCGGAATCGAGGTCAGCGAAAGCACGTCCTCAACCGGCACTGCGGCTGAGCGCACCTCTTTCGGGGATGGGCGCGCGCGCCGCTTACGCCAGCTACGCCAACTCCGGTTCGAGCGTCGCGCCGGGATACCACGACTGGACTTCGGTGCGGCTTGCGGGGGGACTGAATGAGTGCGATGCCACCGACCCGTCCCGGTGACAGATCAGCCACCGGTACTGGGGTGAATCGGGGTCGGGGAGGGGGCGCGCGTCCGCGGTTCTGGCCAAGTCGAGGAAGGGGGTGGGCGTCATACCGCGACCTCCCCCGGTCGGGCGTGGTGCGCGGCCGGCAGCCGCCCCGGGGCGCCTTGGCGTCCCGGGGGGCGGATGCAAGACCGGACGGCCGCGGGGTCCGGTGCGCGTTCTTCGAGGGTGTCGTGATCAACCATGGGTGTCGATTCCTGCCTGCACGAAGGGACCTGTCTAAGTGCCTAATCATACGACACAACCAACTGAGAAAGCGCAAAAAATTTCAAACGCCATTTCCCGGCAGAAATGACTGACGATTCTCCGCTTTAGGTCGACAGCGGGTCCGCTGTGGCCCCGGCCGCTGCCGGGCGGTTTCTCATTACCCGTTGTACGGTCTCCAGCATCTCCTCGCGCTTGAAGGGCTTAGTGATGTAGTCGTCCATGCCGGTGGCGATGCAGAGTTCCCGATCGCCGGCCATGGCGTTGGCGGTCATCGCGATCACGGGGGTGTGGCGATCACGCAGGCGCTCGGGGAGGCCAGCGGGTACCACTGCCGGTCGTTCGGGCGACTGTCCGGCCTCCAAGGCGCGGATGATGCGGGTGGCCTCCAGTCCATCCATCGTCGGCATCTGCACATCCATCAACACGACCTCGAAGTCCTCGGCCGCGAGCGCGTTCAGAGCGACCGCGCCGTCCAATGCCTCCGTCACCTGGTGGCCGTCCTTCTCCAGGACGCGGCGGGCGATGACGCTGTTGACGTGATTGTCCTCGACCAACAGGACGCGATAGGTCCCCCGCGGTGGCGCGCTGGTCGGAGCCGCGGTGCCGACGGCCGCCAGGCGCTGGGCCTGCGCGAAGTCATGCAGATGATTGATGAGCTCGCCCACGATCAGGGGCTCGGTGATGCACAAGACATGACTGCCGTCGGCGAGCCGGTCACTCTCCTGCTTGTCCGGCTCGGACAGGGCGATCAATGCCAGCTCCGGTGCCACCGGGATCTCGCGCAGGAAGGTGAGGATGTCGGTGGTGGTCGCATCGCACAGACACTTCTCCAGCACCACGACACGGAAGGGGTCACGGGCGGCTGCCGCGGCCTTGAGTCGGGCGTCCGCAGCGGCGGCATCGAAGACACACTCGGCGCGGCAGCCCAATTGGGTCAGACGCTCACACACCAGCCCCATCGCGATGGCGTCGGTACCGGCGACCAGGATTCGCGCGGTCCCCAATTTCGGCAGCGCTCTGCCCTCGGCCCGCGGCAGGCGCACGGTGAAATGGAAGCGGCTGCCCGCGCCCGGCTCACTCTCCACCCACATGCGCCCGTCCATCAGTTCAGCGAGTTTCTGGGAGATGGAGAGCCCGAGTCCGGCCCCCCCGTGCTTACGATAGATGGTCTCGTCCGCCTGGGTGAAGCGGGAGAAGATGCCGGCCTGGCGGTTGCGGGGGATGCCCACACCGGTGTCGGAGACCTGCAAGCGCAGCGTGACCAGGCCAGCGCGCTCCTCCGCGAGCCCGGCGTCGATGCGTACATGGCCCTGGGTGGTGAACTTAAAGGCGTTGCCCACCAGATTGACCAGGATCTGGCGCAGGCGTAGCGCGTCGCCGACCGCGGCGCGCGGGAAGTTCGCCTCAATGCGGTAATACAGTGCCACGCCGCTGCGCCGGCTGGTATCGGAGAAGGTCCGGACCACCTCCTCAATGACCTCCACCAGATCGAATGAACGCTGCTCCAACTGGATCTGCTGGGCCTCGATCCGGGAGAAGTCGAGGATGTCGTTCAAGAGCCCAAGTAAGGCGTTAGCTGAGTTGAGGATGGTCTTCACATCATGACGCTGTTTGGGTGCCAGCTCACTGTCGAGCACGAGCGAGGTCATGCCGATGACGGCGTTCATCGGCGTACGGATCTCGTGGCTCATATTGGCCAGAAAGACCGACTTGCTGCGGTTGGCGGCGTCTGCGGCATCGCGCTCCCGGGCGACGGCGTCCTGGGCCAGGCGCCGGCGGCGGTTTTCGCCCTCGAGGCGCGCGGCATAGCCGAAGGTCAGGGCCAATACCAGCAACACCACTGCCGCCACCAGCAGCGCCTCACTCCCGCGCAGCTGGCGCCGCTGGGCGGTGATTTGTTGTTTGAGGTCGGCGAAGCGCTGCCGGCCGTCGTCGAGCAGCCGGGTGGCCTGCTCGCTCAGGCGGAAGAAGGTGGGCGGCAGGTCGCTCAGAAATGAGTGTAACGCCTCATTGGCTTGCGTCTCTGCCTGGTCGTCCCGGCGGGTCCGGGCGGCGTCGCGCTCGCCCAAGAGCCGGGTGAGGAGCGCCACCTGATCGCTGAGCGTCGTCAGCGTGGGTACCAGGTCCCCAACTTCCAGCGGGTAGTCGCTGAGTGCCGTCGTGATCGTCTCGCCGGTCTGGGGCGAGTGCACATCCGGCCGATTGCGGGCCCCCGCCATCGCGGTGAGTCGCGCCTGGGTGCTCTCAATGAGGGTACGCAGCGCCCGGCCAAGCCGGGCCTGGGCCAGCCCCCCACGGGTACTAGCCAGCTGGTAGACGGACGCCTCAATGCGGATCAGGTCCTGGACCACCTGCTCTACGCCCTGCAGTCGTATCCATCCGTCCGCGATCGGTTGGTCGAATTGATCGCTCAAGTCATCGACATAGAGCGCTATCCCGACCAGGGTCAGGAACCCCACAAGGACCAAAACGACGGGGCCGAGTGCCCGCACGAGTGGATGCGTCTTGGATGGTTCCGCTCCCGCGAAGCCGCGCTCGTGCGTCTTGGTGCTGACTGATCGGCTCATATCCGGCCCGCCCGCCGGGGTGATGCCGCCGGTCTGCCGCTGAGTCTGGAAAAAACACGGTCTATTTTGTGTCCAATGCGGTTCATTGATGGCCAATCCTGATGATAGAGTTCCAGTCTGTTAGGCCGCCAGCGCTAGGCGCCGGACCCCGCTAAAATCGGTCTTGCCGCTGCCGAGCTTGGGGATAGCGTCGACGCGGCGCACGTCCGCTGGGATGCTCAAGGGGTTTACGCCGGCTGCGAGCAAGGCGCGGCGCAGGGCATCCCAGTCCAGATCCGCGGCCACCAGGAGCAGGATACGCTCACCCTTCTTCTCGTCCGGCAGGCTGACCGCGGCCAGTTCCAGTTCAGGCTGGGCCAGTACACGGCGCACTTGCTCCTCCACCGCGCCCAGGCTGATCATCTCACCGCCGACCTTGGCAAAGCGCGAGTAGCGGTCGACGATGGTCAGGAACCCGTCCGGGTCCAGATGGCCCTTGTCCCCGGTGCGGTACCAGCGCCGGCCGTCCAGTTGCGTGACGGCCGCGGCGGTCTGCTCCGGGGCCTTGAGATAGCCCTTCATGACCTGCACCCCGCCGATCAGGATCAGCCCGTCGGTGCCGGCCGGCAGGGTCGTGAGCGAAACCGGGTCGACCACCCGGAAACTGGTCCCGGGCAGCGGCATGCCGACGGTGCCGGGGCGTGAACCGGTCTGGATCTTCCAGTTGTCCAGATCCAGGGTGTCGGGCACGTTGACGCTCGCCACCGGTGTGGTCTCGGTGGCCCCATAGCCCTCGAAGATCGGCCGCTGGAATTTGAGCACGAAGGCCTCGCGCACGTCCGGAGCCAGCCGCTCGGCCCCGGCCACCACGATCCGCAGTGAGTCCAGCATGAGCGGGTGGACCTTGCGGTTCTTGGTATAGAGCCGCAGGAAGGTGGACGTACTGCAGAGCACGGTGGCGCGGTGCCGGGCGATGGCCTTGGCGGTGCCGAAGGCATCCGTGGGGTCCGGGTGGCAGACGATGGGGATGCCCTCCACCAGCGGCAGGAAGGTCGTCACGGTGAGCCCGAAGGCATGGAAGGGCGGCAGGTTCGCCATGATGATGTCGTCGGCCTGCGTATTGAGCACGTCTGAGATCTGCCGCAGGTTGGCCATGATATTGCGATGGGTCAGCTCCACGCCCTTGGGTGTTCCCTCGCTGCCGCTGGAAAAGAGGATGGCGGCGGTGTCGCTGGGGCGGGTGTGTTGTGCGAACAGGGCGAGCAGGGCGCGCGCCGGGAGCGCCGCGACCAGCGCCAGCGTCCCGAGCGACTCCGCACGGCCGATGCCGGCGCGCAGTTCCTCCATGGGGTGCAGGGTGACCTCGCCGAAGGCGGCGCTCAGATCAATACCGCGCCCAGTGAGTCGCTTTAGGAAACGGTCCGCCGTGATGACATGACGAATGCCCGCGGCAGTGATGGCGGCGCGCAGTGCCTGCGGGTTGGCGGTGTAGTTGAGGTTCACCACCTGCTTGCCGGCCATCAGCCCGGCCAGGTTGGCGATGGCACAGGCACCGCTTGCGGGTAGCAGGATCCCCAGGGCGGGTTCCGGGGCCAGGCGCCGGATGCGCGAGGTGAAGAGCAGGACCGCGGTGATGAGCCGCCGGTTGGTGAGCGTGGTCCCGGCCGACTCGATCACCGACACCGCTGCTGGGGTGCGTTTGGCCGTGCGCAGCCAGGCGACCGGCAGGGTCGGTAGCCCCAACACATAGTTCTCCCAGGAACTCACCGACAACTCGAAGACCGCCTGTTTCACCCGCTCCGCGTCCGACTCCAGGGGCAACGGCGCCCCGAACGCGACGACCACGTCCTGCACCTGTCCTGCCCCGCGAGTTTCCTTGAGCTTGGTGCTGGCGTAGGAGAAGCGGCTGCCCCAAAGTCCACGCAAGTAGAAGGGGACGATGGTCACATGGGGGACGGCGCCGGTCCCCACCACGACCTGGCGCGCGGAGAGTTCGTAGCCACGCTTGAACTCGGAGAGTTGACCGTTCTTGCTGATGGTCCCCTCCGGGAAGATGCACACCACCTCCCCCTGTTCGAGCAGTCGGGCGACGATGGCGATGGCGTGGCGGCTGCTGCCGCGCGAGATCGGCACCACCCCGAAGAAATCCAGGAACCATTTCAGGTACCAACGCTCGTAGATCTCGCGCTCCATCACGAAGCGCACGGGGCGCGGGCAGGCCATCTGGACCATGGCCCAGTCCAACCAGCTGATGTGGTTGCCGAGCAGCATCACCCCGCCCTGGGCCGGCAGGTGATCGAGCCCGATGACCTTGAGCCGGTAGCGGGTCGCCACGATGCGCAGGACGACGAAGCGCACCAGTGACTGGGGCAATTGGTAGATGGTATAGGCCGCCCCGACCAGGGCGATCACTGCGAGCGCGACCATGAGTGCAAAGCCGCTCACCTGCGCGTAGGCGGCGGCCACCGTCAGCCCCAGGAAGGCCAGCATCCAGATGTTCTGGATGAAGTTGCTGGCGGCCAGGACCCGCCCCAGGCCGGCCTCCCCCGCGTTGAATTGGATCAGGGCATTGAGCGGCACCAGGAAGAAACCGGCCAGGACGCCGAGCAGCAGGAAGTTGACACCGTGGGCCCAGGTCGAGTGTAACTCCGGGAGCAGAAACAGGGCCGCGGCGATGCCGATGGCCCCCACCGGGATCAGGGCGGTCTCGATGTGGTCGCGCGAGACCCGCCCGGCGATGACGGACCCCAGGATAATGCCGATCCCGGAGCAGGCCAGCAGGCCCTGGATCACCACCGTGTCGGTCTCCCCCAGGGTCTCCTTGGCGTAGGCCGGAAAGACCGCAAGGAGCACCTGGGAGATGGACCAAAAGACCCCGAGCCCGATGATGGAGAGCCAGATCACCTGATTGTCCCGGGCGGCCTTAAGGTTGACCCGCAGGTAGCGACCGCTGCTGTACTGCGCCCAGTCGAAGGCGATCTTCTCTCCCGGCTCGGTCAGGGGCAGGCGATAGGACAGGCCGACCTCGACCAGGGAGGCGAGCACCAGGACCCAACCCACGGGTGCGATCAGGTGCATGACCTCGCCGGGTGTGCTGAATTGCATGCCGCTCAGGTGTCGCTCGAACAGCACTGAGAAGAAGAAGATCCCGGCCAGGATGGCGGTCGTGGTGGTTGCCTGGACCCAGCCGTTGGCCGTCGCCAGTGCCTCGTTACCAACCAACTCCTTGATATAGCCATACTTGGCCGGGGAGTAGATGGCCGCCTGGAGCGCCAGCAGGAAGGTCATCGCAAAGGCCGGCCAGAACAGTCCGAGGTAATAGCAGGCGGTGATCCCCAGCGTGATGGCCACCGCGGCCCAGGCGGAGACCCGCATCACCTGCGGCTTGGGGAAGCGGTCGGCGAGAAAGCCGGAGGGTGAGAACAGTAATACAAATGGCAGCAGAATCAGGGCGTTGACGATAGCGGTAAAGAGTATCTGGGCGTCACCGTCGTACGTCTTGAAGACGGTGTTCTGGATGACGATCTTATGGCCCAAGTCAACGAACGCATTGAGAAACATCATCCCGATAAAGGGCCGGAAACCGCTGATGCGAAACAGACGCGCCATGACCTCTAGTCTCCTGTGCTGTGCGATGTCCGCGGACCCGGCCGGGGCCGGCGGAGGATTGTTTTGCCGTCACCCCCGGCGGGTGAGCGGCCCGATGCCGGGCGGCGCGTGTCCGCGGCGCGTCGCCGCCTGACGCAGCGACGCGACGGTCCGCCGCTGTCCTGCCGGTCGGCCGCCCGTGCCCATGCTAACGCGAAGGAAGCGAGGAATGGTAAGGAATGTCGACTAAGCTATGTTCAGACAGACCGGCGTACGCGGGGCGCGCCCGCGTCTGCCCCCTGAACCGATCCTATCCTCAAACTTGGTGCAAGTTATGGCCGCTTTCCTGACGTGGCTGAACCAGTGGCAGACCGGTATCGACTGGATTGATGATGACCACCGGGAGATCGCTGCGATCCTCAACCGGCTCGTGGAGGTGAATGGACATCCGCTCACCCAGGACCCGGAAATCGCCCAGTGCAGGGTTTTCATCGTGTTGGACGCACTGATCGAGCGCACGCGTCGCCATTTCCAGGCCGAAGAGGCGTTCCTGCGCACGATCCGCTTCCCGGGGTACGAAGGGCACCGTTGCGAGCACGCGATGCAACTCGCCGAGTTTGCCGACCTGCGCCGCAGCCTGGAGCAGGACGGGGCCATGCGGCTGAGTCCAGACACCCTGGAAGAGTTCAAACGCTGGTTCTTTAACCATGTGGTCGTCGAGGATCGGGACTATGTGGACTACTACGTCGGTGAGGTCGTGACGAGTGCCGCCTATCGGGCCTTCCACGCGGACGGGCGGGTGCCGGGCGGTCCGTACCGTGACCGGACAGATTGAGCGGATACGGTTTCCAAGTAACAGGCGGGCAGCCAATCGGTGCACGAGCCATGCGCCTACGCTTGGGCAGATACCCTGCGGTCCCCGGCGAACCTCGCTTGCCGAAAATGCCCCTGTCCCTGCTCCTGCCGGCGCGGCGCCACGCGCCCGGCGATGTCTGCCACGTAGCGCCTACATTTGGCAATGTGAAGTGGCTCGTAAAACCCGACTGACACGGTTGGGTGTTCGCCCCATGATTCATTACCGCATGCCTTGACAGGTCGTCTCCGTAGTGATATTTTCCTTATTGAGCTAGGTTAATTTTTCAGCGGTGGCGTCGTTTGAAGTAACCAGTCGACGGCTCGCGCCGCTACCGCCCTGGTCCGCTCGTTGCGGAGGGAAGCGAATCGTGGTGGTTCAGCAGTGCGGACTATGGAAGAGCAGTATCCAGGTGTTGGTGGGTGTGCTTATTGGCTACATCCTGCATGCACTCCTCCAGCCGCTACCATTGCCCTGCCCGCAGGACGGGCGAGAGGCATTGATGGAGCATTGTCCAGCCCAAGCGGTTTGCGGGGAGCGCGGTCCGCAGGTTGGCGGCGCTGCTATCGATCGGCCTCCGAGTCCCCCCTTGACCAAGATCGACACCGCTACGACCGACAGTCGCTCGCTGGGCGGCGCGTTGCAACCAGCCCCCGCCAGGATGAGTTGCCCTTCATTGACACAGGTCCTCGAGTCGCAGGTCGGGGGTGCCGCGCTTGCGGCAACGTCCGGCATTGACTCGTCCTCTCGCCGCAAGGGGCTGCGGGCGTTGGCGGTTCTCGATTCGGATGATACCCGTGGGCTGGTCCTGGCGGCGGTGTCCGACGTCTCCGAAGATGCCGGATTGCGGCGCGACTTGATCGGCGAAATGGACTGGCATGGCTCCATCCAGAATGCCGTCGCCTTGTTGGCCGGAGATGCCGATCAATCGATTCGGGTCGCGGTTATCAATGCCGTGCGCGACAGCCGATTGGATCCAACGGAGTTCGGCCTCTTTGCTCAGTCCCTGGTCGCGGTGGCTCCAGACGAGTCTGATCCGTTCGTCCAGCGGGTCATATTGGATTACTTCCTTGCCAGCGACCAGGCTTGGCTCGCTTCGCTGCGGGATGCCTTTCTTGCCCATGGGCAGTCCGTGCCCCCGGTGCTTGAGCCCTATCTGTGACCGCCGGTCTCGATCAATACGCCGGTCAGCCTGCGGATGAGATTCGCGGTTGGGGGTGTTCCTGCGCCCGCAGGAACGGCGCTCCGGTCGTGATGGGGTGCCGCGAATGGCGATGGCCGGAGTGATGGTCAATGCCTGACCCGCCTGCTGCAGATATCCTGATGTCTCGATCTCTCATGCACACATCACCAGGGGAATAGGATTATGTCTTGTAAGATCGCACTGAAGACGATGACCGCCTTGGCTTGCCTGGCACCGGTGTCCTTGTTTGCCTTCGATACCGGTTATTGTACCTATGGGGTCGATTTGATCAAGGGGGGGGTGCCGTGGACAGGCGATGCCCAATACTGGTATAAGAACGCCCAAAATGTTCTTGGAACAGCTTCTGTGGGCAATACTCCAATAGTTGGTGCCATCATTGTGTATAAGGGGGGCACGTATGGACATGTTGGGGTAGTCTCGCAGGTCGACGCCGACGGTAAAGTTTCCAAGGTGATCGACATGAATGGTGGCGGTGCCTTCTGCGGCACGCTCGACTCAAAAAGCAGATGTATGCCGGACCCGGCTAGGTCAGGGACTGGGACATTTGGTAAGTTTGCCGAAACCGCTAAACCTGTGGCATTAGCGGTCGAAGGTTATATCTATTACAAAATGGGTAAATTCTGTCCGCCGATCGGTAGTTCTGACGCCAACGAGATAACCTCTTGCCGCTTCCGGATAGCCTGTACTGAAGCCCTGATCGAAGGAGCAAGTGGGAGCTGCCAGGCGTATTTCAAGGGAAAGCCGGTTACGACTGGCAGTTGGTCAAGCAGTAATAAGAATATCCTGGCCATTTCAGCGAAAGGAGGACTAACGGCGCCAGCCGTGACGGCCAACGCCAATGCCACCATCACGGCTAGCTATTCGGAAAACAAGCAGATCTGGACCGCGACCACCGAGGTGTCGGTTCGCAACCTATTCAATCCTGGCGACAGCGCTGCCGGCGCTGGATGCAAGAACGATCTTGCGGCGACGAGCGCTACACTCAAGGACAGCAAGGGAAAAACAGTCGGATCAGCGACTTTGTGGTGGGGCGGGAATTGCTCGAACGGCGTGTGGCCGTCGCCGTCTTCCGGCAGCAAAGGTAATTGGGGAGCGGCGAAGGCGACCGATAGTAAGGCGTCTGTCAAGGTTAACATCTGGTACAAGGCCGACACGACCAAGAAAGATAAGTTGATCTTGACCGGCTCCGGTACGGGGTCCGCCTTAACCGGAATTCTGGACGGCAGTCAGGTGGTTTGCATATCCGCGTCGGTTGGAACCGGACCTGAATCGGCAGCTGTCTGCAGGTAGATCATTAGATCGTGACGTAATTTTTTCAGGGACGAGGGTCGGTGGCGCTGCCACTAGAGACGGCGTGCCACCGGCCCTGTGTCTGGAGTTTGATAGCCAGCTCCATTGAATCGAAATTCTCTTTTTCCGGTGGTCGGCCCCCGGAGGGACGGCGGCGCCCGATCAAGCGTCGCTTAGGTCCGCTAGGAACCCACGCGGGCGCGGTCTCCCCTCGCGGGGGTAAACTAGGGCCTCCAGCCGCTGACTCGCTGCGTCCGCGGCGCCTGCCGAGGTGGACCCCAGCCCTTGAGCCCAACCATGACCGCGATCGCGATCACCCCCTCGCGTGTTGGCGCCTGTGCGTCCCTGACGCGTCCGGGACGACGGTTAGGGCGCACGGGCACGGGTCGGCGTGCCGACCGGCCTCCGGCATGGGCCGGCGTTTTTTCTTGCGGTGTACTCATCGGCATCTTCCTGCTGGGTGCGGCCGAGGCCGTGGCGGGCGCACTGGACCTGGGCTCCACCGGGGACCATGTGCGCGTCATCCTGGACACCTCCAAGTCCATGTGCGGGGCCGCCTGTGGCTGGCAGGACCCGCCGAACGACCCGGGGCGCCTCGCGATCCTCTCCACGCTGTTGCTACACGACCTGCTGAAACCTGACCCCAACAAGGCCGAGCATCCGGACAGCTTTGCGGTCATCCCATTCGATCAACAGAAATGGACCGGCGAGCAGCCGCCGGTGAGCAGCGTGACGCCCAGGCGGGCCACCGGGATGGCGGCGCGCGCGCAGTTCATCGCCGCATTGAGCGCGGGGCAGTTGCCATTCGATGCGATGAATACCTATTATTCACCGAGCCTCATTCAGGCACTCAATGATCTCCCGCCATTGTCGAGTACCGACAGCGCGGCGATGACCCGAACCATTGTCCTGATTACGGATGGGCTGTCGGTCAATCCGGGGCCCGACCAGACCTATATCGAAACGCGGCTCTTGCCGGAGCTCGCGGCCCGGCAGACGCGACTCTATGTGATCCTGTTCGGTCCGGATGCCAGTAGCCGCGGTGAGGCATTCTTCGCCGGCATCAAGCAGGCCGACGAGGCGAATGTGCGCTCCGGCCGCTATAGCCATCGCGTCTTTCCCGACTTCTTTATCGTGCGCACCGGCGAGGAACTCCCGGCGACGATGATCAAGCTGTTCTCCGAGGGCTTTGGCTATCTGCACCTGCCCGATGATCGCAAAGACCGCATCGGTAGCGGTGCGGTCGGCCTGAATCTGCATCGTGAGGTGGGTCCGCCCGAGGCGGCCATCGTCGCCCTGAGGTTGGACCCGGGCGGGCTCTCCACCCCACCCCCGCCCAAGCAGACACTGTCCCCGCCCCCCGGCGGCACCGTCAATCCACAGCTGCTGCTGGAGGCGCGCGAGCCGGGTGGGAGCTATGCCTTGCGGTGGGAGTTGAAGCCCTCGCCCGGAGACTATCCGTTGCGGATCACGGACGGCGCCGACGTGTCGGTCTTCGTCCTGCGCCCGACCAACCTGCGCGTGGAGCTGCGGGAGCATCTGGAGCACCACGCCGGTATAGCGTCGAACCAGACGCCGTCCTGCTTTGCGCCTGGTTCACTCGTCACGATGGCCGACCGGCCCTGCCAACTCAACTTCCTCGTGACCGCGGCGGCCGGCACCCAGGGCATACCGCCGCGATTGACCCTACGCTATTGGATCAAACAGCCGCGGCCCGACGGGTCTGAGCCCTGGAATAGCAACGATGCCGATGGCGTCGGTATTGCCGATACCCACCATTGGGATGATCTGGCCGCGGGGGGGCAACGCTATTGGTCGCAAACGCAATTTACCAAGAACCAGTTGCCCGGCGGTGCGGCGGCGGCCTATACGGCGCATGCGACCGTCAGGGTCGACTTGGAGAACCGTACCGTGGCCGCGCGCGGTGCCGATGACCCATTCGAGGTGCTGGTCTATCCGCGGCTCGGACTGTCGCCGCAGCCGCCGGCCATCAAGCTGAAGCATCCGGGCAGTGGGGCGCTCGGGCGTCAGGCGAGCAGTTGTGCGTCCTTCGACCTCACGGAGGATTTTGGCACCCGGCTTGAGAGCGCCCAAGGAAATCAGACGGCCCAGGGTAGCCCGGGCTTCAATATCCGGGGGTATCTGCGCGCCGAGCGAGCGACCATTGAGGGCGGGGCGCTGCGCGGCGCGCGCTTTACGTTGGACGGCGAGACGATCGGCTTCCAGGCGTTGCAGTCTGGGGCGCCATTGAGTGCGCCGGTGGGGACTCAGGCGGGCTTCGCGTGGTCGCAAGGAAAGCAGCGAACGCTTGCCGAGTTGGTGAACCGCGAGGGGGTGGGAGGCCGGCATGAGCTCTGTGTGACCCTGGGGCCCTATGCGGATGGCGACCCACTCAAACCGCCGGCCTTCCAATTGCAGCTCATTCTCGATCACCCCCCCTATGATCATTTCGATGTGATCAAGGTGCTCCAGGCGGAGGTGCTGGTGGCCAAGGCGCCGGGCGTTGCCTGGTGGTCGCTCCTGCCGTTTCTGTTGCTGGCTGGTCTGGTCCTGGCGCTGCTGCTGGTGCGCCGACGCTATACGTTGCCGCGCGACCTGGGTTATGCCATTGCGAGCGTGGCCAATCCGCAGCAATTTGTCGCGCGGCGGCTGCCGGCCGCGCACCCATTACGGCGCCTGCTTTCCCATCGGGCGCAGCGTCAGGTGGTCGATCAGCAAGGAGGGCTCTTGGGGTGGGTCCGGCCGGAAGACGAGGCACTTTTTGCCTTGCGCCCGGCACCCGGGATCACCGTCACCGACTGCGCCGGCGCGCCGATGGCGCCGACCGCCGCTGGTCTGTATCTGCTTGAAGTGCACAAGCCCTATCGACTGGGCATTGGCGAGGAGGGCCTATGGTTGCGGCTCCAATTTCTATGATCCGCAAGTCGGTCATGCTGTTTGCGCTGTTCCTATTGGTCGTGCTGTGGTTGCCGGTCCAGGCCGAGCCCCCGACCCGCGTCCAGCGCCAGGTGGCGGTGGTCCTGGATACCTCCACCTCGATGCGGGACGCCGACAACGACCGCCCGCGCCTGGCGATTCAGGCGATCAAGATCCTGGCCGACCTGCTCGGCCCCGCCGATGACCTGAGCCTGGCCTGGATGCCTGCCAGCCCGGAGTGCATCGGGCAGCCGGACCCGAGTCGGCGCATCGACCGGCAGGCCGGGGATCTGCCCGGTTTCAAGCAGGCACTGGACGAGCGCGCCCGCTACGGCGGGCCGACCAACTTCATCGTGCCGCTGCTCACCGTCAAGGCGGCGCTGGACGCCGCGGCGGGGAAAGAGCGGTTGCTCATCGTCATCTCCGATGCCGGTCGTGATACCTGCCGGGCGGAGAGCTCCCAGGTCTTGAGCGAACTGCGTGCCGCCGGGGTCCACACCGCGGTAGTCAGTCTCGGCGAGCGGGGCCGGCCGGTCCACAACGAATACGAGATCCGCACCGCGGCCCAGACCCCGACCGAACTGTTGTCGGCCATTGGGGAGATCTACCAGCGCTTTCTGGGCGCCAAGGCCCCCGCTTCCGGTCGGCTGTCACCCGACGCCACCGCGATCGTGGCCGAGGTCCCCGCGTTCGTGGACGAGGCGTTCCTGCTGGTTGCGGCCGAGGGGCCGGTGGGGGCCATCGCCGCCGCCGCGGGCAACCCGGCCGCCGACGCGCTCGAGCCTGACTATCGCGCGGGTGAGACCCGCGGACTCGACGAGCTGACCCGCGGTTATCGCATCCTGCGGCTGCGCCGGCCCGCCACCGGCACCTGGCGCTTCACCGTCAGCGGTTTGACCGGTGACGCCGGCTGGTACCTGATCCAGGACTTCTCGGTCAGCATGCGGGTGGCCGCACCGCCCACGGCGGCCCAGGGCGAAGATACGCCGGTGACGCTCGAGCTGATCGACGACCGGACCGGGAGCCGCATTGCGCGCCCCGGACAGATCCCGGGGCTCGTGGTGAAGGCCTTGGTGGAAGGCACTGAAGTCGCCTTTCGCGACGACGGCCAGGAGGGCGACCAGGACGCCGATGACGGGCTGATGACCGCCCGGGTGCGCTTCATGCGGGCCGGCCGCGCGACGTGGCGCGTCCAGATGGCGAGCCGCTATATCCAGGACGAGCAGTCGTTCGAGACCCAGGTCGTGCCCGCCACCTGGGGTCTGGAGGTGCAGACCCCGCCCTCGACCTTCGTCGGCAACACCACCCCGGTGGCCGTCCAACTCAAGGCGATGGGTGCGCGCAATGCGCTGCGCACGCCGGATCGGGTGCGCGCACGCTTTGCGGACGGTCGCACCCTGCAACTGCGCGATGACGGCCGCGACGGCGACCGCACGGCCGGCGATGGCATCTATGCCCGGGACTGGACGCCGGACCGTGTCGAGACCGCCGTCATCGACTATACCGCCGACGGGGGAGGGGACGCCACTGCCGCTCAAGGGCAGGTCGAGGTCAAGGGTACCATCGCCTTCGGCCCGCCTGGGGCGCTGGACTATGGGCGCCTCACGGGCCGCTCTGAGGGGACGGCGACGCTCGATCTGGGCTTTGTCCAGGCGCGTGGCCGGTTCGACCTGCAACTCACGAGCGACTTCTCGCACTGGGGCGCCGTGCTGGAGATCGACGCGGGGGAGGGCTTCAAGCCGTTGTCCGCGCGCGCGTTTACACTCGGTTTCCAGGATGGGGCCAACCGGCGCTATCCGGTCCGCCTGCGGGTCGACAACTGCCCGGCGGCCGTCTTGCCGGACGCGGCCGGGACCCTGGTGGTGGAGGCAGTGGATCAGCATGGGCAGCGGCTTCGCGCCGCCGTGCCCATCCGGGTCGAGATCGTTCCGGACCATTGGCTGCGCTGCTGGTGGCCGGTCATCGCCGCCATCCTGCTCGCACTCCTGGCAGCCTTTATTCTCTATGGCATCCTGCGCCCCGCGCGCTTTCCGCGCACCCTGGCCGTGATCCTCTCCCCGGAGGCCGATATGGACGAGGGCTATCCATTCAATATCCGCTCGCAGAAGGGCGCCCGCAGCGGCTTCTACCGCGATGCCCGCATCAATATCACCAGCGACTTCCAATTGCGCCGCGCCGCCAGCGGTGCCCTGGTGCGGCTGCGGGCGGGCCGGCTGGGTGTCTTCATTCAGGCGCTCCCGGGGTCGGCCGTGCTGTGCCAGGATGTCGACAACCAATGGGAGCCGGTGAGCACCGAGCAGGAGACGCGGGTGCGCTTCTCGACCCTGTACAAGGACGCCGCGGGGACCCTGTTCTTCGAATTCCGGAACCTCTGAGCGGATGATTGCCCTATCACGGCGCGTGACACCGCGGCACAGACTGGGCAAGTACTCCGTAGGCTGGGTAGAGCGTAGCGAAACCCATCGTTTGCGCGCGCCTAAGTTGATTGCTGGGTTTCGCTGCGCTGGCCTTGATCATCGTTCTGGCCACCAAGGTGGGTCGGTTGGCCGTCAGGCCGACCGACTGGGGGCGCCGCACCCCAGTGCGGCGAAACCTCGCAAGTCATCGCAGCGTTGCGGTTTGCTGCGAGGCCGGGCCGCACTGGGGTGCGGCGCCCCCAGAGTCGCGGCGCTTTGCGCCGCATGGATCAGTGGCCGGAACGATGATCAAGGCCGCTGCGCTCAACCCAGCCTACAGGTCGCGCACGCAATGGGCCGGCAGCGGATACTTGCCCAGTCTCGGCAGCGCTGTCACGTCGGTGTCAGGTGCTCCGCGATGCCTGCCGTCCTGCGGGGATGGCGATCAAGGCCGCTATGCTGAGCAAGCACCGGGTGCGCCCCTGTCGGCGCCTGGCTGCTGTGTTGGTGTCCGCTTTGGCCATGTGGTGGTCGGCGCTGGCCGGTGCCGATGCGACCTGGGACCTGATCACCGCGGCCTGGAATGGCGACCTGGCGCAGGTCGAGCGACTCCTCGCGGCTGGGGCGCCGATCGATGCCGCGACCACGTATGGCGTCACCCCTTTGATGGCGGCGTCGCTGGACGGCCGCCGCGAGGTCGTCGCCTTACTGCTGCGCGATGGCGCCAATGTCAATGCCAGAAATTCTGACGGTTGGACCGCGTTGATCCTCGCTGCCCAGGGCGGCCACTTTGATGTGGCGCAGACACTATTGGCACGACGTGCGGCGGTGAACGTGCAGCAGAATGACGGCGAGACCGCGTTGATGGTCGCCGCGCGCAATGGTCACCGCGAGGTGGTGCAGGCGTTGCTCAAACGGCGCGCTGCGGTGAAGGTGAAAAACAGAAAGGGCCAGACGGCATTGGACTTGGCGTTGGAGAACGGTCATGCCGAGGTCGTCCAGGTCCTGCTCGGCAAGGGTAAGGTCAATGACCGGATGGCGGACTATTTCCTCACCGCGGCCGCCAGCGGCGACCTGCGGCAGGTCAAGCGTCTGCGCTCCTTGGGGACCCCGATCGATGCCAAGCGCGATGACGGCTGGACCGCCTTGATGGCGGCCGCGTCCCAGGGCCGCCGTGCGGTCGTGCAGACCCTGCTCGACCAAGGGGCGGCGGTCAATGCCAAGAACGAGGAGGGTGGCACCGCGTTGATCCTCGCCGCGCACCAGGGCGATCCCGAGGTGGTACGGCTGCTGCTCGGCAAGGGTGCGCAGATCAATGCCGCGCAGTCCGATGGTGGGACCGCCTTGCTGGCCGCCGCGCAGCAAGGCCACGCGGAGTTGGTGCGTCCCCTGCTCGGGGCGGGTGCCGAGGTCAGCGCCGCGCGTACGGACGGCGTGACCGCCTTGATGCTCGCCGCGCAGAATGGCCATGTCGAGGTCATCAAGGCACTGCTCGATCAGGGCGCCGCCGTCGCCCCCAAGGATACTGGCGACTGGACGGCGTTGCTGCTCGCCGCAGCGAATGGTCAGACCGCGGCGGTTCAGCTCTTGCTTGACCATGGTGCCGATGTCAATGCCAAGGCGCGTTGCAGCGCCTGCGCTAGCCTTGGGACGCCGGCCCGCCGCGCCGAGGACCCGCCGCCCAAGTTGACTGACAGTGGCGGCTGGACCGCGCTGATGCTCGCCGCGCGAGCCGGCCATGTCGCGGTGGTGCAGTCGTTGCTCGCCCGGGGCGCCGAGGTGAATGCCAGGAACACCGAGGGTGGCGCCGCCTTGCTATTCGCCGCCGCCAACGGTCATGTCGGCGTCGTGCAAACCCTGCTCGATCATGGTGCCGCGGTCGATGCAAGGGATATCGGGGGCGAGACTGCGCTCAGTGCCGCGTCACGCCAGGGCCATCTCCAGGTGGTTCAATGGCTCCGGGGAAGCCTCGCGCGGCCGGAGTTGCCCAAGTGACGGGGAGGTGCGTCTGCTCGTTGACCGCGCTTGCGCCCGTAGGAGCGGCCCCCAGGCCGCGACGGGTTGCCGGGAGGTATGATCAAGCCTCGCCCGGTGACGCGCGACCCAACAACGAACCCGATCAGAATGTCGCTATTCCATACGCCTATTGGGACCCCTCCAGTCGCTTCAGCCGACGCTCCAGGGTGGCCAATCGCTCATCCGTAGACGGCGGGTCTGTCGCCGCCTCCAGGGCCGCAACCGCGCGTGTAACGACATCTGCTATCGACTCACCAGGACGGCCCAGCTCAATCAGCCGATTTTGGGTCTCGACGTCCAGGTGCAGCCATTGCATTCGCGCTCGGGACTGGCCATGGCGGCCAATGGCTCGCAATAGGGCAAGTAGCCGAGCGTAGGGCGATGGTGTGGCGCCGGTGCGGGAGCGGCGCCGCCAAATGATTAGGCTAAGTCCCATTGCCACCACCAAAACTGCGCCCCAGAGGACATGCGTCGCGCCCTTTGGCGAGGCCAGCGGCGGGCTTGCGTAGACTGGTGAACGCCCCTCCGGTAGTGGTAATTGCGGTATGCCCGATTCGGCGAACGATGTCGGCGGACTGACCACCGGTATGGTGGACCCTGCGGTTGCCGCAGACGTATCCTCACCGTCGAGGTTCGCGGGTGTGGCCGCTGCCGGCGGCCGTCCGGTTGTTGTGGCAGTCGTCTTTGACGGTGGGGGAGCGGCAGGCGCTGCGGCTACACGCGGCGGGAGAGCCACGGCAGTGTCGGTCGCCAAGAGGGCCTCAAAGTGATTGATTCTTTCGGTATAGACAGCACGCAGACAGTCCGCCGTGCCGCACGCCTCGCGTTGTTTCCTCAGCCAGTCCTTCTGTATCTGCTCCGGCGCCAGCCCACGCTCCTGCAATTGCGAATAGAGTATCCTCATCCTGACATCTTGGGCACGAACGTCAGGGGCGGCACAGATGAGGCGTTCAACCGACGTTCTCGCCTTCTCGCAGTCCCAGGCGGCAATGGGTTTCCACGGCTTAAGCGGTGCCGGTAGGCGTGTCGTCGTTTCCCTTTCGGTTGACTCTGGCGCTTCGACACATCCATCCTTATAGGCGTATAAGTTTCCGCCACCATTCCTGCCGCACCAAGCGTCGCCGGCCGGGTATCGGCAGACGCTGGAAGGGATGTCAGTGGCAAGACATGTCGCGTCAACGAAGCGACAGAGGACGGTGCAGAAAAGCGCAGTCGCGAATTGGCCGATAATTATATTTTTCATTGTGATCGAGTCGGTAGACCGGAAGCCGGTTATTGACGCTATTTCCCCTTTCCAAGTCGCTTGCGTATCCAGCAAATCCGTATACTTACGAATGAGTCAAAGGTCTTCCTGCCCAACAATACCACGGCCCGCGCCTCGCGCTCCTCGCGACTTGCAGTCTTTCCCTTGAAATCCCGCTCCATCCTGGCCCGCTCAGCGTCTATCGCCGCCTTGCGTGCGGCGACCAATGCGGGATGATTCAAATTCAGGATTGCCTTGCGAACATTAGTACCATCTGCTCGGTCGTCGATCGCAAGCTCAAGCGTGCTGCGCATGGCCGAATCCAGTATCGCGTCGGTGCGGACGTATATTTCGCCACCGCTGGTGAATCCGAGTACCCTGTCATATTCAAAATCGGTTAGCCATGGCTTCGAGATCCCACGCATTCAGTCGTCCCACTCCATCAACCCTTGCGCCCGAATCAGCTCGGGTCCAAGTCTCCCCAGCGTCCGGCCAACTCACTGTAGAGCCGCGCGGCATCGTCGCGGCGTCCGCTGTCAATGGCGTTGTAGAGTTGGCGCAAGGCCTCGACACCAGCATCATCGCGGTCATCGGTGTTCATCAGCTCACGCAAAATTGCGTTACTGTCCCGGCCCGCGACAAAGAGACCTTGTTCCGCGAGCCCCCGGCCCGCGAGCCGGCGTACCTGGCGATTCTCGGCGCTGCTTAAGACCTGTGGCGAATGGGTTGTAACCACGAATTGAAGCCGTGGAAAGGCACTGCGGAGTCCATCGATGACCACGCGTTGCCAGCGGGGGTGGAGGTGTAGATCAATCTCGTCGATCAGGACCACGCCCTCAATGCGTTCGGGGGCTTCGCGTCCGTCGGTCTCGTTGAGCAGGACCGCGCGGCGGGCGATGTCGCCGATCAGCGCCAGAAAGGCGTGGTACCCATCCGAGAGTTCGGCCCAGGGTGTGACCTGCCCGTTCTCGAACCAGACCACTGGCCCGCCCATACCCGGATGTCCGGGCGAGATCTTCGTAACGCCAGGTGCTGCACGCGCCATCGCCGCGCAGACCCCATCGGAAAACGGTGTGTCCCGTCAGGGTCTCGGGACGAATGGGAAAACCCCTTATTCCCCAGGCGAGGAGCGTATCGAGCAGCAGTGTCTCGTTGACGGTGGGGTCGAGCGATGACGCGTAGCCGGCCCGGCGGTCCCGGATGTCGAGCGCCGACCTTGCCGGACGCTGGGGGCTGCGCAAGCGGTCGGTTCCGTACCACGCGAACAGCGGCCACCGGGCACCGGGCACCCGAATGGCCTCAATGGCGTCAAATATCTCGCCGGTGCGGTCGGTCAGGCGACTGGATGCCGGATTGCGCGCCAACGCCCATTGGACTTCGCGCCCCGGGTCCACCATCGCCGTCCAGATCATGGAGCAGGGGCCTGCCGGTTCACGCTGACTGCCTTTGCCGACCGGGATCTGGCGGAGATCCCGCATCGCGTCGAACTTGAGCGACTTGGGGCTCTGAGGTTGGAACACCGCGATAACCATTGCCAGCGCAGCGAGGGTCGCCGACTTCCCGCCTCCGTTTTCGGCGAAGAGCACGGTGAGATCAGGCTCGATCGCCAGGTCCAACTGCTCGAAGCAGCGGAAATTGTCGAGTTGCAGGCGGTTGAATCGGAACATGATTGCGCTCTACGCCCCTTTGCCCGGAGCGTCGGGGGCGGCGTTGATCCCGACGCGTGAGCAAACCCCGCGTATCACCCGATCCACAAACAGACTGCTGGCGGACCCGAAAACCTTGCTTACCAGAACGACGTTCAAGGTAACGACCCTGTCGGTACGCACCCAACTCGTCGCAGGCAGCGCCCCGTGACTTATGTCCTGATCACGAATGGCAATGGCGTTGCTGTGGTGCGGGCGCGAGGTCACGGCGACCGCGAGGAAGTCACCGTAGCCGTCCGGGTCGGCCAACACCAAGACCGGCCGTTGCTTCGCGGACGACAGGTCGGTGAACGGAAACGGTACCAGGGCCAAATCGCCGCGCCTATAGCTCATTCCACACCTCATCCTCCGGGTTATCCCATACGGCGGCGAGCGAAGCCGCTTGGGCACCCATCAAATCCTCCCATTCCGCTCGCTCGCTCTTTTCCTTTAGATAGCCAATGAAATCCAGTACCTCCCGAGCCTGGGGCTCGGGGAGTGTCTTGATTTGTTCGTAGGCCAACTCTGCAACAGTCATAGTTGATTCTCCCGGCTAATCTTCTGAATCTGAGGGCGAATGGCGTCACTGCTTACACGTAACTACCTTCCAAGCTCCGCGACTGGTCAAGCGCATCCTTGACCTTCGCCTGCCGTCCGCGATACTCGATCTCTGCCGTGACGTACGGGAGGCCACGTCGCATTTTCATTATCATGAGTCACCCTGAATGCCGATCCAGTGCCGCTCCAGGATGTCCAGCGTATCCCGACTGGTGTGGAAGACGTAAAGCTCCCGTTGCGGGATTTCGCGATGAATTCTGGCGTAGGCCCTCAGTGCCGTCGCGGAATCGGGGAAGGCGTCAAGCACCGCCAATTGGTCGAGAATACGCTGATCGCCTTCGGAATGGGCCTTGACCGCCTCCAGCAGAAGCCACTGTTGCGGATAATGCCCGCGGATTTCTTGCCATTGCATAAGTGCGCTCCGAGGTCACGTGAGAAAATCACTGTCAGGCGTATCGGTCCAAAGGAATAGCAGAAGCTTCCTCGCATCGAAAGCGACTGGCAGACCTACGCGGACCGAGTGACAGTGGGAACAGATTCACCCTGTATCCTTTCGCCTTCCACGCCCAGAAATTTCGCCGCATCGCTGCAAATGCAGTCCAGTAGTTCCATGTCTTTGGCAAGTGCGGCGACTCCGATAGCTGTCGCGAACGCGATCGGATTCAATAATGTGAGCAGGGCAGCGACTCTATCGGATGGAATGTTTGGACAAGCGGTATCTTCAGAAATACAGTGTCGAACCTGTCGCGCCCCCGTGTGGGTAAAATCGCAAAGGACCTTCCATATTTCCTTACTCTTCAGGCGAGCAAGCTCGAGTCCGACAGTTCTGTGATCTGGATAATCGCCGATCTCCTGGATGAGTTTATCTGGGCATGGTGGTTCTCCGCCGCTCAGAAAGCGCTCAATCTGATCGTCCTTAGCGCAGAGAGCCAGCCACTCACCCCGTAGATATGCCTCGAACATTGGGCGAGCCAAGGCGAATCCAGAGATAGCCATGCTTCGTGGTTGCTCTAAGAGCACAATGATGGCGTGATGATGCTCGAGTGCGGTGCAATAGCAGCCTAGTGCAGTTTCGATGCGGCGTGTTTGTTGAAGGCTAACTCCGTAAAGTCGGGCGGCAATCGACTCCATAATCTTGTGAGCACTTGAGATACTTGACATACACTGGCTCCTTATGCGAAACCTCGTGGGTGGTTACGGGAAGTTTAAGACATCTGTAATGCCGCCACTTGTCCGTTGCTGCGTGGCATTCTACTCGTCTATTGAATCCTGCTTTTCGCCGTCTGCTTCAATTACAGCTTTCAAATCCGCAAGATGATCTGGAGTGAACCTTAACCTATAAGCCTCGCTGGCTAATCTAATTTCGATGGTCGTTGATTGCGCGGCATTTACCAGTTCACGCATATGATCGCGATCATGATTCGCATGCTTGAAGAGGGCTGCACATTGTGGGCTGA
>CAILVI010000100.1 GCA_903837595.1 uncultured Thiodictyon sp.
CGATTGCTGATCCTCTCCCCCAAGGCGGTGGACGCTTTGTCGACATCTTCCAGTACAGCCTGGAAACTCAATGTCGTTAAGTTAGGGCGGCCTGGCTCCCATATATGGTCCGCCCCGCGATGCAAGAGGGAAACCGCTGTTTTTGGCAGAAGGAGAAGTTGCAGCCATATATCCGGCATCGTGGTGGGGTCGTGGTTGCCGACCCGCGTGCCCTGATGGAATCCGCGGGCCTTCCCGTCCTCATCACGCTCTCAGTCTCAGCAAGCTGGCTGGTGGGAGCCCCAGGGTCTCGGGAAGGCAGGACTTGCCTTTCATGCCATCACAGTGATGTTCACTCTTCGCAACGTGTGGTGATCGGTACTCGGTGAGGGCGGCCCGTGGGCCGCGAGTGGATGAAAGCGGTGACGCGGGGGCGCCCTGCCGTTCTGGGCTTAGCCTTGGGCCAGCGCGCCGATGTTCGGATCGTAGGGCTTGCCGGTGGTCATCACGGCATAGGCGACCCTGGCGATCTTGTTGGCCATGGCCACGCAGGCGACATTGGTGTGACGACGCGCCTTCAGCGCCGTGGCCCATCGGCTGGTGGCATCCTCCTTACGGTCCACCCAGCGCAACACGGCGCGCGCCCCGTGGATCAGCAGTTGCCGCAGATAGACATCCCCGCGCTTGCTGATGCCGAGCAACCGCTCGCGTCCGCCGGTGGCATGTTGGCGCGGCACCAGGCCGATCCAGGCGGCCAAACCGCGGCCGTTGCGAAACAGCCCCGGGTCCTCGCCGACCGCCGCCACCAAGGCGGTCGCCCCCTTGGCGCCCACGCCGGGAATCGACATCAGACGCTGCACCTGCTCATCATTGCGCGCAATCTCATCGATCTGGGCGTCATAGTGGGTGACCCGCGTGTCGAGATGGCGCAACTCCTCGACCAGTTCACGAAGTTCCGCCCGGAAGCGCGCGCTCAGCCCGTTATCGGCGTCCTCCAGGATCTCCGGGAGCCGCCGCATCGCGGCCGCCCGACCTTGGGCGATCTCGATGCCGTACTCCAACAGCAGACCGCGAATCTGGTTGACCTGGGCGGTGCGCCGCTCCACCACCAGACTGCGCATGCGGTGAATCGCCTGGATATCCTGCTGCTCGACCGTCTTCACCGCCACGAAACGCATCGTGGGACGCTGGGCCGCTTCGCCGATCGCCTCGGCATCGGCCGCATCGTTCTTGTTGGACTTCACGAACGGCTTGACGAACTGCGGGGCCATCAACCGGACCTCATGGCCGTAGGTCCGAAAGGTCCGCGCCCAGTGATGCGCACTGCCGCATGCCTCCATCGCCACCGTGCAGGGTGGCAGGTTGGCGATAAAAGGGCCCAGCCGCGCGCGGGTGAGCTTCTTGCTGAACACCGGCTGGCCGCGCGCGTCGGCGCCGTACACATGGAAACTGCGCTTGGCCAAGTCGATCCCCACCACCGTGGCCACTGCCGATTTGCTATGCTCGCTCATTGGTCTGCTCCGCTACCTCGGTTGACGATGTATCTAGTGCCTGACAGGAAACTCGCATTTTCCAGCACCGTCTATTCGTGACGGCCGGGAAATCCTTGGTCGAGCCGTCCCGGACGACGCGCGTATCTGCAATTAATACCAAACG
>CAILVI010000101.1 GCA_903837595.1 uncultured Thiodictyon sp.
CCGATGCGCTCGCCAACAACCTCGGTAACATCACCAGGACCTTCGCCGATTGCAGCCTGCACAACCAGTTCACCCAGGGTTCGCGGACGCTGCATGTGCCGGACTATCGGATCTGTGAACGCGTGCCGACGCCGCCACCGGATTTCAACTGTGCGGCGACAGCGGCGGGCCAGACGCTTTATAGCTGCCCGCCCTATCCATTGAGGTTGGTTTATCCGCCGCTGCGCGCAGTCGAGCGGGCATGCCCAGGTTTGCCGATGGGGTACGGGGAGTCAGGGCAAGGCCCTCATTCTTCACGTCGCGCGCTGCAATCCCCGCATGCCGCGCACCCAGCCCGCTGCAAACCTATCGCGGCGGCCCGGCAACCCCGATAAATTTTTTTGGCAGGTGCAACAAATGAGTTTTTGTAGCGCCTGAAACGTCCGGCGCGCCTGCTGTAAGATATTGTTTTTATGGCATTCGATCAGGCGCTGGCGGGCAGGTTTACGAAAGCCCGGCTGGTGAGTTCCAGCAAAGTTTCCGGCAACGCTGACAACATTCTTAGGAGGTCCGCCAAAGTCTTCAGCAAGCCTGACAACTTCCTCAGCAGGTTCGCCAAAACTTCCAGCAAGCCTGACAACTTTCGCAGGAGGTGCGCTAAGGTTTCTGGCAGGGCTGACAACTCTTCCAGTAGCCGCCAAAGTGTCAAGGAACAGCGACGCGGCCCAAGGGGATCTACCCGAATCGCTCGGGGTTATAGTCAGGAAAGGCGACCCTGCCCGCATCGATCACAGATAGAGGCGGCGCGAAGATGGGCGCAAGCCGCTCTTGACAACGCGGTTTTCCGGTGGTAGAAACCGCTCATGGCACGGGCTTGTCCCATGCCGACGCCCTCTGCAATACATCAAGGGGAATTATTATGTATTCGCAAAGCTATTTTCCCAAAACAGAAGCCGAGCGTGTTGCTTGGATTCTCCGCTATCTCGAGACTCTGCCGAAATTTGGCCCGCTAATGGGCATCGGCCCCGAGGAGATCACCTTCACCAAGGGGGACCTCGGTAATTATGTCTGGGCGGTAACCCAATGGTATCCCATCGTTCGCCAGGATACCCTCGACAACACCGCCTTCAAGACGCTCATCGCCACCGGCACTGGGACCGATCCGGTTCCGGTCCCCACCCCCAGGCCATTTCCCGCCCCGCCCGCTCCCATCATCCCCGGCGCACTGAACCGGATGTTCAATCAGGTGCAACGGATGAAACTGCACCCCGGCTATGCCGACGGTCTCGGCCGGGAACTCGGAATCGTGGCAGTCGCCGCGGTGGTCGACGATCCGGCGCCCGAGTTCACCGCCGTGCTGGAGCGAGACGCCAAGGGCTTCCGGGTGTATATCCATTGCACCAAACGCCACCATGGCGGCATCGTCGTCGAAAGCCGAATTAATGGCGGTGCTTGGGAACTCTACGGCCATTTCACCCGGGGCAGCGTCTACGATGACCGCCCGCTTGCCGTCCCCCACACCCCGGAAAGTCGCGACTATCGTCTGTGCTGGTGGGATAAGGACGAGCCCCACGGCGATTGGAGCGCGGTCGTGACCGTGTTGGTCGGAGATTGAGTCCAGAGAGGGCCGGTCAGGAAGACCGGCCTTGGTCGCCAGCCATTCCGCTCGCTTCTATGAACCGGCGGCGAAGGAAAAATGGCCTGTTACCTATTTTCCTCGAGACAGAACAGGCTATGGATTGAAGAGAGGCAAAGGTAATTTTCCTTCAAATATGGATTCAAGCTATCACTACCCGCCTGAACTGCTGTCGCTCTTGATTGACACGATTCCGCTTCTATGCCGCTCGAAAAACGACGTAATCGTCTTCTTTCGGGGCGCTGGCGTTCAAGCAGATGTCCTCTCGGATTTGCAGCAACGAGTCGATAATGATCGGCAGAATATCAATAAGTTCGCAATCGTGAGGACAGTTCTCGAGCGGATTAATGAAAAAGAAGACTCTACACTTCGCGAACGCA
>CAILVI010000102.1 GCA_903837595.1 uncultured Thiodictyon sp.
CCCAGATGCCTACAGCTACTCGGGCGGCCTCAACCGCACGACGCAGGGGCTTCTGGAATTCGTCGAGATGTTCAAGGCGCCGATCAAGGTGCTGCATCCCTTGCTGACCGCCACCCAGGAGGGCAACTTCAACGGCACCGAGGGGCTCTCAGCCCTGCCGTTCCAGGGGATCGTCCTGGCCCACTCCAATGAGTCGGAGTGGCAGACATTCCGCAACAACAAGAACAACGAGGCGTTCCTCGATCGCGTCTTCATCGTCAAGGTGCCCTACTGCCTGCGCGTCAGCGATGAGGTGAAGATTTACGCCAAGCTGCTGCGCAACAGCTCGCTGGCACAGGCCCCCTGCGCCCCCGGCACCTTGGAGATGATGGCCCAGTTCTCCGCGCTCACCCGCATCAAGGAGCCGGAGAACTCCAGCATCTTCTCCAAGATGCGGGTCTATGATGGGGAGAACCTGAAGGACACCGACCCCAAGGCCAAGTCGGTGCATGAATACCGCGACTACGCCGGCGTGGACGAGGGCATGACCGGGATCTCCACCCGCTTCGCCTTCAAGATCCTCTCCCAGGTGTTCAACTTCGATCACACCGAGGTGGCCGCCAACCCGGTCCACCTGCTCTATGTGCTGGAGAAGCAGATCGCCCGCGAGCAACTGCCCCCGGAGACCCAGGAGCGCTATTTCAGCTATCTCAAGCAATATCTGGCACCGCGCTATGCCGAATCCATCGGCAAGGAGCTGCAGACCGCCTATCTGGAGTCCTACGCCGAATATGGCCAGAACATCTTCGACCGTTACGTGACCTATGCCGACTACTGGATTCAGGACCAGGAGTACCGCGACCCGGACACCGGCGAGATGATGAACCGCGTCGGTCTGAATGAGGAGCTGGAGAAGATCGAAAAGCCGGCCGGCATCTCCAACCCCAAGGACTTCCGCAACGAGATCGTCAACTTCGTGCTGCGGGCGCGTGCCAACAACGGCGGCGCCAATCCCCGCTGGACCAGCTATGAGAAACTGCGGGTGGTCATCGAGAAGAAGATGTTCTCCAATACCGAGGAACTGCTGCCGGTCATCTCATTCAATGCCAAGGCCTCGGCGGACGACCAGAAAAAGCACGATCAGTTCGTCGACCGCATGACCGACAAGGGCTACACCGCCAAGCAGGTCCGCCTGCTGTCGGAGTGGTACCTGCGGGTCCGCAAGGCACAGTGAGACTATGTCCCATTTCATCGATCGGCGACTCAACGGCCGCAATAAAAGCGCGGTCAACCGCCAGCGCTTCATCAAGCGCTATAAGACGCAACTCAAGCGGGCGGTGGCCGATGCGGTCAACAAACGCAGCATCACCGACATCGACTCGGGTGAACAGGTCGGGATTCCCTCGCGGGACATCTCCGAGCCGGTCTTTCACCATGGCCCCGGCGGCACCCGCGACATGGTCCACCCCGGGAACCGGGACTTCCTGACCGGCGACCAGATCCAGCGCCCGGAGGGGGGCGGGCGCGGCGGTTCCGGCCAGGGCAAGGCCGGTAAGGGCGGCTTGGGGGAGGACGAGTTCATCTTCGATCTGTCCCGCGAGGAGTTCATGGATCTGCTCTTCGATGACCTGGAGCTACCCAATCTGGTACGCAATCAACTGCTGGGCAGCACTGAGTTCAAGACGATACGCTCCGGCTATCGGACTGACGGGGCGCCCTCGAACATCGACGTGGTCCGTTCGCTCAAGGGCTCCATTGCCCGGCGCACCGCCTTGGGCGGCCCCCACCGGGCGCGCATCCGGGAGTTGGAGGAGGAGATCGCGGCCCTGCTGGCGCTGGGGGCGCAAGCGGAAGACCCCCGCATTCTGATCCTGCGCGAGGAGATCGAGCGCCAACGCACGCGCATCGCGGCACTGCCGTTCATCGACACCTTCGATCTGCGGTATCAGGGCTTCGTAAAGCAGCCCGAACCGACCAGCAAGGCGGTGATGGTCTGCATCATGGACGTCTCCGGGTCCATGGATCAGGCGCGCAAGAACCTGGCCAAACGCTTCTTTATCCTGCTCTACCTGTTCCTCAAGCGCAATTACGACCGGATCGAGGTGGTCTTCATCCGCCATCACACCGTGGCCCAGGAGGTGGATGAGCAAGAGTTCTTCTATTCGCGGGAGACCGGCGGGACCGTGGTCTCCAGCGCGCTCGATCTGACCTATGATGTGCTGCGCCAACGCTATGACCCCGGCGTCTGGAACATCTATGCCGCCCAGGCCTCCGACGGCGACAACTGGGATTCGGACTCAGCGACCTGCCGTGACCTGCTGACCACCAAGCTGCTGCCGCTGATGCGCTACTTCGCCTATGTGGAAATCACCCCCCGACAGCACCAGAGCCTGTGGTATGCCTACCAGGAGGTGGCCGCCGCCCACCGGCACTTCGCCATGCGTCAGATCGACGGGGCCGACGATATTTTTCCCGTGTTCAGGGATCTCTTCAAGAGGCAGGTGGCATGACCAGTCGCATCATCTCGGACTCATCCGAGTGGACCTTTGCACTGTTGGAGCGCTTCGATCGCGAGTTGGGCCGGCTTGCCCATGAGGTCTATGGCCTGGACACCTATGCTAACCAGATCGAGGTGATCGGCTCCGAGCAGATGATCGACGCCTATTCCTCGGTGGGGCTGCCGATCAACTATCACCATTGGTCGTTCGGCAAGCAATTCGTCAGCACCGAGCAGACCTATCGCCGCGGCCAGATGGGCCTGGCCTATGAGATCGTGATCAACTCCAACCCCTGCATTTCCTATCTCATGGAGGAGAATACCCTGCCGATGCAGGCCCTGGTCATTGCGCACGCCTGTTATGGTCACAACAGCTTCTTCAAGGGCAATTACCTGTTCCGTGCCTGGACCAGCGCCGATGCCATTATCGACTACCTGGTCTTCGCCCGCAAGTATATCGCCAGTTGCGAGGAGCGTTATGGTGAGGCCGCGGTGGAGCTGCTGCTCGATTCCTGTCATGCTCTGATGAATCACGGGGTAGACCGTTACCAGCGCCCGGCGCCCTTGAGCATGACCGAGGAACAACGGCGCCAGGACGAGCGGGCCGACTATATCCAGTCCCAAGTCAATGACCTGTGGCGCACGATACCGACCCACGGCGGCGACGGCACGCCGCCCGGTGACGCCCCGTGGCCGCCGGAGCCGCAGGAAAACCTACTCTATTTCATCGAGAAGAATGCCCCACTGCTGGAGCCCTGGCAGCGTGAGATCGTGCGCATCGTGCGCAAGATCAGCCAGTATTTTTACCCGCAGCGTCAGACCCAGGTGATGAATGAGGGCTGGGCGACTTTCTGGCATTTTACCCTGATCAATCGCCTGTATGACGAGGGCTTTGTCAGCGACGGCTTTATGTTGGAGTTTCTCCAGTCCCATACCGGCGTGATCTTTCAACCGCCCTTCGATGCCCCCTACTATAGCGGGCTGAACCCCTATGCCCTGGGATTCGCGATGATGCGTGATATCCGCCGCATCTGTGAGTCGCCGACCGCCGAGGATCGCGACTGGTTTCCCGATATCGCCGGCGGGGATTGGCTCAAGGTCCTGGATTTTGCGATGCGCAACTTCAAGGACGAGAGTTTTATCGCCCAATTCCTGTCGCCGCACCTCATGCGGGAATTTCATCTCTTCGCCGTGCGCGACGACGACCGGGAAGATACCATCGCGGTGACCGCCATCCACGAAGAACAGGGTTACCGCGCGCTGCGCCAGGCCCTGGCGGAGCAGTACAATCTGGGCAGCCGGGAGCCCAACATCCAGGTCGTGAACGTCGATCGGCGCGGCGACCGCTCCCTGACGTTGCGGCATTTCAGACACAATCGGCGCCCCCTGGCCGAGTCCGCGGACGAGGTGCTGCGGCATGTGCGGCGGCTGTGGGGGTTTCGGGTCCGCATGGAGTCAGTCGATGAACAGGGTCGGGTCCAATTGATCGCTGAGCTTTAGGTCCGACCTTGTTAAACAACACCTCACACGCGAACGCAAATCCGGTTAAGATCCGCCGCTAGCCGGGGGCACGCTGCACGGCCTGTTGTTCAAGACCTTATTTTTTGCAGGAGACGAGATGGCTAAGCTGCGCCACGTCGGGCATCTGTTGTTCTCGCTGACCCTGATACCGGCGTTGCCGGCCGTGGTGGTCGCGGGTGAGTCTACCCCGGTGTCGCATCAGACCGGGTCGTCCAACGCGCTGCTGCGTGGTACGGCCGAATCCATTCGCGACCTTGGGGGACTGACGATCGGCGGCGTGCCGCTGGAATCGGGTCGTCTGCTGGCCGAGTTTTATGCCGCCCGGGATTACCGCCTGGCCTGGGAGCGCGCGGCGCAGGTCGAGGCACTGCTGCGCGTGGTCGAGGCGAGTGTGACCGAAGGGCTTGATCCGGCCGACTACCACCTGCCGACCCTGCGCGCACTGAGCAAGCCCAATGCCCTGACGGCCCTGCCACCCGCGAGCCGCCTGGGCGCGGACCTGCAATTAAGCGACGCGCTGCTGCGCTACAGCTACCACATCCGCTTCGGACGCCTGGACCCGGTCGTGATCAACCACGCCTGGAACCACCGCGCGCCCATCCCCGCCCAGACCCTGGTCCAATCCATGGAGCGCGTCGTGGCCGCCGCGGATACCGGCGCGGCGCTGGGCGCGCTGGCCCCCCAACCCTTTTTCTACGCCAACCTCAAGCGCGGACTGCACGAATACAGCGGGTCCGATGCGTTGCGCGGTCTGTCGCCGATCCCCGCGGGACGCAAGCTGGTGCAGGGCAACAGCGACCCACGGGTCGTCGCATTACGCGATCATTTGCGGGCGCTCGGCGAGTACGATGCGGCCCCGCCCGCTGACGCAACCTTATTTGATGCGCCGCTGCGCGAGGCGCTGATGCGGTTCCAACGGCGTTTCGGCCTGCCCACGGATGGCGCCTTGAGCGCGGGCACGCTGGCGGCACTCAACCAACCCGTCAGCCCCGCCAAGGTCGAGCAGATCCAGATGAATCTGGAGCGGATGCGCTGGTTCTATGACGACCTGCCGGCCGATTACGTCCTCGTGGACGTGCGTGGCTTCATGGCCCATGTGGTGCGCGCCGGCGGGATCGATTGGAGTACCCGGGTCGTCGTCGGTACCCCGGAGGCCCAGACGCCGAGCTTCCGCGACGAGATGGAGCATGTGGTGTTCAACCCCACCTGGACCGTCCCCCCGTCGATCCAGAAAAAAATGCGCGGGGTCTCCAGCAAGTTCAAGGTGGTGGACCGGCGCACCGGCCGGGCGACCGGCGGTAATGTGAGTGATACGCGGCGCATCAGCCTCATCCAGGGACCCGGACCGACCAACGCCTTGGGCCGGGTCAAATTCATCTTTCCGAACGACCAGGCAGTCTATCTCCACGACACCCAGAGCAAGAGCCTGTTCAGCCAGTCCATGCGTGCCTACAGCCACGGCTGTGTGCGGGTACAGAACCCCCTGAAGCTGGCCGAGGTCATCCTCAATCGTCCAAATTGGAACCAGGGCGAGATCAATCGCGTGGTGGCCACCAACAAGACTCGGTATGTCGTGCTCGAACAGCGACTCCCAGTCCTGCTCTATTACCTGACCGCCCGTGCGGACGAGAACGGCAAGGTGGAGTTCCGCGGCGACATCTATGGTCGCGACCAGGCCCTGCGCAGCGCGCTGAAGGGTCCGCCGAGTGACCTGCGGATCCGCTTTGCCGACGCGGTGCCCGTGGTCGACCCGACCATGGTGGCGGTCGCCAACCACCGCGGCGGACCGACGGCGCCCGCCGTCCCGCCCCCATCGGTGCGTACCGAGTCGGGGCACCCCGCCCAGTCACCCACGAGCCAACCGACACCCACCCTGGCCCCCGCGCCGCGGCCCACGCTGACGCAGGGTGCCGTCCCGAATCGGACCCTGACCCTGGATGAGCCCCGCCCCTTGGTGCCGGTCATTCGCCCGTCCGGCGTGCCGGGCACCCGCCTCTAGCCGATTTCCAACAATTGAGATACCGCCAAGCGTAGGTGCGATTTAAGTCGCACCTACATCCTCTCCGACGTTGGTTGTGGTACCAGGTTTTCCGGAAATCGCCTTAGCAAAGCGTCGTCAAAGATTATGACTCTTTTCTCTTCCAGTTGAAGAATCCATCATAGTCGACGCAATCGCTGACCGCGGGTGAATCAGGATCAATCGCGATGTAGATTTGCTTCGCCGGGGACACCGGATAGGTCAGGAAGCCATCGCAGTATGCGCTTTGACCTGTACCAACAACCAGTCGCGCACCCTTCTTCAGGGTGCAGCGCGTCAGCTGGTCCAATGGCGACCACTGATAACAAATTTCATACGCATCGCGGTACGCAGCCGTCCGTCCCGCCGGTCGGTTAAATGCCCACCAGTTGCCCAAACGGCTACGCGGATTGGTGCTATTCCAGGCGCGATAAACCGGCAGAGTCTTCTTGCTCTTATAGACCGTCCCTTGGCACAAACCACCCTTATCGGTTTGTCCAAGAGCCCGCTTCAACAGGGGCTCGTCGACGACCGCCTCAAAGGCATTGGCATATTGCGGCGGTAAACCGACAGTGCCGACACAATGACTTGGCGCCGGCGCCACTGATTGCGCAGCCGCTGCACCACTGTGAGGCTCTTGTTTCACTGGAGCGACGCCGCAACCACATAGCGACACGCCAAGCAGAACCAAGGGGATGCTTCTGGTCATTTTCTCGCCCTTACTTACCGTGAAAGTCGCGCCGGGAGCGCGCTCCAATTCTCCCTCCCCTATTGGGCGAGGGCCGGGGTGGGGGAACGGCCATGGCGACCGCAACTCTCATCTTTCGGGGTGGCGCGGGCGCCATGGCCGTTAGCCTAACCGGAACGCGAGCCCCGCGCCGGCCCTGGCGCCCACACCCGTGAGGCGGCAGTCTTGGCCCGCGGGGCACGCCGCAGTGGCTCCATCCCGACCAAGCCAAGGAGCGTCTGGCGCTCCTCGTCGGTCAATGGCCGCCAGACACCGGGGAAGAGCCGTCGGCCCAATTCGACATTGCCATAGCGCACCCGGATCAGGCGACTGACCTGGCAACCCACCGCCTCCCACAGGCGCCGGACCTCGCGGTTACGGCCCTCCTTGAGCACCACGTGATACCAGTTGTTGGCACCGGTGCCGCCGCGCGCGCTCACGGCATCCAGGTGGGCGGGGCCGTCCTCCAGTTCGATGCCGGCGGTCAACCGATCCAGCGTACCGTCCGGGACCGCCCCCAGGATACGCACCGCGTATTCACGCTCCAGTTGCCGCGAAGGGTGCATGAGCCGGTTGGCCAACTCACCGTCGGTGGTGAAGAGCATGAGCCCGGAGGTATTGATGTCGAGGCGGCCGACGGCGATCCAGCGCCCGTCCTTGGGGCGCGGCAGGTGCCGGAAGACGGTCGGGCGACCCTCCGGATCGCGGCGGGTAACCATTTCACCCTCCGGCTTATGATAGGCAATGATCTGGCTGTCCGCCTCGCGCCGGGGGTGACGGCGGACCTCCTGGCCATCCACCCGCACCCGATCGGTCGCGCTGGCACGATCGCCCAGCTTGGCGACTTCGCCGTTGACGCGCACCCGACCCTGGGTGATCCAGACCTCGATCTCGCGACGAGAGCCCAGACCCTGCTCGGCCAGGACCTTTTGCAGGCGCTCGCCGGGGCCCTCCGCGGGCGCCGGCGCGGGTTCGGTCCGGCCACGCCCGCCCCGGTTACGGTCCAGCGGCACCCGCGCGACACTGGCGTGACCCGAATGACTGGCCGAGGGATGACGGGGCGGTTTAGGTTGGCGCATCAGATCTCCGAGACGACCTTGTCGTAGAAAGAAAGGTAGTCGTCCCGGTTGGGTCCCTCGCTCCACTCGATGGCAGAGCGCGGGTGCTGGTTCAACTGACCGGTAATATTGAATGGGACCGACGGTCCCCAGATCAAGGTCTTGCGTAAGGGCGCGACCTGATGCTGGATCACGTCGATGATGGGCCGCACGTTGAATTTGGGGTTGCGCAGGAAACCAAGCAACAACTCAGTGTGGCAATTCCCGGCCCCACGACCGAAGCCGAAGATGGTCGAATCCACCCGGTTACAGCCCAGGATGATCGCCTCGATGGTGTTGGCAAAGGCGAGTTGGAGGTTGTTGTGGGCATGGATGCCGACCTCCTTGCCGGTCCCCTCAATGGCCGCCGCGTATTTCTTGTAGAGCCGATCGATCTGCTCGCGATACAGATAGCCGAAGCTGTCGACGATGACCATGGTGCTCGCCGGGCTGGCGGCAATCGCCTCCAGAACCCGGTCGATCTCCTCCTCGGTGATGTTGGAGACCGCCATGAGATTGGCAGTGGTCTCGTAGCCGAGTTCATGGCAGTGGCTGATCATCTCCACGGCCTCTGAGACCTGATGCGCATAGAAGGCGACGCGGATCATGTCGAGCGGGCTGTCGGCGGCCGGGACGATGTCGTGTTGCCAGTCGCTCTTGCCGGCATCGGCCATGGCGGCGAGCTTCAGCCCGGTGGCCGCGGCGGTGTGATCGCCGACGACGCGGCGGAGATCCTCCTCGGCACAGTGGCGCCAGGGGCCGAACTTGTCGGTCGGGAAGACCTTCTTCGAGTTCTTGTAGCCGATCTCCATGTAGTCGAGGCCCGCCTCGACGCACGCGCGATAGACCGCGCCGACGAACTCGTCGCTGAACTGGTGGGAATTCACGAGTCCCCCATCCCGGATGGTGCAGTCGAGCACCTTGAGTTCGGGACGGTAGGTGATCCAGGGGGCCTTGTCGGACATAGGTGTCTCCGGGCGACGGGGTGGGCGATGGCCTAACCGGACATTGTGCCCCGATTCCGCAGCGGCGGCAAATCCTATCCGGCGGCGCCAGCCCTGACGCATCACCCTGTTGCCGGCTGACATCGGGCGGCGTCGGCGCCGATGGGCGCTGGCGTTGGCCGTTGCGGGATGGGCTTGCGCTGACCAGGGGTGGCAACGGGATGTCCTGGCGGGTGCCGGGAGGGTGGTCGGAAGCACGCTTTCGCCAGCTCAACACCGAGAGCAAGCAGCTTGTCGATACCATCAAGATGATTGCCTACCGCGCCGAAACGGCCATGGCCAACGGCCTGCGCGAGCACCTCACCCGCCCCGACGAGGCGCGCCGACTGCTCTGCGCCCTCTATACCACCGAGGCCGATCTGCTGCCGGCCCCCCAGGCCGGGACCTTGACGGTACGCCTGCACCATTCGGCCAACGCCGTCACCGATCAGGCGATCGAGAAACTCTGCGCCGAGCTGACCGCCACCGAAACTCAAGCCCCCTTGGCACGAAACCGCGGCAGCCCGATCCCCCACCGGATGGCCGCCACGCGCAGCAGAAAGATCGCGGACCCGGCGGACACAGCCGCAATCCGGGCGTCCACGTCTAGGTCAAGCAGGCCGATCAGGACCAGGGCACCGGTCCAAGATGCGGTGGCGTAGAGGGTACCGCGGAACACCAGGGGCTCCTCGTTGCATAGAACGTCGCGCAGGATGCCGCCGACGACGCCGGTGGTGACACCCATGATGCTCGCCACCAGCCAGGGGGCGCCCCACACGAGCGCCGCCTTGGTGCCGGTCACCGTGAAAAGGGCCAGCCCGGCGGCGTCCGGGATCAGGAAGAGGCGCGCCGGCAAAACGAATACCCGGGCCAGAAAAAAAGTGACCAGGGCAGCGCCCAGGGCGCACATCAGATAGGTCTGGTCGGCGACCCAGAACACCGGACGGCCGAGTAGCAGGTCCCGCACCGTGCCGCCACCCAAGGCGGCGGCGAGGGCGACAATGGCCATCCCGAACAGGTCGAAGCGCTTACGTCCGGCCTCCAGCACCCCGGCGGCGGCCATCAGGACCACCGCGCTCTGGCCGATCCAGTACATCAGGGTGTCGAGGTTGGGGATCATGCCACCGTCGGCAGGCTGGACTCAGGGGCCACCCACGGGCGTGGCGTACTGTTCGAGCAGCCGGTCATAGGCGTCGAAGCCCAAGATCCCGCGCAGCGTTGCGAAGTCCACCTGGCGCTCCGGCATCCGGCCGGCGGCCAGGGCCTGCAGGGCATCGGTCATCGCCGCGACGGCGGCGGCCAGCAGGGTCAGCGGGTAAGCAGCAATCCGATAACCCAGCTCCGCCAGTCGTGCCGGGGGCAGGATGGGCGTGAGTCCGCCCTCCAGCATGTTGGCTACGTGTACGCCCGGGACCTGCCGGCAGGCGCGTGCCATCTCGCTCTCATCGCGCGGCGCCTCCAGGAACAGGATGTCCGCGCCCAGGTCGGCAAAGGCGGCCAGCCGCCACAGTGCCTCCTCCAGGCCCAGGGCGCTGCGGGCATCGGTGCGGGCCATGATCAGGGTACCGGCACCCGCGTCGCGCGCATCCACCGCGGCGCGGATGCGGGCCACGGCCTCGGCCCGCTCCACCACATACTTGACCCCGGTATGACCGCAGCGCTTGGGCGCCAACTGGTCCTCGATCATGACGCCGGCAAAACCGGCCAGGCCGAACTGCGTGACCGTGCGGCGCACATTGGCCGGGTTGCCGTGGCCGGTGTCGCCATCGGCGATGACCGGGATGGTCACCGCCTGACAGATGGACCGCCCATGGTCCAACATCTCGGTGACCGTCGTCAGACCCGTGTCAGGCAGCGCCAGGCGCGCGGCCGAGACGGCGAAACCGCTCATAAAGCTCAAGGGAAAGCCGGCCTGCTCGATCAGCCGCGAGGACAGTGCATCGAAGCAGCAGGGCATGGCGAGACAGCCCTCCCCCACCAGCAGGGTGCGCAGGCGCTCGGGGGCAGACTGGGCGACGGGCGTCATGGGTGCGAGCGGCGGCATGGTGAATCAGCGACCAGGCCGACGCGGTCGCTTGCCCTCATCCCCCAAGAGCCGGTCCAGTCCCTTGATCAGCGGCGCGACCTGGGCCGGCGGCTCGTAGGCATCCAGAAAATTCTTGAGATAGAGACCCAACTCGGTATCGCCGGCCATCCGCAGTCGGCGCTGGAAGAACAGTGTATCGGCATCCTCGCGGCGGGCGGCGAGCAGGAGGAATTCGTGCAGCCCACCCGAGATGGCCGCATCCGCCGCGGCCCCCTCCCCGCAACCGCGAATCCGCCCGTCGCTGAGCGTCAACCGATAGCGGATACCCAGGTCATTGATTTCGATACCGACCGTGCGGCCCTTGAGAAAGTCCAGCTCGCCCTCGGCGATGGCATCCTTCATCACCCGATTGAGCGCCATCGCCAGGGCCTGGCTGTGGGCAAGGGTCGGCAGCAGGCGCAGGGGGCTCGCCAGGGTGATCAGCAGGCGCGGAAATGCAGACATGAGGCGGCTCTCAAAATACGATCAGTGGGATAGGAAGCGTGGCAGTGGCCAGCCGCACATTGTCGCGCGTCCGCGCCCATCTGGCGAGTGCTTGCGCCCAGCGCGTTGCGGCACCATGGTCAAGGGGGTGTGGCACGCACGGTGCCGCGCCCCGGACCCAGGCCTTGGCGCCCCCGGGTCCAGCTACCCGGGGAGGCGCGATGGGCGCATCATAAGCCCCCGGCACTCGAACCAAGAAAATGCCCGCCGAGGATGACCATGCATCTGGACCCACTACCCGCGGCCCGGGACACGGCTGAGTACGAGCCACTGCATTTGAGCGGCGGTGACGGGCCGCAGTTGCTCACCGATCGTGGGTCGATCCGCACGGCCGGCATCGAACTGGCCGCGGGGGCACGCCGCGAACTGCTGATCTTCAGCCGCGACCTGGACCCTGACCTGTACGATCGGCAAGACTTTCTGGCCGCAGTGAAACAACTCGCCCTGTCCAAGCCCTGGCATCCGGTGCGCATCCTCCTCGGCGAACCGCAGCGCGCGCTGCTCGGCGGTCATCGGCTGATCGAGTTGAGCCGCCGACTGAGCTCACGCATCGCGGTGCGGCGAGTGGCGGAGGACTTCCGCAACCGGGCTGACGCCTTTCTGATCGCCGACGGCAGCGGCTATTGTCTGCGTCGGCAGGCTGATCGCCCCGAGGCGCTGGTGGAGTTCCAGGGCGGCGGCCCGGCGCGGCGCCTGCGGGCCGAATTTGAACAGATCTGGGAGCAGAGCGATGAAGACACTGAACTACGACGGCTCTACCTTTAAGGCCGGCCCCCGTGGCCGGCCTTGGCGGGCCGCCGCCTGGCTCCTGGCGGTCCTCTGCCCGGCGCTCCTGGCCGCGGACTATCGAATGGAAATCATCGAGTTGCATTCAAGCTTACCGGCGGACCTGATCCCGATTCTCACGCCCCTGGCCGGAGCGGACGGGAGCGTCATCGCCGCCAACAATGCGCTGATCGTGCGCGCCTCCCCCGCGCGCCTCGCCGACATCCACCGCGTCCTGGCCACGCTCGACCGGCCGGCGCGCAACCTGATGATCCAGGTCCGACAGAGCGATCACTCCCAGAGCAGTGGGGGTGGCGGGGGCGGCTCCGTCTGGGTCAGCGGCAACGGGCGCATCCAAGGCCAGGTCGGCGCCGGTGCCGGCACCCGCACCGAGACTCGCAACCTGACCCAGGAGGTCCGCACCCTCGACGGCAGGTCCGCCTTCATCTCCATCGGCCAGGACCAACCCGTGGCCTACCGCCAACTGAACTATAGCCCCGGGGGCACGGTGGTCCAGGAAGGCATCGACTATCGCAGCAGCGAGAGCGGTTTCTATGTGGTGCCCCGCGTCCAAGGCGATCGGGTGACCCTGGAGATCAGCACCCGCGCCGACTCCCCCGGCGCGCAGGGTAGCCGCGAGACCAGCGCGGTCGAGGCCCAGGTGCAAGGGCGTCTCGGCGACTGGCTGCCGGTCGGATTAAGCAACGAGCGCGAGTCCAACCGCAGCGGTGGCACCCTGTATTACGGGCAGGGACAACGCAGCCGCCAGGCCAGCGTGGAGTTGCGTGTGGTACCGCTGGACTGATTGGTTAATCCTGTCTATTTTTCGCCGGCTTGAACGAGCCTCGATAATGGGCTAGCAACGCGAGCGACTCCCGATGACCACTGATCTGAGCCAACCCCTGCTAAACACCATTGAGGCCCGCATCCTGGGCTGTCTGATGGAGAAACAGCGCACCACCCCGGAAGCATACCCGCTGACGCTGAGCGCACTGGTGAGCGCCTGCAATCAGAAGAGCAGCCGCGCCCCCATCATGAACCTGGAACCCGGCGAGGTGGGGCACCATGTCAACCAATTACGCAGCCGGGGACTGGTTCACGCCGGTTTCTCCGGACGCAGCGAGCGCTATGACCACAAGCTGGTCGGCACCTATCACCTGAGCCGCGAGGAACAGGCGGTACTCACCGTGCTGATGCTGCGCGGCCCCCAGACGCTGGGGGAATTGCGCACCCATAGCGCACGTCTGGCGGAATTCGCGGATCTGAACGCCGTGGCCGCTGCGGTTACTGCACTCATCGACCGTGGGCCACCGCTGGTGATGGAATTGCCCCGGCTCCCGGGTAAGCGCGAGGAGCGCTATTGGCAACTCCTGTGCGGACTACCGGACCCGGCCGAACTCGCCGCCCTGAGCGCCGCGGCGGCCGCCACGCCGGCCGCACCGGCGGGCGGCGGCGCGACGGACAATCGCATTGCGGCACTGGAGTCGGAGGTCGCACAATTGCGCGCCGAGTTGAATCGACTGTGGGTATTAACAGGGTTGGCGGAGCAGCGTGAGCCGTAGGGTCCGCTGTGCGGACCGGCGATCTTGGCGGGCCGCCGCGGCGGAGGCGTCGATCATAATCCCGGCCACGGATGTCAGGTTGCAGGGATTTTGGCCACGGAAACACACGGAAAGCACGGAAAAAGAAGAATGCTTCCGTGTCCTTCCGTGTGTTTCCGTGGCAAAACGGCGACTGACTTCCGACGCCCCAAGTGCCGCGATGGCCGGATTGATGATCAAGGCCGCCGCGGACGCTACGGGGACGGCCAATTCTTGGCGAGCTTGGCGCCTTGGCGTGACAATGACTCTTTCCCGGTTCAATAGTCCTTTAGCAGCCCCCGCAACCGGGCCGCGCTGTCGCTAAAGCCGCCAGGGCGATTGCGCGCGTGCCATAACGGCCGATGCGCCTTCAGGATAGCGCGCAACTCGGCCTGTAGCTCGGCGGACCCGGCTGGGTGGTCAGCGGCGGCCAGTGCGATGCGCGCACACCCGTGCTGAGCCAGGCGCGCCGCGAGCGCCACCTCCCGGCCGATCAACGGCGCATCCCCCCGGCCCATCCTGGCCGCCCGCAGACGCGGCAACAAGGCACCGATGGTCTCCGCGGCCTGCACGGCAGCGGCCCGAACGCCCTCCCCTGTCCCATAGGCCTGGCCGATCTCTTGCGGCCGCATCAGCAGAGCCCGGCCAAAGGGCGTGGCATTGTAGGTCCGCTGGTTGAGCCACCCGTCGAGCGACTGGCCGACCCGGCCGAGCGCGAGCATCAATTCACCCATTACCCCGGCCGCATCCTCAAAGGCAAAGGTATCCAGGACGCGCGCCAGCGCGAGATCACGGTTAGCCACCACGCCCCAACTCATCGCCGCACCATAGGCAAAGCCGGGGTAGCTGAAGGGCAGATATTGCCAGTGGCCATTATCGCCCCAATCGGTATTCAAAACGCCGCCCGCGCCATTCTTGAGCCCATTGTCGCAGGCATTAGCGATGTTGCCAAGCATGTTATCGGTACGACCCAGGATGGCGTTCCAGGTGCTGGTACCCGGGCAGACATAGAACGGAATGCCCGATTCGGCAAAGGCCAGGGCATGGGAGGCGAAGGGGTGGTCATGCTCATAGCCCCACTCCAGCGCGATCAGGTCTTTAGGCAGTCGCGGCACCAGTGAGGCATGCTCCAGGATGATGTCACCCCAGAATTGCATGGTGTGCCCGCGCGCACTGACTTCCTGGTGGATCTGTTGCAGAAAGGCGAGATAGAGCTCGCCGGTACCGAGCTGTGCCGCCAGGGCCTGATTGCGCCCCTGCCCCAGGTCGATGGTCTCATCGCAACCCACGTTGAATTGGCGCGAGCTGAAGTTCGGCAGCAATTCGTCATAGAGCCCGCGCAGCAGGTCGAGGCTGCGCGGGTCGCGCGGGTTGAGCCCCGAGGGGGTCCGCCATCCCCAGCAGGTCTTGCCGCCCGTTGGGGTCTCCGCCAAGTCGTTGTACTGCGGGTGTTTCAGCCAGCGCTCCAGGTGACCGAATGAATTCTGATTGGGCACCAGCGCGATGAAGCGCGCCCGACAATAGGCGTCGAGCTCCAGGATCTGCTCCGCGGTCATGGGTGAGGCGTGTTCCCAGACGGCGCGATGGTCGCGATAGGCAAAGGTATGTTCGGTATAGAGCTGGAGCTGATTGATCTTCCAGGAGGCCAGCAGGTCGATCAGGGCGCGCAGCGTCTCCATGGTCGGGACCTTGTCGCGGCTGATATCCAGCATGACGCCACGCTGGGGAAAGTCGGGGGCGTCCTCAATGCGTAGCGCCGGCCAGAGGGCACCACGCTGCATCGCGAGTTGAATCAGCGTGGTCACCGCATGGAACAGGCCACGCGGGGTGCCCGCCTCTAGCACAACGCCGGTAGGGCCGATATCGATTGAATACGCCTCACCTAACGCCGCCGCGTTCGTAACCACCAGCGTAATGCCCGCCGCCTGCAAGGCGTTCGCGGTGAGGTGCAGATGCATCCCAGCGTACCGGTGCAGCGCATCGCGCAGCCGCTGCCCGATCGGCAGCAGGTCTTGGGCACAGTCGGCGCGCAACGCAATAGACAAGCCGTCGGCCAACTGAAATTCGCCGGGCGTAAGTGTCAGAGCACGCGGTGCGGGGAGTAGTATCAGATCATCGGGTAGTTTCATGTTGTACTCCGGCAGCAGTGGCAATGGCACCTGATCTCACTTGGTCGGGTCGCGAAGCCGAACGCAGTGGCGCGAAACTGGGGCGCCAACGACGCGGGACTCCCAGTACCCTGCCCAGTCCCGCGTTCCCATCGCTCCCTGTAGTTGCCAAGCTCCGCTGGGGTGGCCGGTGACCAACCGCTTCGAGATTCATTCAGCCAGGTGGATCTGGTAACCAAGCGCGATGGCTCGCGGGAAAGCCTTCTTGACCTCGCGGTGAATTTCACGCAGATGCGTCCATGGTTCGGGGTGGGAATAGAAGCGATGAAGAAAAAGCAAATCGATCAGCATGCCTTCCAGCCAGTCCACGTCCTTGCCGTAGCCAATGACGGCACGACATTTTGACGTGTCAAAAAATTCCCTAGCAAACCCGATGCCATCGGGTTCCGCAAAAACGCTGCAGGCGCTGAAATAGACCAAGTTGCTATATGTCTGCCCCCAGTCCGCGAAGGCATCGATCAGAGACTTGCCGCGAAGAAGCCCCCCCTGAATCGCGTGCGCTGTGGAGCGTACCGGGGGAACTGTGGAAGGCCAGGTAATAGATCGGAGTATCAAAAAACTCCTCATCTTTCCACAAGAGCCCGTCCGGCTGTGCGGTATAGCCAGCGAACTGGTCCAGCGTCTCGACAAAGCGATGAACAAGACGCAGTGGCGGATCAGATAGGGATGACAGGCCATCAAGAAACCCGCCCACCGAAGTCCGGCAAGACAGCCGCGGTTTGTCGTCGCCCCGGTAGGTTTCCAGGCAGATCAATTTGTTGGGTAAGCGGGAAAACATTGACGACGGCCAGCAGCGATGACCTGCGTTCTTGCAACGCGCGAACCAATCCCGTGCCAGGGATACGCAACATTCGCGGCAACAGCGCGGACACACACTGGTCGTGCCGTCGAAACAGATGAAGCGATCGGAGACCGCGCTCTCATGATTATAATAGCATTTAGTGATCATGCGACTCACCGGACACTGTGTCGAATTCGAGCTGCAGAGCGCCCGTTCGGCATTCACACGCTGGAACGTGGGAACGGAAAAAAAGATCCGCCACACATTAACGCCAGGCCCAATCCGGGTGGACAGAGAGAACACACAGCATTTGGCAAGGTATTCCCCTTGCCACTCAGCGAAACACCGCCTCCAGGCTCTCGGCAGTAAGGATGCGGTCGGACCAGCGCAGCAGGATCTCGGGGTCCGCGTTGACGACGCGTTCACGAACCGACTGACTCAAGGGGCCGAACTTGCGGTCCATTTGACGCAAAAGGACCGCGACCTCACCCTGCTGTTTCCCCTGTTCAACGCCTAGCGCGACGCCCAGCTGACTGCCTTGCTCGATGTAGCGGTCAATAAATGTTTGCATGATCGGGGCTCCGGTAGATCGTCAAAGTCCCATCGCGGTAGCGTACACGATAAACTAGATCGGAGTACGCCGAGCGCAGATCCGTCGAAACATAGGTGTCTTTGAAGATCTCCAGCGTCCCGAGGTCGACGTCGGCGAGGAGTTCCGCGGGCAGCTGCTGCCGCAGGAAGTCCGCGGCGATCTCCCGACGGCCGAAGCTCTCGCGGAAGTAGGCGTCGTGGGGGGTTGCGATTTCGTCCATAGGTTACAAGGCTAGTCAGATCGCGTTGACGACGCAAGACCACCGGCACGGACCACCGGCACCGGGGTCGAGGTCTTGCGCAACTCAAGCCCGTGCTCCTTGCGCTGCGCCCCCGTCGTCCCCAGAATGGCTGTCTACCCCGCCCTGATGGATGAATCCCATGCGACTTGTTGACCGGCCCTTGCGACATCGGCACCCCGTGGCGGCGGCGCCGCGGCACGCGCGGCCTGGCTTGGCCCTGCGGGCCGCCGCGTTGCTGCTCTCCCTGGTCGCGACCCTGGCCACGGGGGCCGAACCCACGCCCCCCCCGGCACCCCTGCCAACGCTCGCGATTCCCGCCCAGGGCGCCTATACCGGGGTCTATGCGGACTTCGGCGACTCGGAAGAGGAGGTGACGCTGGCCAAGATCGAGGCGTTTTCCGCGCTGGTCGATAAACACCAGGCCCTGATCGCCTTCTCCAATCACTGGGGCACCGGGCGCTTTCCCGCGGCCGAGGTGCGCCTGATCGACGGCTACGGCGCGGCCCCGCTGATCTATTGGAACCCCTGGCAGGCCCGCAACGACATGGCCTGCCCACGCTTCACCATCGAGCAGATACCGGCCGGCGACTGGGACTCCTATATCGATGCCTGGGCACGGGACGCGCGCGCCTTCGGCAAACCGCTCCTGGTCGCCTGGGGACTGGAGATGAACGGCAAGTGGTTTCCCTGGTCGGGGGTGTTCCACGGCGGCGGCACGCCTGTCCCCGACTCCGAGCCGACCCGTTACCAGGGTCCGGAGGCCTTCAAGCGCGCCTACCGCCACGTGGTCGACCGGGTGCGCGCCGCCGGGGCGAGCAATATCTCCTGGGTCTTTCACGCCAACAACACCCCGGACCCGGCGGAGCCCTGGAACACCATGGCGGCCTATTATCCGGGTAGCGACTATGTCGACTGGCTCGGCGTCAGTTCCTATGGCAAGCAGTTCCCGGGCGAGGACTGGACCTCGGTGACCACGGCCTTCCGCGCACCCCATGCGGAGCTGGCGGCGCTCGACCCGCACAAGCCGACCCTGCTCGCCGAATGGGGCATTGCCGAGTTTCCCGCGCAGGGGGATAAGAGTGAGTGGATCGAGGAGGCCTTCTCGCAAATGGAGCACAAGCTACCCCGCCTCAAGGGGGCTATCTTCTGGCACGAGAAATGGCGCAATGCCGCGGACCAGAGCACCAGCGATTGTCGGGTCGATTCCTCACCGGACGCCTTGGAGGCCTACCGTGAGGGGGTGGCCCGTCCCTTCTGGCTCAGCGAGCCACAGGACGTGAGCCCGGCCGCCACCAAGCACCCGGCCATCCACCATGTCGATTCCGCCCACTAAACACGACAGCGGCACGGCGGCCTTGATCATCGTCCCGGCCAGCGGCAATCGATTCACAACCGGAGCAACCGCTCATGCCGCCTGACGGCCGCGACAGCTGCGCCCATGTCGGCACCGTCGTGGCCGTACGCGGCAGCGTCGTGGATATCCGGTTCGACGAGCGCCTGCCACCGATCTACTCGCTGCTGCGCGCGGGCGCCACACCGGCCATCGTCATCGAAGTGCTGACCCAACTGGACGCCCGTCATGTGCGTGGGATCGCCCTGACGCCGACCCAGGGTCTGGCTCGCGGCATGGCGGTGGCCAACACCGGCGCACCGCTGAAGGCGCCTGTGGGCAAGGGCATCTTAGGGCGGATGTTCGATGTCTTCGGCAACGCCATCGACCGCCAGCCCGCACCGACGGACATCGAATGGCGTTCGGTGCATCGCGCCCCGCCGCCGCTGGCACGCCGCTCCACTAAGTCCGAGGTCTTTGAAACAGGGATCAAGATCATTGATGTACTGATGCCGCTGGAGCGCGGCGGCAAGGCCGGGTTGTTCGGCGGGGCGGGCGTAGGCAAGACGGTACTGCTGACTGAGATGATCCATAACATGATTGGGCACCAGTCCGGCGTCAGCCTCTTTTGCGGTATCGGCGAGCGCTGTCGCGAGGGCGAAGAACTGTACCGCGAGATGCGCGACGCGGGCGTATTGCCCAACATGGTGATGATCTTCGGCCAGATGAACGAGCCCTCGGGCAGCCGCTTCCGGGTGGGCCACGCGGCACTCACGATGGCCGAGTATTTCCGCGACGATGAGCATCGTGACGTCTTGCTGCTCATCGACAATATCTTCCGCTTCATTCAGGCTGGCATGGAGATCTCCGGCCTGATGGGCCAGATGCCGTCGCGCCTGGGCTATCAGCCCACCATGGGAACCGAGCTCTCGGGGCTGGAAGAGCGCATTGCCAACACCGATACCGGCGCCATCACCTCGATCCAAGA
>CAILVI010000103.1 GCA_903837595.1 uncultured Thiodictyon sp.
TGGACTTCGACTGGGGGACTTCAATGAAGCCGCCCCCGGAGGGGCGGATAAAACTCACAGCTTGGGGGTTTCATGCCATGCGGCGGGTACTTCAATGAAGCCGCCCCCGGAGGGGCGGATAAAACACTGGCACCACTCAGGATCAGCCAGCACCGTATTACTTCAATGAAGCCGCCCCCGGAGGGGCGGATAAAACTTACGCATCATGCGAATACCCAAAATCACCAAGACACTTCAATGAAGCCGCCCCCGGAGGGGCGGATAAAACCTGCCCACGGACGGGCTCAACTGGAGACCATAATACTTCAATGAAGCCGCCCCCGGAGGGGCGGATAAAACCGGGGATCGCGCCCGGCTGTGTCGCACATGGGTAACTTCAATGAAGCCGCCCCCGGAGGGGCGGATAAAACTTGGACGACGACTAAAAGCATTGACTTTCAGCGCAACTTCAATGAAGCCGCCCCCGGAGGGGCGGATAAAACAGGTCCTGCTTTGGTTATCCTGGCCCGGGTACTGGCGACTTCAATGAAGCCGCCCCCGGAGGGGCGGATAAAACTAAGCCCACGCGTGCCGAGATGGAAGCCGCGCTTAAACTTCAATGAAGCCGCCCCCGGAGGGGCGGATAAAACGATACGCCTCCAATAGCTCCAACCACTTGGTGTAACTTCAATGAAGCCGCCCCCGGAGGGGCGGATAAAACGCCCTCGCCTTCCAGGTTCGAGCGGTAGGAGAAACAACTTCAATGAAGCCGCCCCCGGAGGGGCGGATAAAACCGCACCCAGATAAGACTTTGATCCGCTAACCATTCTAGGCATGTTTGCGCGAACCTCCACCAGTGTACCTCCAGCCGCAATCAGGATTGAGCGCCACCACATCAAACGATAAGTACGCCAGAGAGTTGCGCAACGCGCGAACCCCCCTTGGTTTTCCTGGAGCTTGGGGTTCGCGCGACCTCAGTCGCCCAGCTCAGGCGTCCGCAAGAATTGCCGGTCTCAAGAAAACGAGCGAACCAGGTCGTCACCCCCAGCGCATCACGATCAGTATCACGAAGCCCGCCGAGCCCGAGCACCAGGGCCTTTACGCTCGGGTAGTCGAGCCATTCACCCCATGTGGCGTACGTGAGCCCGCCATCGGCCCAGCCCAGAGTAGAGCCGTTGACCATCGGCAGCAAGGGCAAGGCTTCCCACCCGAGCCAGTAAGCTCCCAAAACACCCGCTTTGGGTGCGCTGTCGGCCTTCGAGCCGATGGTAGCAGCATCAATGCGAGCCGCCGCGTCGAACCCCCAGGCCACGCAACCGTCGTCCTCGTAGCGCCATGGACCGACCAGTGCCTCGCACACCTTGTCCGCAACATCGAGCGCGGACAGCCGCGCTAGCACACTCCGCGCATCGCCGACCATGTTGTATCCGCCACCCGGCCGAATCTTCAGGCTACACCCGCGCATCCCGGTTTCGGTCTGGGTACCGAGCGCTAGCGCCCAGTCTCCAGGCAGCGCCTTGAGGGTCTGCCAGGCGTCGTCGGGCATCGACGCACTCAGTTTGGTGGGGAACTGTAGCTCGGGGGATGCGAGTCGATCGGCGGGGAGAGCAGCCAAGGTCTGGATGACGTCGCCGTCGAATTCCAACTCAGGTTCGGCGCGATCCCACCGCAACCGGGCGCCGGGGAGCAGTCGCAGGGCACCGCAGGCCGCCATCCAGCCGACTGGGTTGTCCGCGCGAAGTGCAGTCAGTTTCATTGTTGTTCTTCCTTGCTTATCTGCCAGTCTGCCAGGCGGACCAGGGCCTCGAGATAGGCGAGTCCCCACCAGCCGTATTGTTGCTGGAGCCCCTCGAACTGGGCCGCCCACCCGCCGAGTTGGCGCCAGAGTACCGGATCAGGCGCCACGGGGAACGTGGGCCGGCCGTGTCCATGATGAGCGCCCACCAAGTGCCGGACCAGGAGATCACGACTGGCCTGCGTCGCGGAAACCATCTCATGCCGCCAGTCCCGCGGCAGCAGCAGCCAGGGGTCATCGCCGCGAGGGCCTTTGGCCAGGGGCGCATCCGGATCGGCCGCGAGTTTCGCCTGCCAGCGGGCGTCGAGCTTGCCTAGGTCATGTCCGGAGCCGGCACGCTCGATGGCGTCGCACAAGGCTTCCGGAAGGACCGCGGCATCGGCCATGAGCCGCGCCCGGGCGCCGACCGCACGCAGGTGGTCACGCAGGAGCACCGGCCGGACCGCGGCCTCGCTGGTGCTCTCTGTAGCGGCCAGAACGAGTGCGCCACCGGGGTAGACGAGCACCCGCCCGGGGGCGGGCATTCCTGCTCCCAGGGCGAGTGCGCGCCAATCGACGTCGTCGGAACCCGCCAGGCGCAACCGCTCGGCCGTGTCGCCATAGTCCGCGACCGGATCGGTGCACTGGGGATTCCAGCCGAAGCGGTCGCAGCCACCGACAGTGCAGTCGAGTACGAGGGTGTCGCCGGGCCTTACCGCGGACGGGTCGATCCAGTCGGCTGCGGAGCCGTCCCAGCGGAGCACTTGGTCCACCTCTAGCCAGCGGAACTCCCAGATGGGCAGTTCCAGGATCTCCTGCCGGACAGGAGGCGCGAGTTCGACGGTCTGCGCTCCGGCATCCCGCCGCCAACACAGGAACAAGACGGGATCCGGATCGACATAGCCATGCAGCCAGGGGGAAGGGTCAATGCCGTGCTTGATCGAGGTGCAGGACAGTAGGTCCAGATGGGCGGCGAGCAGGTCAGGAGAGCGCGTGACCGGCTCAGGAAGGGGAGGGTGCCGCTCCATCGCCTGGATACCGAAGTCCCGCACCTTGTGCTTCTTGATCCACTTGCGGGCCTCCTCTGCGGCCTCCCGGTACAGCGAGCGCTGAGATCGGGTGCCTCGCGTTTTCTCCCAGGCGTGGCGCTTCTTCTCCCGGTCGTCCAAGGGGCGATGCACCATCACTATGGGCGCGGTCGGGAGTTCGCCCAAACGGTTCAGCCGGCCCGCGCGCTGCCGCAGGGCCGAGAGAGGGGCCGACTCGGTGACCAGGGCGTCGAAGTCCAGGTCGGCGCCGACCTCAATGGTCTGGGTGGCCACCACGTAGAGTGGCGCACGGCCAATGCGAGAGCCTGCCGCCATCCGCGGCAGATACTCTGCCACCAGGGCGTCACGGTCGGCCGGGCGGACCCGCCCGGTCAACACGACAGCCTCTCCATCGGTATTCAGAAGCGCCCAGACGGCGCGGGCGTCGCGCACCGTATTGGCAACGACCCCAATGACATCGGCGCCCTGATCGCGCAGCCGACGCGCTTCCCTTGCCAGTGCCGGCGCCATTTCGCCGTCGGGGTCGATATCCCGTACCTCCAGGGGCTTGGGCCTGGCCAGCCGGGGCGCGAGCACCGGGTGCGACCAGTCGGCCGCGGTGAGCCCCAGGGCATTCGCACCGTCCCAGGTCGCGGACATCGCAAGGACCCGCAAGGGCAGCGGCAGGGCGTCATTGCGCAAGGTCTGCACCTGGCGCAGGGTGCGCATCAGGGGTTGGGCGATGTGTACCTCATCCAGGACCCACAGGACGTCGTTGCCCAAGAGCGCCGCGTGGACGGGCGCCACTCGGTTCGACACACCATAGCCCGAGAACAGCAACCGACTGCCGGCTTGGTCAACCGTGCTCGCGACGATCGCCGGGCGCAGGGGATCGATCCACGCATCATCGATCGTGATACCGCCGCGCATCTGCACGACCGCCGGGGTGCACGCGGACCTGCCGGCGAGCTGCTGCGCATACGCAACGGTAGAGTCCACGATCAGCCGCCGGTCGACCACGTAGCAAAGCCGGCGAGGGACACTGATGCCCGCCTCAAGGGCCCACAGCCACACCGCAATGACGCCGGTCTTGCCCGCGCCAGTCGGCGCAGTCAGCGCCTCGGGCCAGTCTCCCGCCGCGATACGGGTGGCGAGGACCTCTTGCCAGGGGAAGGGACCATAGCCGTGCCGCTCCCGGTACCAGGTCGGAAAGTCCATCACAGGCCTCCGGGGCGCAGCAGCCCCAGCCCAAAGTAACGACCACGTCCGACCAGCATCGGCCCCCGCAGAGGGTTGGCGAAGTGCAGCCGGGCATGGGTGCGGTGTCCATTCACGCGGGCCGCAAAGGCGCTCGCGCGAGGGACGCCCTGTATGGGGTAGTCCGTGACTTCGACGCCGACGGGAGCCGGATAGCCCGCACGCACGACCGAGTCGGCGATGAGCCGCTCCACCGACTGTCCGCGTTTCGGATGCCGGTCCAGAACGATCGGTGTGACGGTCGCCCAGGTCTGCGCCGCGCGCGACCAGGTCTTTGGGTCAATACCGCGGGTCGACTCACTGGCTAAGGGACGGCGCACCGGGACGGACCCGATCCGATCCACGCGTGTCAGGGGCAGCACGCAGGCAGTGCGCTCGGTGGCGCTGACATGCCGGGGAAGCACCATGCCCACCCCCAGGACAGCCCCCCGCGCCCACTGATGATCGACGTCGGGCAGGACAACCCAGGCCGCGTGGTCCGCATCCGGGGCACCGACGTCGTGCCCATGGAGCATCGCCGGCAGTGGATCAGACGCCCGGCTCATGACCGCCGCACGCAGCGCCTCGGCCAACACGGACGCCTGGCGCAGTTCACCATGGGCCGGCCGCAGAACAAACATCTCGCCCCAAGGCGATGGCTGAATGTGCCGGTCGGCGTACCCTGCTCGCGTGGCCAGCGGCGACCGGCGCCCGGCGGCATGCGCCTCCAGCAGCTCCGTGAGCCGGCCCAGACTGGGCACGCGCAGCAGTTCCTCACCCTCGGTATCCGGGACCAACTCAGTGAGGGCAGGATCTGGCGCATCAGCAAGGCTGAGCGCGACCGGAGAGTCCGAGCGACCCAAGTAGCCGACCCCGGCCAATACCGGGGCCAGCCAGGCCGCCAGGTCCGCAGGGACCGCGGGCCAGGACAGGTACACGGGGGCAGTGACCCGCACCTCTGGCCTGGCGCGTTCGACGTTCGGCCGTCCACCTGCAATGAATGCACCCGGCACGTAGTTCGTGCCGGTGTGAATGCGCTCGGCGGGAGCACACCAGATGTTTGGCGCTGACTCAAGGGCAGTGAGCGGTGCCGGGTCGATGCCTTGCTCGCAGGCGCTGGACACGAGCGCCTGGAACACCCGGTCCGGCGCCGGAGGATACTCAGGCAGATCCGGCGCTGTCGGTTCGGCTGCGCGGTAGACCCCGTGCGAGAACTCGATGCGCAGGTTGATCATCGGGATGCAGTACGTAGCGCCAGTAAACCCCTGGACGGGGTGAACATCACGGGTTCATGCAGATTCACCGTCTGAACCTGAGCACGCAGGGCCTCCTCGACCTCGGCGAGCGTCAGCGTGATCGGCGTCCTGGACCCGAGACCGATCAGTTCCACCACGAACGCGTTGACGGCAAGCTCGCATCCAGAACGCAGGTCCAGCCCGTCATTGAGGACCGCGAGTACGCCATAAAGCCCCATCAAGGCGAGCAACAGACGACCTGCCTCGGTCTCAGTACCGAAGGCGTACCGACGCAGACGGGATAGGCTCAGGGTCGCGTTAAAGGTGATGTCGCCATGCACCAGCACGCCCTTGGGGGAGAGCGACACGGTGTTGCCGTGGTTGACCTCGCTGGGCCTCACCAACTTGGGGTAGGCTTTCCCACCCTGTGGCAAGCCCCCATCCTTGGTTGGGTGCATCTCGGCCTCGGTGGCAGCGCGTAGGGTACCGTCGGACTCCTCGACCCAGGCGTATTCAGTGCCCTCCACGCCGATGGGATCGAGCCGATTACCCGCCAACGCGACCGGCTCCACCCGGGTGGCCGAAATCTCGGCAGTCATCACCCGCGCCCACTTGGTGCGTGGCCGACCGCCAGAACCCAGGCCGGTACTGTCCCAAGAGCCGAACAGGAGCGCACCCGGGTCGCAGTGCAGGAGCGCCGTTGCGTCCCCTGGGCGAGCGGCAATGACCGCTTGTCCGATATCCGTCGAACGGAACGGCACGCCGGCCAACTGACTGTCCCGCAGGACCGCGTCGAATACCCGGTGCGGCAACTGCATTGTGGAGAGGAACCCGTCGTTGCCGAAGTCCACGCGCAGCGGGTCAAGGTCCAGCCCCAGACCGACCAGGGCTTGCTCGGCCCGGTTGGCGCAGGAACCGGGGGCGTCCACAGAGCACCAGTTTGAGATGCCGTCCGGGCCGGGCTTGGTGGCGTTGTGTTTGAAGGGGCCGTCGGTGGCATAGGTCGGCGGCATGATTCGGTTGCCGCTCACCGGGGCCAGCTCGGCGGTCACGGCGATGGCTGATGCTGCATTGGAAACAGCAGCGCGAAGGATATCGATTGACATTTGGCCGACTCTCCCTTTGGTGTCGGGTTCGCAATGAGCCCGTCTCGTGCAGGACTGATGGATTAAACCACCAATCTGCCAGCTTTAGGCGGATTACGCAAACTCGGGGTCTGACAAGCCACGGAAACAGCCGATCAGCTGCCACCGGGCAGCCATCCATAACGTGGGATATTGCGTTTCGTGATCGGGGTGTGGGGGTTATTCGACTGGAACGGCCGTCAGGGCGGTGGCGGCGGATTGCCCCTGCTCATCGACGACCCGCACCCCAAACCGGCCAGGCCGCCCTGGCCAGAACACCGTATTGCCCTCGCCCACGTAGCTATCATCGACAAACCAAAAGAGTCGATGGCGGCCGCCGTCGCTGACGCCGGAAAACTCGATACGGCTGTTGCCGTCGGCACGGATCGGATAGCGCTGGCTGGCCAGCGGGGAGACGATGGTGGGCGGATGCGCCCCCCCGTCGCCGCCGGTCAAGTCCTCGCACGGCCTTTCAAACGGCGGCGGTGAGGCGCGGCGCACACCGGCCAGCCGGAACAGTTCAAGCACATCGCTATCCCAAAACTCCGCGACCTGTGGCTGGCTGTGTCCTTCATCGCCCCGGCACTGCCGCAGGCCGTTGGCTGGGTTGATGAAGACTTGCCGATGCACCGCGCAGGTCTTGATCGGCGAGACGCCGGGGATGATCCAGCCGCTCTTGCCATGCGGACACCAGGGCGAGCGCAGCGCCCCGGATAGTGGGCAGACCTCGACCGCCTTTAAGCCGGGTGGTGGCGTTGGTTTAGACCCACCCCCCGGCCGCTCCTGACTGACCGCTTCGAGGATGCCGAACAGCAAGGGCCCGGCCAAGTCCCGCCCGACCAATTGCCGATTCGGCGATCCATCGAAATTGCCCAGCCACACCCCGGCCAGCCAATCTCCCATCAATCCCAGTGCCCAGGCATCCTTCAATCCCGACGAGGTGCCGGTCTTCCAGGCGACCGGTAATTTCCCGCTGAATGAGCGCAGCCCGAAACTGCGTTGCGGCGGCGGATTCGCCTCCAGCATCTGGCGGACCAGAAAGGCCGCCTGCGGCGATAGCCGCGGTGGTGCAGCGGTCTGCGGCCCGCCCCCGACGTCCTCGATCAACCAGCGCAACCCCCGATAGTGCCCGCCATTCGCTAATAGACCATACAAGCCGATCAGGTCTTCCATGGACGCCTCAGCCCCGCCCAGCGCCAACGTCAAGCCATAGAACGCCTCCCCCTTCGTCAGCTTGAGTCCAGCTAGTCCCAGGAACTGATACAGCGTCGGCTGGCGCAATTGCGCCGACAGGGCGACGGCGGGAATATTGCGGCTGCGCACCAAGGCCCCGGTGGCGGACAAGGGGCCGAGATAATTGCCCTCGAAATTCTCCGGCCGGTACTCGCCCACGCGCAGCGGCGTATCTTTAAGCAGCGTATCGGGCGTAATCAGACCCTGGTCGATTGCCAGCGCATAAACAAAAGGCTTCAGCGTGGAGCCGGGCGAGCGCCGGGCCTTCACACCATTGACAAAACCCTGGATGCGGCGATCCAAGTAATCGGCAGAACCGACATACGCCAAGACCTCCATGCTCGGGGCATGGACCACCATCGCCGCCGCATTACCGATGCCGTGTGCCCGCTGTTGGCGGACAAAGCTGTGTAACAAACCCTCGGTGAGTGCCTGCGCCGTCGGGTCCAACGTCGACGTCAGGCTTTCCCCGCGGCGCTGACACAGGCGTTCGGCAAAATGCGGCGCCCGCAACGGTAAGTCCTCCCGGTGTCGAAACCCCAGGCGCTCAAAACCCGGATCATCGCCATAGGCAACCTGCCAGGCCGCCTGCAATGCCTGTTGACCGGCCGGAGTGAGTGGTGCCCGCAAACGGGGGTTTTGTGGAATAAGAGCCAAGGCGCGGGCCTCGTCAGCGGACAACTCGGCAACGGGCTTATGGAAATAGACCCAGGCCGCCGCCCCGGCCCCCTCAATATTCGCGCCATACGGGGCGATATTGAGATAGGCCTCCAGCAATGTTTCCTTGGAAAAATGCCGTTCCAGCCACAGGGCATAGCCGATCTGGCGCAGCTTGCCGGGCAAGGCATGGGTATTGAGCCGAAAGCGCTGACGGGCCAATTGCATGGTCAGCGTGGAACCGCCCATCCAACGGCCGCGCGCCACGAAACTGGTCCACGCGGCCCGCACCAAGGCGACGGGATTGACGCCCGGGTGGTGATAAAACCAACGGTCCTCATACTGTAGCGTTGCTTGCAGCAACGCCGGCGGCAGCGCATCCAGTGCCACCCACAGCCTGAACTTCTCATCCCCGGTCAAGCTCAGGCGCACCAACTTCCCCTCACGGTCGGTGACGGCGCAGGAGGCATTGGACCGGTTGATCAGCAGTGGCGGTGGGATTAAAGCTAATGCCGTCCAGGCTGTTGCCAGAAGTAAGAAAAGGGCGATCGTATAGCGGGCGACTCTTGCCGCCAGGTGAGAGCATTTACGGATTCTCATGCCGGCGCGTCGCCCTTGATCGTCGTCGCGGCCACTGGAGGTCGAGGCTTTAGCCGGTCCGGCGTGCAGACACCACAGACCTCTCTCGGACACGTGAGCAACCGCCACCGGCTAAAGCCTCGACCTCCAGTGGCCGGCGGACCGCCGCCGCCCGGAAGGATCATCAAGGCCGCCGCGTCGGAACTCCATTGTCCTATTCCTTTACGCGAACCGTACCCGCCACGCCCCGATGCAAGATCTCGGTATCGTACATGCCCTCGGCCATGATCGGCGGAACCGTGTAGACCCCGGAATTCAGCGGTTTCAGGCGGAATTCAAAGTAGCGCTCGCCGGCGTCAAGGTCGCCGAAGAACACCACGCGGTCTTCCTGTACATCGATATACTCCGGCTGCCATAGCGGCTTGCCTGCGATTGCCAGTGATTTGCGTGAACCCAGTCCGTCATCGCTCAAGTCGATTTCAAATCCGCCGGGTATCAGCATCACCACGGCGATATTCTTCATGGCCTTGTCCGGGTGCAGCCCGAAGCGGATATGCAGCTTATCCTGTAGCTTCAGCTCTGCGGTCGGCTCGCCTTGCTCATTCAAGACCCAGCGATCGATTGTCAGCCCCTGGTTGATGGCGACGCTCGGCGGCGCCTTGTCATAGCCGCGTTCGGTCAACTGGTAATACAGATTCCACATCCCTGAGCCGCGCACTTGTACGGGATTCATGGTGCGCTCCAACAACGCCCGCTTGACGGTCTGTCCGTGCAGCGGCAAGGGCGTCAGGGGTTGCCCGGCCACGATATCAAAGCTCGTGGCGTCGTCCTGCGCGAAGCGGTTCCACAGGGTTCCCAGGCCCAGCAAGGCCAGCGAGTCGCGGAAGGAGTTACCGCGCTGTTTGATAAGGTCTTGGGCGAGTTCGAGCAGGTAACGGCCAAATTGCGGGTCCTGCGTGTCCAGCAGTCCGGGGAAGTGTTTGTTGAGCAGGTAGAGGTACAGGCTCATGACCTGCACGTTCTCTTGCATGTTCCACGGCATCAGCCCGGTGCGCTTCCATTGCCTTTGAAATTCCCCGAAATAGCGATCGGCATCGGCGTCCAAATGATGGATCTGGTAGGCGGCGCCGAGGAAGAGGCGCACCCAATTGGCCGAGGTTCCGCCGTCTCCCCATTGCCGCGCCAATTCGGCCTCGAACGCCCTGAGCCGGTCGGCGACGTTCTGGCCGTTACGGGCCAGCAGGTACAGGGCATAGGCTTGGGCTTGGTGTTCATGCCAGGTGTAATGCCGTTGCTGGGTGTATTGGTCGGCATAGCCGACGGCCCGCTTGAACATCGCATCCGATGACTTGCGGCCGCGCTCGCGGGCCTCCAGCAACAGATGGGTGGCGTACATCGAATAAAACGGCTCGGTTGGGCTGCCGACCGACCAGATGCCAAAACTGCCGTCCTGTTTCAAACGGGTTTGCAGGGTCTGTAGCGTACGGTTGAACAGTCGATCCGCGTCCTGCGTCGACAAGCCGAGTTCGACGTTGCTGCCCAACACGATCGCCGGGAAGGCTTGGCTGACCAGTTGCTCGGTACAGCCGTAGGGGTAGTTCTTCAGGTATTCGACCATGCCGCGCAAATAGGCCACCGGGGTCATCGCCACTGAGAACTCGGCGTAGCGCTGTTCGTCGTAGACGGTGCGCTGCAGCGCGAGCCGAGCCGTCTTGCCGGCCTGCTGGTCGGTGATGTGCAACACGCCATTTTGCAGCGTGGTCATTAACGGCTGGGATGGGCGGATGCTCAGCTCCTCGCTGTAGGCGGTCGCATCTGCGGCGCCTGTGACCTGGTAGTGCACGGCCACCGGCCCCAGCTGTTCCCTTGCCCTGGCGGAGAAGCGCACCGTGCCGTCTTGGCCCGGGCCGAGTGTGAGTGTTTGCGGATTGGGTGAGCGTAGTTCCAATGCCTCGCCCGCCGTTACTGACACCGCCAGCGCTTGTTCGCCGGCCGCGCCGGAATTATTGGCGACCAACACCCCCATCTCGAATTCATCCCCCGGTGCCACCACCAAGGGCTGTTGGGGCTGGATCACATAGGGGTTGCTGGCGACGCTGCGACTGACCGGCACGGCCAGCCGGCCTGCGTTGACGGCCACGGCCAGCACGCGGATGCTGCCGTTGAAATAGTCCGGCACCGGCACCGAGACGACGTGCTCGCCCGGCGCGGCGTCCAGGATACCCGACCAGAACGCCAGCGGCGGCTTGTGCTTGCGGGCGAAGGGGTTCTTGTACTTGCCGAAGGTCTCGGCGTCCTCGTCTCCGCCGGGGCTTGAGCGCTGTTGCACCAGGGCGTAATCGGGCAGGATCAGATCGAGAATCTGGTGGGTCCTGGTCTGCAAGGCGCGTTTGCGGAAGAAAAAATCCAGTGGCGCGGGATTGCGGTAATGGGCGAATTGCAAGATGCCTTCGTCGACCGCGTAGAGCACGACCTTGGTCGCGTCCTTGACGGTATAACGCACCTCCAGATTGCTGCCGGGGCGCACGGTTTCCGGCACGTTCAAGTCAATGTCATTGACGAAGGCCTGGCGGGAAATGGCGAACGGCACCACCGCGGCGCTGAGCGGGCTCATGTAGATCTCACGCGAATCCAAGGAGCGTACGAAGGCCACCGACAGATAGCCGTTGCCGCTGACGCCGCTGGGCAGGGTGATGCGATGGGTCGAGGAGGTGCCGGCGGTCTTGAACCACTGGCTGGCAATCACGCCGTCCTGCTCGATGGTCATCAAACCGGCCCCCTCGTAGGGTGCGACGATTTGCAGTTCGATGTCCTCGCCCGGGCGATATTCCGTCTTGTTCAGGGTCAGGTTCAACTCGGCGTTACGTTCGATATCGCGTGACACATTGCCGTCCCCCGCCACCGAATAGGCCACGCGATTCAACTCCTCGCCGTGCACATCCTTGAACACGACGTAAAAGCGGCCAGGGTTGTCGGTGGGCAGCGCGAAGTCCGTCTTACCACTCGCCAACACCAGTTGTAAGGTGTCGCGCGGCTCGTCGCGTTGGACCGATTGGTAGGCGTACAACCCGTCCTCGCGCTTGACCAGGGTGGACAAATAGCGCTGCTCGAAGACCTGCGCCGTGACGGTCTCGGTGTCTCTGGGTTTGAAATCCGGCCCCACGGCCAATAGCGTCAGGCGGCGCGGGCTGTCTTTTGCGATATAGTCCAGCGGGCCGTCGGCGGACTGGCCGAGCAGGAAGACCTGCTTGGAGACCAGGGCGGAGGCGACAGCCACCACCGAACGCCCGGTGCCCTTCTCAAAGCCCTCGCCAGCGAGGGTGATTTCAAAAATCGGCTCGTCAATGGCGATCAGCGGCAGGTCGAAGCTCGCCACGCCTTGCGCGTCGGTGTTGACCTCGCCCAGTTCTTCGGGTGCCTGCGCAAGCCTGGTTTGCAGGCCGCCCCGGAAGCGGTAGTCGGGAAATCCCGGTACCTGCCCCGACCAGGGCCGCACGGTCATTTCCAGCTTGGCCGGGTTGCCCGCCGCCGCGGTGCCGAACAGATTGCGCACGGTGACCTGTGCCTTGGCCCCGTCAGGCGTGATCCAGCCCGTGCCGGGTGCTCCCAGGATCTCGGTCTTGACCTGCAAACGATCCGGCTGGAATTCTTCGACCCTCAGCAGGGTGTGGCCCAGGGGCTTCGGCTCGGTTTCCTGCTGGGCGTGCTTCGCCGGGTCGGCAAGCAACAACTCGACGCGATAGGTCCCGGTCTTGCCGGCGGCGGGACTGGTCCAGGTCAGTTCCTCAAAACCGGCCTCGCCGAAGGCGATCGTCTGCCGCCAGAGCTCTTGGTCTTGCGGGTCGGTGATGACGGCTTGGAGGGGCAGTCCGGCAGGCAGCGCGGACCAGTCGCGCTTGCGCAGGATCAGGCCGATATGGGCGGTGTCGCCGGGCCGATAGATACCGCGATCCGAAAACAGGAAGGCGTGCAGTGAGTCTGGTGCGTCGCGCAGCCCGTCGATGTCAAAACGCGACACATCCAGCAACCGCTTGTCCCGTGCATAGGGTAGAAACGACAGGTCTCCGTCCTTTTCGGCCAGATAAACCGAGGGTGTCTTTTCATTCTTCAGGCCGGCGACCGAGGGGAAGACGGCCCGACCTTGTGTATCGGTCTTGGCGGAGGCCAGCGGGATGCCGTTCATACCCAGCAAGGAGACTTGCGCCCCGGCGACCGGCTGGCCGCTGCGCAACGACATCACGAAGAGGTCTTGATGGCCGTCGGCGGCCGTTTTCACCAGCAAACCCAGATCGGTCAGCAATACCAGGCGCTGGTCTTTGATACCGGCCGAGTCTGCCTGGTCACTGCCATCCCCGGCGTCGGCCGCTTCATCCGGCGCGGTCGCTGCTGCGCAGTCCGTTTGGGCTGCCTGTCCTGTTTCTTCGGTGACCTCGGGATTGTCCTGCGCGTCGGCCTCCGGGGCGACGCAAGGCTCGGCCGCGGTTTCCGGCTGCTTCTTTTGCTCCGCCACCGACAACAGGAACAACCCGCGCGGCGGATAGCCTTCCTTCTTCGCGAAGCGGGCGAAATCGACGGCGAAATACTGTCGCTGCATTTCGTTGCCGGCCGGCAGCGCCTCCTCGTAGGTGAACGTCTCGGCGAAATGCCCGATCGGCAGTTTGAATGACGGTCGTTGGAAGTCGCCCCGGGTAAACTGGGCCAGGTGATGCATATTGTGCGGCAGCACCCGTTGCAGCACGACCTGTACCCGATCCACGCCGCGCACCGCCACGCCCAGCTTCTTGGAACCGCTCAGGCTGAGTAAGGCGCCGTCGTGGAGAATCTTCAACTCTCTTTGGTTGTCTCCCAGGCTGAACAGAAAACGGGCGTCTTGCGCCAGTGTGAAGCCGTCCGTGCTCGCGATGCCATGGTTGACCTTGACGAACACCTGGCGTTTTTCCGGTGCCTGAAAAACCAGGTAATGCAGCCTCTTGTCCTCTTGGTTGGGATCGCGCCAACTCAAGGGGACCGCAGTGGACAGCGCGAGCGTGTCCTCATCCACCTGCTCGGGGCTTTCCCATTCGCCGATGCCCTTGTCGTCGCACAGCGGCGGACGGGCAAGGTTTTCTTCATGGCAATCGGGCAATAACCAAGCCTCCACGGCCTTGGGCAAGGCGTGCGGGTCTTGCAATGGCGAGGTGGTTTGCAGGATCAACAGCCGATCGATGTCACCGTCGTTCTTGATGAGGCTCTGGGTATCGGCGGCGCTGAATCTCAGGAAATCTTGGGCGCTGGGGATGGCCAGGTAGTTGCTGAACGCACTGCCCGAAGGGTTGCCTCCCACGCTGGAAATCAATCCCGGCCCCACACCGATAGACACCTCCCCGGGTTCATCCGGGATGGTGATGGGAGCGGTTTTCAAATAGGCGAGCCTGGGATTTTTCTCGTCATAGGACAACTCGAACGGCAGCGAGCGCACGCGGGGATCGTTGAAAGACTTGGCCGGTTCCACGCGCAGCCGCACCGCGGTGTTGGCCGCGAGGCGGTCTTTCTGCGGGGGATAGCTGAACGTCAAGGTGGCAGTGACGCGCTTGATCTTGGGATCGGCGGGATCGCTGTATAACTGAAGGTTGGTCACAGACCCGGACATCGGCGGGGTTTGTACTGTCGCGATGACCTCGGCTTGCGCGAAGACCAGTCCCGGGAAGGCGGCCGCCGCGACGGCAATCTGGTAATCGGTGCCGGGCTTCAAGGCGGTGGGATCGGTGGGTGTGAAAATCAGATCCGGGCCCGCCGCCGTATCGCCGTAAACCCAGCGGCCGGCGATGGCGGGGGTGATCGTCACACCGTTCTTCGCCTCTGCGCCCGCCGCTGTCTTCTTCGCCGATTCCTTCAGATCACGGCCGTCCAAGCGGGCTTGCAGTGTGCCGTCGTGCAATTGCACCCGCAGCCCGGTCACAGTGGGCGGTTTCGCCGGCTGGTCCTCGATCGTATTCCAGGCGCTGCGCAGCACGGGAAGCCGACAGTCGGCGCCGGTTGCCAGCGTGGCCGCCGCGCCCGCCGTCCAGGTGCCGTTCTTGTCCCGATCCAGCAGCCGCACCAGGCCGGGGGTGACCTGGAAGCTCAGGGTCATATCCTGGGCTGGGCGCAGCAAGGCGGTGGAATGGATGATGAGGTGGGAACCAAACCCGCTGGCCAGGTCGGGCAAGGGGTTGTCGCCGAGTGTGCCGGTGACGGCGGGCCGGTCGACTGGATAGTTGAAATCGACCACGGCCTCGAACTGCCGGCGCATCGGCGCCTGCAAAATATCCTGCCAGCGGCATTGCCGGCGGACAATCTTCAACGCCGGGGTTTCGTAGCTCAGGGCTGAGCGCTCGGGGCGATACCCCTCGCGTAGCGCCAGGGCCTGCAACGAAACGGTCAATCGCGTCCCCGGCCGGAAGGTTGTCTCTTTGGGGGTGAAGACCAGGCGCGAGGGGTCCTGCCAGGTCCATTGGCCCGCCGCCGGGGGCGATAACTGCGGGAGATGGCCGGGTGGCTTGCCCAGTTCATCCAGCGGTGCGACTTCCTGGTCAAAATTCAGCACCAGCACCGGCGTCCAGGCGCCCTGGTTGAGCAGATAAACCGACGGCGCAACGACGGTTTGTTGACCCCGGCAAGCGGCGAGCATGACCAGGAACACCAAGAGAAGAACACGCCGGAAGTGACTCATGACACCGCTTCCTCACCCGCACGATGGACGCTGAGGAACAGTTTACCAGGGCGGCGCCGACAGGACCGGTCGGCGGCCCTGGGACCGGCTATAGAAAATGACTGATGGCCGAAATGTTCTCGATCTCCTGTTCCACCTGGCGCCGGATCTGCCCTTCTAATCCCTCCCGGGCGCTGTCGGCCTGTGCCTTCACCTTCTCTGCCACCTGCGCTTTGATGTCGTCGCGCAGGCTGGCGATCTTCCCGTCGGTGAGTGCGCGGGCGATGAGCCAGCGGGGGGTGCCGTCCCAGGCCTCCGCCAGGCGCTTGGCCTCGTCCATGCCGTAACGGGCGATCAGTAACCCGGCGACCACGCCGATCAGTGCGCCGATCAGCAGGCCCATGTGACCGGCCATGATGAGCGCGGTGCCGGCCCCGCCGCTCAAGACCGCCGTGAGCACCGTGATGATGGTGGCGGACAGGGCAAAGACGACACCCTCGATCTCGGCATAGATGTTGGGGTCGGCCATGCTTAAGCTCGTGCCCGTCGTCACTGGCTGGCCCTCGTGGGTGAGTCCCCGGTCGAAGGTGAGCCGATGGCGGCGGTACCAGTCGCGCATCAGCTCAGTGGTGTCGACGGCCACCCCGGCGAGTACCTTGGCGATCTGGGTCGTGACGATCGACTCGATCTGGGGTTTGAAGGTGCCGGCCTGCGCCACGATCTGTTCCTTGAGCGCCGCCACCGAGCCGCCCTCGCGGCGAAAACGGTGCAGGATGGGCGCGATCCCCTCGTCGAAGAGCCCCACCGCCACCCGCTCGGCGATCCGCTCGGCTACCTCGTCGAGGCGCCGTTTCAGCAACGGGTCGATGCGCTCGGTGATGAAGCCCGGCAGTTCCGTGCGCAGCCCGGTTTGGGTCTCTGCGAGCCGGACCTGGAGTGCCGGGAGTATGGCGAGCCCTTGGGAGACGGTGACATAGGGTCGGTCGCTGTGTACGAGTCGCGGGGCCTGGGTGAAGTGCGCCAGTTCCTCTTCGATGATGGCGGCGACGAAGGGCCAGGCGCTGCTGCCGCCGGTCAGGATGACGCAGGCCGGCTCGTGCAGCCGTACCCGTTCGTGCGCCAGTCCCTGGCGCAGCGTCTGGCGAAACCAGTCGAGCAGGTCGACCCCTTGGCCAGCGGTCTGCAGGTGCCCATAGGCGGCGGGGTTCATCGCCTGGAGATAGTCGGCGAAGGTCCGCGACGGCCGGTAGTGGCGCGCTCGTGCCATGAACGCCTCCCAGGTCAGATCGCTGATGCGTCCGAACTCACCGATGGACTTGCGGAAGACCTGGGCCTGGTCCAGCGCCATGGCGAGCGAGAATTTTTCCTTCGCCTCGCGGCAGCGCACCGCCAGCACGAAGAATTCCGCCCGCTCGCGCTGCATAGCGGCCACGGCATCCGGGTTCTGCTCAATGAACCATTGGTAGAACAGGTCATCGAACAGGCGCCCGCCCAGGTGCATGTCGCCCCAGGAGTGCATGACCTCACCCCGCACCAAGAGCGCGAAATCGCAGGTGCCGCCGCCGAAGTCGACGACAAGTGCCCCTTTGAGCGCTTCGGCCGGTGTGATGTCCTTGCGTTGGAGGTGAAAATAAATCGCCCCCTTGGGCTCGTCGATCGTGCGCACCTCACCGAAGCCCGCGTCCCGGGCGGCCGTGCACAGGACCGCCCGGTATTCCTCTGACGCCTCACTCGGTGCGCCGAAGATCACCTGGCGCTGCAAGGGGTCGATATCCTTGTGCTGGCGCCGCGCAACCTCCAGCAGGCCGGCCAGAAAGTCGCGGGTGTTGCGGCGCGCCTCCTCGCTGGTGGCAAGATCCGGCTTGAACTGGGCGCGGATGCAATAGTCCGGATGGTCGGCGGCCCCGTCACCGAACTCCTCCAGTGCCTGGTAGCCGATCAGTGGCGCCTTGCCGTCGCGGTAGAGGATGGCGGTGGCCAGCCCGTCGCGGCCGTCGCCGAAGTCCACCCCGACCGGTTCCTCGCGGTCCCCCGCGCACTTGGTCACATAGGTGTTGGAGGTGCCGAAATCGATCGCCAACGTCGGTCGGACCAGTGGCGTTGCGATCCGCAGTGCGTTAGGAACGTTGTTTTCGTACAAGGCCCTTCTCCAATACGGTGTGGTTCTGGATCACCGGCTCGTCCTCGATGATGACGGTGTCGCCCTCCTCGATCAGGCCGAAGGGGCGATAGTGCTCGGCCAGCTCCGGACCCCAGCGTAGCCGGCGACGTTCGGCGCGCTCCTCGGCCGTGAAGCGGGCCGGGTCGCTCAGTCCCGACAACCCCAGGCGGCGGGCCTCCAGCAACAAGGCCTCGGCGGCGGTCGGCAGCGCCGGCAAGTCGGCCCGATGCAGGTCGTGGATGGCGCGGGCGAGATCCGGGTCCAGCACCGGGCTGCGCGGCGGCGCCACCGGCGCGCTGGCCAGGCTGCACAGCAGCAGTGCCGAGCAATCGACCCACTGCCGGATCAGGTCCCGGATCGACTCCCGGTAGGCACCGCGGTCGTATTGGCTGCTGCCCCGGGTGAAGGCCAGCAGGGCGACTACCCCCGGGTAGAGCATGATGCGCCGCAGCAGCCCGAAGCCCGCCAGCCGGCCCCAGAGACCAACGGCCCCCAGGGTGGCGACGCGCGCGAGATCCAGGGTGCCGGCCAGGCCCAGCAGCGTTGTCAGGGCGACCCGCAGTGCCTTGCTCTCTGCCAGCCGGCCGACGGCATACATCGCCCCCGCGGCACCGGCCGGCGCGCCGATCAGCATCCCGACGGCGCGGAGATCCAGGCTGAGGTTGAACAAGGTCCCGAAGACCAGCATCCCTAACAGGCTCCCGCCGCCCGCGGCGATGGCGAGGCGTTGCGCGGAGAGCGAACGCTCCGTGGTCGGGGGGCCGGGCAACACCCAGGTGGGGCTAAGACCATACCAGCGGCTGCGCAGCGCCTCGCGGGCGCCAGCCTCCAAGGGCGGGGAGGGCAGCTGATCGAATACCGTCTCCGCGGTGAGCGCGGTGAACACCGCATCCCGCGCGGCGGCGACGGCCCGCCCGAGTTGCGCCTGGTCGGCCGGTTCGCTGTCGCCCAGGGTTGCAAAAAAACGTTCGACACCAAGACCTGTGACCTGCTCGCGCAGCCCTCGGTTGGCCGCCATCCATCCGCGGATGGCCTCTTCGATGATGACTGACACGGGATTTACCCCCTATTGCTGACAACCGTCATTCCGGCCCCGAGTTTAGGCCATGGATAACCCCTAGGTTGGGGGCTTGCCGCGAAGAAATCTGGAGTCCAAAGCGGAAGCCTTGGATGGACAGGACCAAGGCTGCCTTGGATTCCCGCCGCGGGGTGGCCGGAACGACGATCAAGGCCCACCGCGTCGTCCGGATGGCGCGGTCATGGTGAGGGCCACCAAGGCGACTTGCTATCGCCTTGATGGCCTGACCGCCATCGCGTGAGCGAGTAACCCCGAGTAGTGGTTCGGAGTCTACATCCGCAGTCTGCTGGGCCATGCCCCAGGGCTGGCGGTTTCACTGTCCGCGAGCCGGCGGCGGCGCCTCAGCATGCGGGTTCACCATCGTCTACCGTCCCTATTGCTTGGACGCCCAGTATTGTTGGCGTTGTTCCGGGGTCAGGCTCCAGATAAACCACGGAGACGCGAACTGCACCTTCTCGCTCGTCGCGGAAGGGGCGGTGGCGGTTGGGGCGGGAACGCTCGGCGGGGTTGTCGCTGGAGCAACCACTGCCACGGTTGCCATCGCTGGCACCGCTGGCACCGCTACCACCGCGGGAGCCGCTTTCACCGTGGGTGCCGTCGCTGCGACGGGCGGGTTGATCATCGCCCCCAGGTCGTTCCACCACCCTTGCATTTTCGCCGTGTATTGTTGGCGTTGGTCCGGGGTCAGGCCCCATTTCGTCCACAGCTCTTCCGCCTTCAGTTGGATTTCCTCCCAGTATTGTTGGCGTTGCTCCGGCCGCCAGTTCGCCTGCAACCACTGCTGCATTTGCTCCGTGTATTGCTGGCGTTGCTCTGGGGTCAGGCCCAACCGTGTCCACAGATCGCTCACCTTCTGTTGCACTTGCTCCTTCGTCCACTGAGGAGAGGTGGCCGCTGGGGCATCCGCTGCCATCGCGGGCGCGCCGGCGAGCAATAGCCCAAGTGACAGGGCGGAGGCCGTTAGCGTTAGGCGTTTGGTCGTTGAATACATCGTCATTACCTCTGAGGTACGGTGTTTCGGGAGACGCAGCATGGCACTCTGAGGCCCGCGTATCCGTTCGCCGCCGCACGTAAAGCCAAGCCATTACCAGCAAGGCCAGCAGAAGAGGTTTGCCAGGGGGACGCAGACGTACAGGGGATCATTCCCCGTGGGAGCGGCTTCAGCCGCGACGAGTCCACGGTCGCTTGCGAGGTCGCGTCGCGGCTGAAGCCGCTCCCACCGGGTCCCGGTCTGACTATTACGGTAAGGCCCCGATCTCTCGAGCGGTGTCACGCCTGTGTCGGGCGCTCCGCGCCCCAAGTCGCCGGCGACAGGGAGCAGAACCCATTTGCTTCAGGGGCGTCAGGGTCCATTGGGACCTCGGCCTCGGCTGCCGCGGGGACCGGCGGTGGGGCCAGCAAGCCTGCGCCGGTGCTGGCCCCGGGACCGGTCAAGAGCAGGTAGCGCGGGTCCGGCTCCTCATACCAATCACCATAGGCGATGGGGAACAGCCCACGGGCGGCCAGACCCAGCACCTCCAGATACCAACCCGCATAGGCCCAGTCCGTCCCGCGTCCACGGTGGGCAAGCTCCGGGAAGCGGGCTAGGAACAGGTCTGCTAGTCCCCTGGGTCCTTTGCCCTGCGCATCCCGCCAGTCGAACGGGCGTGGCCCATTGCCAGTGGTGTGATGGGCCGCCTGCTCGAACTCCCGCAGCAAAGCGCCGTTGGTCGCCAGAAAGTTATCGCTCGGGGCGACTGCAACCCGCCAGCAACAACCCGATGGGGCCAGCCCCGGGGCGATCCGCAGGCGCTGGTAGCCGCGGCGATGCAGCAGATGCACCATCTCCAGGATATCCAGGCAGGTCTGGACCTCCGGCGGGGGCAGCGTGACGGCACGCATCACGCTGGTCGGTGCGGCGCGATGGCCCTGTTGGGCCAGTTGGCCAACGCCGTGCAGACACTCCGCCAGCACGTCCAGGCGCCGGACCCAGGCCATGGGTAGGGCGTCCACGCCCTTCCAGGCGCCCCAGATCTGACCGGCAATCGAGCCAGTGGAGTCGCTGTCACCATCGTGATTGGTAGCACGCTGGATCGCGTCCTCAAAGCTGTCGGCGGTGAGTACGGCATAGGTGGCTACCGCCAGGGCCTCCTCGCCCACCCAACCCTGGCCGATCTCGGCGAGCGCTCGGGTGGGGTCCGAACGCAGCCGTTTGGCCCGGGTTTGGGCACGCGTCACAACGGCAAGGAGCTCGGCGTTCACTTGGTGCTTGCTCAGCGCCTGCGCCGTGACCGCCTTGGCCTGCTCCAGCGCGTGTGAAAAACTGTGCCCTTCGAACAAGGCGCCGATCAGGACCGCCAGCATTCCGGCGCTAGCCCAACCGTCCGGATGGCCATGGGTCAGGGCGCCCGCCCGTGCGCCTAGGTGGAAGGTCGTGTATGGGGCCGACCTCCGGAACCAGCCAAGCGGGGCGACCCGCATAACGGCCCCGCAGCCCTTGGACTGGTTGATAGGACGGACTGGACTTCCCCACGCACCGTTCTGCAACGCGGAAAGACAGGTATTGCCGGGGGCCCGGCGATGACGCAGGGCGGTACGCTTGGCGAGGGTCCCCTGCACCAAGTAACCGGGCCGCTGAGCACCCTGGGTCTGGAGCCAATCGGCATAGGCATGGCGTAGGTTGTCGACCAGTTGCTCGTCCGACCCATTGCGGGAGGTGCGAGTCATGGCCTCCAGGGTGAAGAGGGTCATCTGCGTGTCGTCACTGACACGCAGGTACCCGTCCTGGTAGGCCGGGGTCCGCAGACCAGCGGCGCCGAAGCGCTGGCGAATCGTCTTCAGGCTATCGAACTCCACCGCATAGCCGAAACCGTCGCCGAGCGCCCCGCCCAGCAGGCAGCCCAGAGCGCGATCGACAAGAGCCTCGTCCAGAACGGGCACGGTTGTAGCCAGGACATGAGCCTTCTGCGCGGCGGTCTCGATGGTCCCGGGCCGTGCGGTGCGCACAGCCGCGATGGCCTCGGTCGGTGGCATGCCCAACTCAACCAATAGACGGGCGGCGACGGTGCCAGTGCGGCCCAGACCGCCGCGGCAGTGGAGTAGTACCTTTCCCCCTCCGCGCAGCAGGCGGCGCAGGCGCAGACCGTAAAGGACCCAGCGGTTCTCGAAGCGTTGCCCGGGTGGCTGCACATCCCGGACCGGCAGGTGATACCAGTCGAGCCCGAGGACCTCCACGGCCTCACCGATGTGAGGCACCTCTACCCGCTGGAGCTCCTCCGGCTCCATCAGGGTCACGACGGCCGTCGCCCCCCAGTCGGCGATGACCTTGAGATCTTTCGCCAGGTCGCGGAACCAGTGTCCGGTGTGCGAATCCGCCTGTTTCTTGCCGGGACAGAAGGTCATACCGATCACTCCGCCGCCGGGGGTCGCGACGGCGTCGATCCGCAGGGGATGGGTCTCACTGGTGAGATGTGTCACGGGTCGGCTCTCCTGCCGGCGGTTGTTTCGCTTATGGGTAGCGTAACTGACAGCTTTCACTGTCAGAGAGTGAGCGGCTGCCCGGTGAAGTCCTTGAGGGCCTTGCCCTGGCGGATGCGCACTCAGATCCCGATCTTTTCCAGCCAGTCGCGCAGGTCGTCCGGACCCTCGGTGACATAGTTGGCACCTGCTTCTGTGGCCAGTTCGCGGACCTGAGCGGCCTTCTTCCTGGTGTAGATGACCATGGGCACGTCGGAGCCCCGGTCGCGAATTTTGCGGGCAAGCTCCATGCCGGCGCGCTTGTTCAGCACCTCGCCCTCCGCCCGGGCCAGGTCCGAAATGACCACATGGACCCGTACGCGATCCAGCAGGGCCAGGGCATGGGCGGTCGAGTAGGCTCGCAGCACCGGGGCACCACGGGCGGCCAGCCATTCGTAGAGGCGCAGATCCGCCTGCGGGTCGTCGTTGACGGCCAGGACCAGGCGGCGGGTCTCGGGGAACGCCTGGCTCATGACCGTGCGGATCAAGCCAGTGGCACTAGGCTGCGGGTTGTCGATCAGATCGAGCAGGGCCTGCTCGTCCGCGCTGCGGATCAAGTCGGCGATCTTCTCCAGCGGCCAGTGGTCTCGTGCCAGTTCGCGTACCACTATCAGCTCCAAGAGTTGGCGGTAGCCGAAGCCACCGGTTTCCCCCGACTCCCGCTCCGGGGGGCTCAGGACACGCTTCTGGACGTAGAAGCGCACCAGACGTTCGTTGAGCTTGGGCTCGTCGAGGCCGAGGGACAGGAAGTGGGCGGCGGCCTTCTCTGCGAGCTCCGCACCGGTTCCGCGCCAATTCGTGTTGAAGATGGACATGGGATGTGACGCTTCGATATCAGTGACAGCTGACCGAATCATAGCATCTTTTACTGTTAGCGACAGCGATTGATGTCATCTTGACAGGCCAATGTCCGATCGACCGTCGCGACGTCGCCCGGGGGGGCTCGTCAATAGCCGTCGCGACCTGACGCAAGAGGTCGTAGGCGGGCTGGCACGGTTGACATCGCCCCCGGTGCGGCCCAGATTCCCGCGTCACTCTCCTACACTGGACCCCGCCCGATGGAACTACTGGAACAGATCGCCACCCGCTTCGCCGCCCTGGCCCCCGCCTGCGACTATTGGACCCTGCGCCTGGTCGCCGAGTCGTCCGACCACCTGGAGGTCCGCCAGGGCGTGGTGGAGCCCAGCGCACTGGGTGAGTCCCTGGGGGCCATGATCACGGTGGTGGCTGGGGGCGGGGTCGGCTACGGCGCGACCAGCGACCTGAGTGCGACCGGCCTGCGGGCGGCGGCCGATCAGGCGCTGGGGTGGGCGGCGGCCCACGCCCTCCTGGGGCTCTTCGACGCGGCCATCTATCCGCGCAGCGACCTGCGGGCGCAGTTTCGCGCCCCGGTCCTGGAACCCTGGGAATCGATGGGCCTCACCGACAAGCTCGATCTGCTCCAGGACGCCAATGAGGCACTGGCCATCGACGAGCGCATCGTCGACTGGTCCGCCTGGCTCGCCTGGCATCAGGTCCGGCAGCTGCTGGTGACGAGTGCCGGCGGGCGGGTCGCCCAGGTCTGGGACTATGTGAGCCCGGGGCTGGCGGCAGTCGCCAACGCCGGCAGCCAGACCCAGCACCGCCACGGCGGCGGGGCGGACTGGGCGCAGCAGGGTGGGCTGGAGCGCATCGCCGCGGTCGGCCTGCTGGCGGATGCGCGGCGGGTCGCTGAGGAGGCCATCGCGTTGCTCACTGCTCCCGAGTGCCCGTCCGACACCCGTGACCTGATCCTGACCCCCGGGCAGATGGTCTTGCAGATCCACGAGAGCATCGGCCACCCACTGGAGCTGGACCGCATCCTGGGCGATGAGCGCAACTATGCCGGTACCAGCTTCGTGACCCCAGAGATGTTCGGTAACTATCGCTATGGCTCGCAGCACCTCAACGTCACCTTTGACCCCGACGTCCCCGGTGAGTTGGTGAGCGGCGCGGCGGACGACGATGGCACCCCCATGCGGCGCGAGTACCTGATCCGCAACGGACTGCTGGAGCGGCCGCTGGGCGGGCGCCTGTCGCAGGCCCGCAGCGGTCTCACCGGGACGGCCAACGCCCGCGCCTGTGGCTGGGACCGCCCGCCCATCGACCGCATGGCCAATCTGAACCTGGAGCCGGGGGAGGGGAGTCTGGACGACCTGATCGCGCGGGTGGAGCGGGGCGTATTGATGGACACCAACCGCTCCTGGTCGATCGACGACAGCCGCAACAAGTTCCAGTTCGGCTGCGAGTTGGGGCGGCTGATCGTGGACGGGACGCTCGCGGGGCTGGTGCGCAACCCGGGTTACCGCGGGCTCTCGGCGGATTTCTGGCGCAGCCTCGACGGGGTCGGCGGACCGGCGACCCTGGAGGTGCGCGGGGTGCAGAACTGCGGTAAGGGCGAGCCCAATCAATCGGTCTATGTGGGGCACGCCACCCCGCCCGGCCTGTTCCGTGACGTGGCGGTCTTTGGGGGCGCGGAATGAATCAGGATGCCTTCTACGGACTCGCCGCGCGGCTCTTCGAACAACTCACCGGCGATGAGCATCTGTTCTGTAGCCTGGGGGGCGAGTCATCCGACTTCGTGCGACTCAATCACAACCGTATCCGGCAGGCCGGCGCGGTGCGCGCCGCCGCGCTGGGGCTCAACCTGATCGACGGTGAACGCCAGGCGGAGGCGTCCTGCGATCTCAGCGGCGACCCGGAGGCCGACCTGGCCCGCGCCCGGCAGCTGCTCGGCAGGTTGCGCGAGCGCATCGTCCATGTGCCGGAGGACCCCTATCTCAACTATTGCCTGGAGGCATCCACCAGCGAGCGGCTGGTGGGTGAGGACCCGCCGGACGCGCGCGCCGCGGTGTCCGAGCTCATCAGCGCCGCCACCGGCCTGGATCTCGTCGGCATCTGGGCGAGCGGTGAGATCGCCGAGGGCCTGGCCAGCTCCATCGGCCACCGTCATTGGCACCGTAGCCGCAGCTTCAACCTGGACTTCAGTGGCTATCTGGAGGCGGACAAGGCGGTGAAGGCAAGTTATAGCGGGCTCAATTGGGAGTCTGCCGTCCTGGCGCGCAAACTCGATGAGTTGCGCCAGGGACTGGAGGTGATGGCGCGGCCCGCGCGGGTCATCGCACCGGGTTCTTATCGGGCCTATCTGGCCCCGTCCGCGGTGGCTGAGTTGATGAATATGCTGGCCTGGGGCGGGTTCGATCTGAAGAGTCACCGTACCCGTCAGACCCCCTTGCTCAAGCTGGTCCTGGGCGAGCGCGTATTCGACCCGCGGGTGACCATCCGCGAGGAGCAGGACCGGGGGCTGGCCGCCGGTTTCACCGGCGATGGCTTCATCAAGCCGGATCGGGTCACGCTGATCGAGGCTGGGCGTTTCGGCCGCTGCCTGGTCGATGCCCGGGACGCCAAGGAATACGGTGAGCCGGTGAATGCCGCGGGTGGGTCGCCGGAGTCGGTGGGGCTCGATCCGGGCGAGTTGCCGGCGGCCGAGGTCCTGGCCCGGCTCGACACCGGCTTGTGGATCGGCAACCTCTGGTACTGCAACTGGTCGGACCCCAACGACTGCCGCGTCACCGGCATGACCCGCTTTGGCACCTGGTGGGTGGAGCAAGGGGTGATTGCCGCCCCGGTCAAGGTCATGCGCTTCGATGACAGCCTTTACTACCTGCTCGGCGACCGCCTGGAGGGCTTGACCTACGAGCGGGAACTGCTGATGGACGCTGGGACCTATGAGGGGCGCAGCACCGAGAGTGCACTCTTGCCGGGGGTGTTGGTGTCGGGGATCGAATTGGCGTTATGATCCGCCCGGGCCAGCCGTCAACGCGACGGCCGGCCGCGACCGTCTCGGCGAGTGTGAATGCGAGACAGCACGACATCAGGGTCATAAGGAGGTTCGCGTGTCCCCGTATCGCATCATGCTCGCCGCCGTCCCGGTACTCGTGTTGGGTGCCCAGTCAGGCTTCGGGTCAGGCCTCGGGTCAGGCTTCGGATTAGGTTTTGGGTCTGGCTTCAGGTCGAGCGTCGCGTCGAGTCAGTTTCCGGAGCTCGACGGCGACTTCGCCGGGGTCTGTCAAACCGCGTATGAGCGCTCGCATGAGCGCAATGTGGAGGCGGTACCGCCGCCCTTGCCGGAGTTCGATCCACCCATCTCGGGGGCCAAGGAGGGGTCCGGTCTGGTCTACGAGGAATACAATAAGATCCAGACCAACGGGTGGCTCTACCACGACAGCGTCCTGTGGGTGACGCCCCGGCCGCGCGGCAACGTCCACAAGCTGCCGCTCGATGTGTGGTATGCCCCCGACCTGGGGCGCAAGTACCTGCACTGGGAGTATCACGAGTCCGACTACAAATATTGGGTCTCGGGCGTTACCCCCCCCTTGCCGCGGACGATTCCGGCCGCGGCGCGGATCATCGCAGGTCTGGAGTTCGGCGCGGCCTTCGGTCGGTCCGGCAGTTGGCCCCAGATCGGCTATCTGGGACCCAGTGCCTATGTGCGGTTGACGGGGCTCGATACCGTGTTCGGGAGCAGCCTGCGTTTGACCGGTTACAACATCGGGTTCGTCGAGTCCAAGCCGCGTGTCACCCAGGTCTATGTCCGGGCGCTCCCCTATGCCCGGTTGGCGCTGCTGGGGGTGATCGAGAACGCCCCCTATACCGCCTGTTTTCAGATGGTCGTGACCCCGGATCTCAGCACCCGTGCCCAGACGACGCTGCGCTTCTATCCCCGCACGCGGTACCAGGGGTCGCCGCACGCCATGGTCGCTCCGCTCGCCATCAGCAGCATGTTCTGGAAGGATGAGATGCATGCCACGGACATCGGCACCGACGAGGCCCACGATGCCGATCACCTGGCCGTCTGCGGCCAGCCCTCGGTCCCGCTCCGGGACGTCGTCCCCGACACCCTGCTGCGCCGGCACCCGAACTTTCGCGAGGTCGGCCCTGCCGCCTGTTTCGGGCTGGTGCAACTGGATCGCAATCCCGCTCACTATAAGAGGTACGTCGCGGCCAATTATGCCCGGCGCGTGAGCTTCTGGGTCGACGACGTGCAATCGGACCTGCCCTACGCCATCAAGCTCATGGCCTACGGGACCAACTACGAGGGGGAGGACAACGTCGTTGCCTATGCCGAGTTCCAGCGCGACCTGCCGGTCCCCCGCTCGGCCGCGGACGGCGCCACCTTCCGCTATACCCTGACCGCCTCGGACCTGCCGCCGCCGCAGCCGGGTCCGCGGGTCGTGGTGGGCGAGACCGGCCCGGGCGACCGGGTCGGGCAGGCGCTCGCCATGAGCGGGGAGACCCTGGCGGTGGGTGCGCCGGCCATCAAGGGTCGGCCGGGCTCGGTGTATCTGTTCAAGCGCACGCCGTTCGGGTTGATCGCGCAGCGGCAACTCACCCCGCACGACGGCGTGGCCGGCGACCAGTTCGGGATGGCCCTGGCCATGGAGGGCGATCGGCTGGTGGTGGCGGCGCGCGGCGCTGTCTATGTCTTCGTGCGGCGCGGGCTGGATTGGGCGGAGCAGGCCAGGCTCTCGGTACCCAACGGCGATAGCGTCTCGCCCCTTGGGTATGCGGTGGCCACGGCGGGCGACCGGATCGCGGTCGGGGTCCCGGGTGATGACGGCGGCGCGGGTGGGCCCATGACCGACTATGGCATCGTCTATGTGTTCCGGCGCGAAGGAGAGACCTGGCCCCGGGAGGAGATCCTGCGGGCGGCCGACCGGGAGGCCTGGGACCATTTCGGCGCCGCGCTCGCGCTCGACGGTAACCGGCTGGCTATCGGCGCCCCGGGCGACGATTATCCCAACGCCTGGGAGCAAGGGTCGGTCTACCTGTTCGAGCGGACCGCGACCGGCTGGGCGCAGACGGCGAAGCTCACCGAGCCGGGCGGTTGGCAGGACTACGGGGCCGCGCTCGCCCTGTCCGGCAATCGACTCCTGGTGGGACAGCCCCGCGCCCGTGAGGACGGCGGGCGCACCGCCACGGGCGCCGTCTGTGCCTACACACTGCCGCCTCAAGGTGGTCCGCGGTCCCCGCGTGAGTGTTTCCGCCCGCTCGACGGGCGCCAGGGGGACGCGTTCGGTGCCGCCGTCAGCCTCAGGGGTAGCACCGCGGTCATTGGTGCCCCCGGGGCGCTGGCGGGCCATGGAGTCGCCTGGGTCTACCGCAACGCCAAGGGGAGTTGGCAGCGGGGTGCCAGGCTCACCGGCGTGGCGGGGGCCGCGGAGCAGTTCGGGACCGCGGTCGCGACCGACGGCGCCTCCTGGTCCATCGGTGCACCGCCGGTCGCCGGTCAGACCCGCACCGCGCGGGGTGCGGCCTATCTGTTCCCGGCGCTCGCTCGTTAGGGTCCGCTGCGCGGGCCAACGGATTCACCGAATAACCCTTTTTCGTGTTCCGCATCGCGCAAGGGGGATGCAAAGCGTGTCAGACCTGGGATACCCTAACCTCCGAGCCCAGTAAACACCACCAGAGGCCGCCATGACCGACATCGCCCCGCAGACTGACACCGCCCTCAAGGCCGATCCCGCCGCCGATCTGACCCAGCGCATCGGTAACCGCCTGCGTCAGGCGCGCCACGACCTGAAGCTGTCACTCAGTGAGTTGGCCGAGCGCACCGGCTGTTATTCCAAGTCGCGCATCAGTAACTATGAGCAAGGGCTGCGCCGCATGGGCCTGGAGGAGTCCATGGCTTTGGCCGCGGCCCTGGGTACCGTCAGCCCCACCTGGCTGCTGTGTCTGGACGACCACGCTCCGCTCGATCCCGTGGAGGCCGACCTGATCGCCCGCTACCGTGCCGCCGACGAGGCCGGTCAGGCGAGCCTGCGCGAACTCGCGCAGTCGCTGCCCGCGCTCAAGCCCAAGCGCGCCGCCAAGAAGGCATAGGGGCGGGGGCCGCGAGCGCCCGGTGCTCTGCCCCAGCGACTTTTCTCATCGCCGCACAGCGGATCTCTTTGCACCCCGGGCATCGCCGCCAGCTTCGTGGGCGAGGGTCAGGTCAGTGACGGGGGCGAGAGCGCCGGCCTGCCCGATCGGCTCCCGGGGCGGGGTGGAGGTGGCGCTGATCGTTCAAGCCATGATTGGCGAAATATCCGCAACCCCAGAGTCAGTAGGACGGGCTGGGTTTTCCGGTCTCTCGGCTGGTCGCCCTGCAGTGCCTGGCTACCGCGGTCGTGCCAGCGGCGGAGACCGGTTCCTGCGAGGGCAAGGGCAGCGACACGCAATGGCAGGTCCTGCGTACATCGCCGTATGCTTACCGCAGACCTTTACGCCAGCCGCCCGAAGGCAGGCATGCAATGCAGAAGAACCTGAACTCGACGATGCACGATTGGGTCATCGCCCCAGTGGTCCAAGTGTTCCCCTGCCAACCACCAGTCGGGCAAGTACCCTCTACTCCATGGGGGATGTAGCCGCTGTCGGCGGTGATGACGAACGACTTTGTTCCCCCGGGACTGACCGATTGCGGGGTATCGGGACTGACGCTCCCGCCCGCCCCAGCAACCGGTGTGACGGTCAGCGCGTTCCCGGTGCCGATGTCGTTGCAGCCCATGAACCAGCCCGAGTTGCTCGGCAATGTGGTCACCGGACAGCCGCAGTGCCCTTGGCCGTCATGGCCGAATTGCCAGCCGTCCCAGGATACCAGCACCTTGCCCGCAGTCGTGCTGGAGCCGCAAATGACCGTGCCCCGAGTGCCGGCAGAGATGCCGCTGGAACCCGCTGGGTTGTCGACCAGGGCGACGACCTGTTGGCCGACGGAGTAGCGACTGTCGCATTGGCAGGCGATCGGCTCGCTCGGACCGGTGTCGGAGAAGATGGCTGTCACGCTCTTGTCGGTGTTCATGACGACCGTGCATCCACCCAACCCGGAACAGGCGCCGCCCCAGCTACCGAAGGTCGAGCCCACCCCGGTTGTTGCGCGTAATGTGACCGAGGTCCCGGAGCTGAGGTTCATGTTGCAGGCAGTCCCACAGTCGATACCGGCCGGGTCGCTCGCGATCTGACCCGTCCCCGCGCCCAGACGCACGACGGTTAGTGTGTAGGAGCTGCCGCTGCCCGAGCTATACACGACCTGATCCAGCCAGCCCGCGTCGTTGCCTTGGCTGACACTGTAGTCTTTGGTGTAGGCCCACTTCAGGGTGTGCGACCCAGCCGCGATTCCCCAGCTCTGCGAATCCCAAGCGGTTTCCCCAGTGATATTGCTCTGCTCCACCCCGTCGATGTAGAACCGCAGATAGTCCCAGCCGCCCTCGGACGAGACCTTCCAATAGTAAGACAAGGTTCCGGGGCCGCTGACGGTCGTTTGCAGCCAGGTGGTCTGATTGTCCGAGATGCCGCCGCCTTGAGCCGCATCGGTCCCATCGTGCGAAATGACATGCTCCCCCAACCACGAGGCGTTGCCACCGGTCGTCCAATTCAGCCCGGGGGCGTCCACTGCATCGGCCAGTGAAACCGGGGTGTCGGAGACAAGAGTGACTTGGTCGACCCAGCCGGCATCGCTGCCGCTGCTGACGCTTTCGTCTTTGGTGTAGGCCCACCTGCTCGTGTGGTTGCCGGCCGGAATGGTCCAGACCTTTTGCTGCCAATCGACAGCGCCGCTGATGCTGCCCGTCTGCTCGACCCCGTCGATGTAGAATCTCAGATAGTCGTAAGTGGACTCGGACGAGACCTTCCAGTAGAACGAGAGAGTCGTCGGTCCGGTAACGGCCGTCTCCATCCAAGTGCTTTGCGAGTCCCCGACATCGCCGCTCTGTGCAGCGTCGGTCCCGTCGTGCGAGACGGGTGTTTGCCCGTACCACTGCGCGTCACCCCCGGCGACGAGGGTCAAAGAGGTGTTGTCGAGCGCCTCTTGCAGGCTCGCCGACCCAGCGGGACTGACCTCGCCGCACTCCGCATACCAGCCCGAATGGTCCGGTAACCCGCCGGTCGGACAACTGCAATACCCGTTGCCGGTGTGGCCGGACTGCCAGTTATCCCAGGAGATCAACAAGGGCGGCGACCCCGATGCGCCGCAGACGACCGTACCGTGGTCGCCCGCCGAGATACCGCTGGCCCCGCTGGGGCTATTCACGAGCGCGACCACCCGGTCGCCCACCGAATAATGGCCAGAGCATTGGCAATCGACCGGAATGCTGCCCCCTCCGGAGAAGGTCGCAGTGACGCTCCGGGACGCGCTCATGCTCAGGGTGCAGGTGCCGGTGCCCGTGCACGCGCCGCTCCAGCCACCGAACTGAGAGCCCGGAGACGCTTGGGCAGTGAGTGTCACGGAGGTACCCGCAGAGTAGTCTTGCGTGCAATCGTTGCCGCAGTCGATGCCGGCGGGAGCGCTCGCGACGGTGCCTGAGCCGCTACCGGCCTTGCTGACGGTCAAGGTATATTGCAGGCTGGTGCCGAAGACGACCTGATCGACCCAGCCGGCATCCGAGCCCAGGCTGACGCTGCCATCCTTGGTATAGGCCCACTTGAGCGTATGGTTGCCGGAGGCTATGTTCTGGACCACTTGCCGCCAGTCTACCTCGCCGCTGATGCTCCCGGTCTGCTCGACGCCGTCGATGTAGAACCTCAGGTAGTCGAAACTGGATTCGGACGAAACCTTCCAGTAGAAGGACAGGGCGCTCGGTCCGGTGACCGATGTCTGCATCCAGGTCGTGCCCGAGTCCGAAATGTTGCCGCTCTGCGCCGCGTCCGAGCCGTCGTGGGAAACGCTGGTCTGCCGAGCCCAGGATCCATCGCCTCCCGTGGTCCAGCTCAGGCTTGTGTTGTCGACCGCATCGGCGAGCGATCCGCTCGGTACGCCGTTGAATGTTGCGGTGACGCTGTGGTCGGCGCTCATGGCGAGCGTGCAGGCGCCGGTGCCCGAGCAGGCCCCGCTCCAGCCGGCGAAGGTGGAGCCGCCACTCGCCGCGGCGCTGAGTGTCACGGAGGTCGTTGCGTTGTAGCTCTCGACACAATCGCTGCCGCAGTCGATGCCGACGGGAGCGGACGAGACCGATCCCGATCCGGTGCCAGCGAGGGTCACGTTCAGGAGGTGCGCGTCGCCGACCGGCGCCACGTCGATCCAGGCTGCGCCTTGGCCGACCCGGGAGTTGGCTCCGGTCTGGTCGTAACGGATGCGCATGTACCCATGCTCGCCCCAATTGGTACCCCAACTGTTGCGCAATATCCAGCTCTGGGTGCTGTCATCCCACCCGACCAGCACAATCTCGTGGTTAACGCCGCCGCCGCATACGTTCCCGGAACCGGCATAAACGCTGCCGCTGTAAGAATACCAGCCATTATCCACGCAGACCGCGGAGCTTACCGCTCCATGGGTCATGATCGCGTCCTTGATCTGGTCGACGGTCGGCATGGTGAATTCCGACCCGGTGATAAACCGCCACGCCGAGGCGCGGTAGGGATGGTCATATGCCGTGGTGCAGGCGCTGTCAGTCGCCGTGTACGGCTTCGCGGATTCGAGCACCGCCCCTATCGTCGACTGGCTGCGTCCCAGCGTATCGTAGTGGTACTTGCTCGCATTCCACCCGCCGTCGGCGCAGCTCCAACGGTCGAGATTGCATGAAACCAGAAACTGCTCGGAGAGGTCGACCGACGAGGTGCCCGCTCTTGCGAGGGCGACCTCCATGATGCCCACAGTGCCGAAGGCCCAGCAGCTTCCGCACGAGCCCTGATCGCGAACGGCAGGCACGATGCCGGCGGTTCGGGAATCGTAGGACGCGGGATATCCCAGACGGCCTGCCTTGTTGGTGGACGGGATATTTGGCTGCGGCTTGTCGTTAGTGGAAAAGGGGCGGGCGACCGGAGGCTTGACCGGGGTCGGATCGGTGAGATCGACGACATTACCCATCGCCTCGACCCCCGTCACCGACATCGTCATCAGGGCGGGCGCCGAGGTCGCCTTCTCGAACGGCCTGCGGTAGATCAAATGGACAGTCGCCGGACCTTCGCCGGTCGCGCGGAGTTTGAACGTCTGAATCCCTGGGCTCCCGACGCCTTGCCGGCGCATGGACCATGCCTCGTCCCCCTGCTTGCGGTAGCGCGAATCGCCTTCGTCCAGCATCCAGATGTATCCGGTGGTCATGCGAGACTGGAGTCGTACCGTGAGGTTATCGGCTGCGGACTTCACGTTGATGACCAGGTCGGTGGGCTGACCCAGGAAATTCAGCGACTCGGCAGCCGGGCTGCGAAAGAGCGTGTCGCGCAGCTGCGACATATCTTGGTCGCCGGAAAGCTGGACCGTGCCGTTCGCCGACTCCAACCCGACCCCGCTCTGGTTCAAGGAGGCGCGGAGTCCCGACAGCCCATCGGTCGCGCCAAGCAATCGGTTCCCCTGTGGTGTGCCCTTGAGGTCGAGCGTCCACTGGATTTGCGCCGGCGCCGCCGGCGCCTGCATCGGGGTGACTAGCGCAGCGGAGAAAGCGAGCAAGCACGCAAGAAAAGTTCCAAACGATCGTTTCATGGCGACCCTCTCGGATTCACGAGCCAACGCGTTCTTGGCACACATCGCAGACCAAGTTCGTAACGCAGGACAATAGTGTATCGAATATCCGTCGCCGGGTACGGCGCCAGACCCGGGCGCGCCAGCGACCACCGGTGCCGGGAAACGCTTGCCTGGCCATCGTCGCACGCGCGCCTACCGCCCCTGAGATCCTCTCGGCACCCGCCAGGACGTCCCGTTGCCACCCCTGGTCAGCGCAAACCCACCCGGCAACGGCCAACGCCAGCGCCCACCGGCGCCACCCGATGTCAGCCGGCAACAGGGTTATGCTTCAGGGCTGCGCACAAGTCCAACAGCACAAGCCCAAAGGCTTGCGTCTAGCCCGTCTGCCGTGGTAGCCTTCCGCTTCTTTTTCGGGCACCCAGGTGTTGCCGGTCCCGGCCATTTTTTTTCTTTTAGGATCTCTGCCATGTCTCGGGTATGTCAGGTCACCGGTAAGGGACCAATGAGCGGCCATCGTGTGTCGCACGCCAACAACAAGACCAATCGCCGTTTCTTACCTAACCTGCATTATCATAGGTATTGGGTGGAGAGCGAGAACCGGTGGGTGCGTCTGCGTCTCACCGCCAGCGGGATGCGTCTGATCGACAAGCAGGGTATCGATGTGGTCATCCGTGACCTGCGTGCTCGCGGTCAACAGGTTTAAGGGGAAAGGTCCATGGCCAAGGCAGCACGCGAGAAGATCCGGCTCAATTCCAGCGCCGGTACCGGTCACTTCTACACGACCACCAAGAACAAGCGCAATCAGCCGGGTAAGATGGAGATCAAGAAGTTCGATCCCGTCGCCCGAGCGCATGTGATGTATAAAGAAGGGAAGATCAAATAGAAAAAAGCCCGCGGTAGCGGGCTTTTTTTTGCCTAATCATTAAGGCCCTGAGTGCCCAGCACTGCTGGCCGTCGTAGGAGCGGCCCCCCGGCCGCGACGGGTTACTGCGAGGTGCGGTGGCCGCAATTGTGATGAA
>CAILVI010000104.1 GCA_903837595.1 uncultured Thiodictyon sp.
GCGCGCACGACGTCGCGCACGCTCCGCGAGGCCATCAAGGAGTCGGGTGCAACCGTCATCCCGGGCCGCGACGACCGCGCTGAGCAAGGCTTCAGGATCAAGGACAAGGCCCAGACCTGGAAGGTGACGGCGCCGCTCATCGATCGCCATCTCGCGGACCGCGACTGGGTGGTCATACGCGTCCTGGCCGACTGAAGAGCACCACGCTTGCGTGGCTGTCCGTTCTATCCGCAATCCCCGGAAAACTCCATCGTGAAACGCCAAAATACATTGCTCTTACTCCTGTCATGCACCCTCGTCTGGTCCGTCTCTGGCGGGCCCGCGGCGGCGCAGATTTATTCTTTTGGGGTCTTGTCGCAGCGCAGTGCGGTGCTGACTGCGCAATATTGGAACCCGATTCTCGATTATGTCAAGGGTAAGACCGGAGTGGAACTGTCGCTCAAGATAGCCCGCACGGCACCCGAATCAAACGATGCCACCGAACGTGGCGAATATGATTTTGTCTATTCCAATACCATCTTCCTGCCGAAGATGGGCCAGGCGAATTACCAGGTCATCCTGCGGCCCCGCGGAGAGGCGATCACCGGACAAATCGTCGCCCTGGCCGACTCGCCGATTCAGAATCTGAAGGATCTGGCGGGCAAGGAAGTGGGTTTTCCCTCGCTCGCCGCCTTCGTCGGCTATGCCGTGCCGATGGATCAATTGCTGCGACAGGGCATCCACGTCACCCCGGTCTTCGGCGGCAACCAGGAAGGCATCATGGGACAACTCAAGACCGGCCGGGTGGTGGCCGCGGGCGTCAACAGCCAAGTGATGAAGGCCTTTTCCAACCGGGAAGACCTGCCCTACCGCGTGCTATGGGAATCGGTCGCCTACAACAACCTTCCCGTTGCGGTGCATCCGCGGGTCCCCATGGCAGTGGCCAACGCCGTCAAGATGGCAATCGATGGCATGGATGACGACGCGACAGGCGCCCAAGTGCTGGAGAGCACGGCGCAAGTCATCGGACAGAAGGCGCCATACGGCTTTCAGGCCTCCGGCCCGGAAGATTACAGCAACTACACGGAATTCTACAGAAATACGCTGGTCACCGACATCAAGTAGGTCGAGACGACCGTGCGACAGCTTTGGGGCAGGCTCCCGTTCATCGGTCGGCTGCTGCTCACCGCCAGTACGGCAATCCTGGTGGCGGGCGCCGCGATGGTCTTCGTCAGCGCTCGACAGGAGGCCGCGGAGATTCGTACCGATCTGACGATGGAGCTCGGCAAGGAACTCGAGAGCTTGCCGTCGGCGCTCGCCGAAACCGTCGTGGTCGGCGATTTTTCGACGTTGCAACAGACGCTTAACCATTATGCGGCGCGCCCGTTGATGGTCTCGGTGAGGTTCCAGGACGCCTCGGGTACCACCCTCACCAGCAGCCGCCCGCGCAACGCATCACAGGCGCCCGCCTGGTTTCTGGCGCTGTTTGATTTTTCCGATGTCACCGACCAGGCCTCAGTCATCGTCGGTGGCCGCCGCTACGGCGAGCTTCATCTGGTATTGTCGGCGCAGCGACTCGCCGAACGCGCCTGGGGTCATCTCAAGAACCACCTGTCCATTCTGCTGCTGGCGATCCTGGTAGATTTCATCGGTATCTGGCTGGTGCTGCGCTCCGGTCTGTCACCCCTGAAACAATTGGAAGAGGGAGCGCGGGCGATGGCGGCGGGCCGCCTTGATGTCCAACTGGCGCCGACGGGGAGTCCGGAGTTACGCAGCGTCTTCGCCTCATTCAATCACATGGTCACGGCCGTGCGACTGGGCCAGTCCGCCCTGCAACAGTCTGAGGAACGTCTGGCCTATGTGCTGGCGGCCACCGGCGAGGGCATTTGGGATTGGAACATTCCCGGCGATACGATCACGCACAATGAGCAGTGGGGCAGGCTCGTCGGCCTCCAGGATCTGCCGCCGTCGCATCCGCTCGAATTTTTCGTCAACTGCATCTACCCGGAAGATCGTCAGGGTGTGACTGAACGTATTACCGGGGCGCTCGCCAATCGCGGAATCTACCAGTCTGAACACCGCCTGGTCGCGGAGGGCGGACGCATCGTTTGGGTACTCGATCGCGGCCAGGTTGTGGGGCGCGACGCCGCGGGCGCACCCACCCGCATGGTGGGCTCCATCGCCGATATCACCGAACGCAAACTGCACGAGGCGGAAATCGCGAATCAGCGCCGCCGTCTGGCGGACATTATCGAGGGTACCAACGTCGGCACCTGGGAGTGGAACCTGCCGACCGGCGAGCTCGTCATCAATGAACGCTGGGCGGAGATCGTCGGCTATCGGTTGGAAGAGCTCGCCCCAATCTCGATCGCCACCTGGCTGCGATTCGTACATCCCGACGATTTGCCACGGTCCAACGAACTACTGACCCAACATCTCGCGGGCGCCCTGCCCTATTACGAATACGAGGCCCGCATGCGCCACCGTGCCGGCCACTGGGTATGGGTGCTGGATCGCGGCAAGCTGGCCAGCCGCACCGCCGATGGCAAGCCGCTGCTGATGTCCGGTACGCATCAAGACATCACGGCCCGCAAGCAGGCGGAGGCAGCCTTGATTGAGGCCAAGCTCGCGGCCGAAAATGCCAATAGTGCCAAGAGCCGCTTCCTCGCAACCATGAGCCACGAGATTCGCACGCCCATGAACGGCATTCTGGGGATGGCGCAACTACTCCAGCAGCCCGAAGTCAAGGATGCCGAGCGACTGGATGCAGCCGGCACCATCCTTAATTGCAACGAAACACTATTGAGATTGCTTAACGATATCCTTGACTTATCCAAGGTCGAGGCGGGCCGGCTCGAGCTTGAATCGGCCTCGTTCGCGCCGCCGCTGGTGCTCAAAGAAATTCAGTCACTGTTCAGCGCGGCGGCCCGGGCGAAACGCCTGCAGCTGGACATCGATTGGTCCGGGCCGGCGCAGCAACGTTATACCGGCGATGTCTATCGGTTGCGCCAGATGCTCTCTAACCTAGTCGGCAACGCCATCAAGTTCACCGACCAAGGCACGATCCGCATTACCGCAACTGAAACGGGGCGTGATGGTACGACGGCACTGCTCGAATTTGCCGTCAGCGACACCGGGATCGGTATTTCAAGAGACCAGCAGGCGGAGTTGTTCAAGCCTTTCTCACAGGCCGACAGCTCGATCACCCGGCAATACAGCGGGACTGGTCTTGGGCTGTCGATCGTGCGCACTCTGGCACAACTGATGGGCGGCGGGGTTGGTATCGAGAGCGAACCCGGCAGGGGCTCCCGTTTCCTCTTCCGTATTCCGGCCAAGCTGGTTACTGAAGAGGAAGCGCCGCGGCCGGTGGTTGGCCAGCTGCCGGTCCAATCTGAGGCCGACGCCTGGGACGGCCTGCGCGCCGCGCGAGTCTTGGTGGTGGAGGACAATTTCATGAACCGCAAGGTCATTTCCAAGCTATTGGGCAAACTCGGGGTGAGCGTGGTGATGGCGGAAGACGGCCAACAGGCCGTCACCGCGATCAAGGAGGGAGCATTGCCGCAGCTGATCTTGATGGATGTGCAAATGCCGGTGATGGATGGTTACACGGCAACCGTGCAGATTCGGCAATGGGAGCAGGAGCACCAACAGCCGCGTCTGCCGATTGTCGCACTGACCGCCAATGCCTTCGAGGAGGATTCCCAACGCTGCCTGCGTGCCGGCATGGATGACTTTCTGGCCAAACCGATCTCATTCGAGGCACTGCAATCGACGCTTGCGCGCTGGCTGAATCAGTCAGGGTCCGCTTAGGGCCACCGACGCAATGACGATCAAAGCCTCTGACCCCTACGCGGATCCGGCCGACGACGAGTTCGACGACGACTGGGGCGATATCCGTGAAGACCCCACCGAAGCACAATTCCACCTTGGTGACCTGGCGTCGGAATTTGAGCCCGCACCGAATCCGCTCCCCGCCGCTGCGCAGTCGTTGGGTCAACGCCATCCATCGCCCACGGGCGCGCGTCTGGACGCCGCGTTCACCGGTGCACCTGCCCGCTCGCCCCTGGGTGAGGAAACGTCATTTTTCGACACCCAGCCGGAACCCTTCACACGCTACCGCAACGTCCAGCGGATAGGCATCATCGGCGGCAAAGGGGTGGGCAAGAGCTACCTGTTCCAGGCCATGGTCTACCGGGTACAGAATGCGCGAACGGCCGGTGCGCTGTCCTATTTCATGGATAGCGCGGGCGTCGAACTGGTCACGACCCGCTACCCCGATGAACCCGCCCGCACGGTGAATCTGCAGCGGTTCAATGGGGATTATGAGCGTTGGACCCGCCTCGGCAGCACGCTCGCGACCCACCAGCCCTGGTACCGCCTGAACCTGCCCTATCGCACCGGACTGCTGGGGCGCAGCAGCTGCGCGCTGGAGGTGGAGTTTTTCGACGGCTCAGGAGAGCAGTTCTTCGAGTCCAGGGACGCCCACAACCGCGCGCTCTGGGAGCTGGCTTACCGGGCGGCGACGGTCATGGTCTTCTGTCTGCCGTTGTGGGCCGTATTCCCCGGGCCAGAGCTTACGAGCGCCGACTGGCGGGAGCGCGAGAGCATCCTGGAGTCCTTCCACGCGGTGGTGCAGAACTACAAAGACATGCGCCGCCAGTTGGGGCTGCGCCAACCGGTACGCAGCCTCCTGGCCCTCACCATGGCGGATGATCGGCGCGCCGCGTTGACGCGGCTGCGTGACACCTGGATCGGTGGCTATCTACAGCAGCATCAGGCGTTCCTGATCGAGACCCGCACTGGTCGGGGCATCGCCCGCTATCTGGCCAATGCGCGCCGGGTATCGGCGATCCTGCACGATGAATTTGCGGCGGCCCCCTCCCCCGGGATCGCCGGCATCCCGGACCTGCTACGGCTGGGAGCAGGGCGCCCCTGGCTGATCCCGCTCAGCGCGATCCACGGCGAGGCACTGCATCAACTGGAGCTCGCGTACCCCAACCCGGACGAGCGCCCCCCGCGGCTGCCCCCGGTACCGGCACATGTGGAACTGCCGCTCCTGGTGGCGCTCTGTGAGCGGGGAAATGCCCTGATGTGAGGGTCAGACCGGGGCGTCGATGCTGTCCCGGATGGCGACGAGCAGACCGCTCAGGGTCGCGTCCAGACGGTCGATCAGCGGCTCGATCTCGGCGTGCGGGCGGCCCTCGCGCAGCGCCAGTTCCAACGCCAGCGCCTGGGTCTGCACCTCAGTGGCGCCCAGGGTGGCGGCGGCGCCTTTTAGGCTATGGGCGATACGTTGCGCACCGGGGGCGTCGCCGGCCGCCAGCAGTTTACGCACGCGGGCCGGATGGTCGCCGCTGCTGTTGATGAAGACCCGCAGCACGCGCAGGAGGCGATCGGCCCGCCCCGCAACGCTGCGCAGGGCCAGCGTGGTGTCGAGTCCGGGGATGGCGGCGAGTCTGGCCAGCGGCGGCTCGGCCGGCGCTGCGTCTACGAGCGGCGGCACGGTGTCCGACCCCGGTTGAGGTCCAGGTGTGCGCTCCAGCCGGCTGGGGCGGCGCGGCAGCCATTTCAACAGTGCGGCGAACAGCACCTCGGGTTCTACCGGCTTGCCCACATGGTCGTTCATGCCCACCGCCAGACAACGCGCGCGGTCCTCGCCGAAGGCGTTGGCGGTCAGGGCCAGGATGGGGGTGGCGGTATAGCCAGGCAGCTGCCGGATCAGTCGGGTTGCCTCCAGCCCGTCGAGCACCGGCATCTGCATGTCCATGAGGATCAGGTCGTAGGCACGCTCCCCGGCCAGGGCCAGGGCCTGCGCCCCGTCGGCGGCCAGGTCAGCCCGCACGCCCGCCCCACGCAGGAGTTCCAGTGCGACCTCCTGGTTGATCGGGTTGTCCTCGGCCAGCAGCACGCACGTGCCCGGGTAGTCCCGGCGCAGCATCGACTCGGGGGCATCCGGCACGTCCACCACGGGCGCCGGCCACGGCTCGGCGCCGCTTCCGGCCGGCGCACCCCGCCCCAGGCGCGCGGTAAACCAGAAGGTACTGCCGACCCCGGGTGCGCTCTGCACCCCCACGGCGCCGCCCATGAGTTCGGCCAGGCGCCGGTTGATGGCGAGCCCCAGTCCGGTGCCACCGTGGCGGCGGGTGGTGGAGGCGTCCAACTGCTCGAAGGCGTCGAATAGACGCCCCTGCTCCGCCGGGTCGATCCCGCTCCCGGTGTCGCGCACGGCGAAGCGGACCAGGCAGCTATCCGCCCCCTCCTCACTCCCTGTGGCTTCAAGATCGATGCTCCCGTGCTCGGTGAACTTGACCGCATTGACCAGATAATTCAGCAGCAGTTGCGTGAGCCGCGTGGGGTCACCGCGCAGCCCCGTAGCCGCCGTCAGGACGGGGTCCACGTGCAGTGCCAGTGTCAGGCCCTTGGCGCGCACCTGGTCCGCGACCAGGGTGCAGGCGCGCCGCAGGACCGACCCCAGGTCGAAGTCGTTCTCTTCCAACTCCAGCTTACCCGCCTCGATCTTGGAAAAGTCCAGGATGTCGTTGAGGATGGCGAGCAGGTGGTTGGCGGCAGCCGTGATCTTGCCGAGCTTGTCCTCTTGGTCCGGGTCCCGCGCGCCCCGGGCCAGCAGGTGGGCGAGCCCGACGATGGCATTCATGGGGGTGCGAATCTCGTGGCTCATGTTGGCTAGGAAGAGGCTCTTGACCTGGGCCAGGCGCTCGGCCACCGCCCGCGCCTCGGTCAGGCGCCCGATCAGGTCCAGGTTGGCGAGTCCCACCGCCACTGCGTGTGCCAGCGCCTGGGCCAGGCCCAGTTCCTGCTCGCTGGTCCGGTGGGGTTCTGACCAATAACAGGCGATGGCACCCAGGGGGCTGGTGCGCCCGATGGGCACCAGGCAGAGCCCCCGGACCGGGGCACCGGGGCGCAACTCCGGCGGGGTGCGCGGGTCATCGGTGATATCAGTGAGGGTCAGGGGCGCAGCATGACGCATCACCCAGCCGGCGGCGCCGTCGGCCAGGGGAAAGCGCGGACCCTGCCAGATGTCGGTGTCGGCGTTCGCGTCGAGATACTCACCGGTATCGCCGTCGCGCAGCACCAAGGTCGCGCCATCGGCCGCGATCAAGTCGCGAATCGCGGTACTGACGATGGCGGCCAGCCCGGCCCGATCCCGCACCCCGATGATGCACTCCACCGCGCTGGCCAAACGGCGCAGCCGCTCCTCCAGGCGGCGACGTTCGGTGATGTCGATGAAACTCACGACGGCGCCGACGCTCTCCCCATCCCGCACCATCGGATGGACGGACTAGATCACCGGGATCGCCTGTCCGTCGGCGCGCCAGAAGACCTCGTCGTCGACCGTCACCGCCGGGGCGCCGCTCAGGGTATTGCAGATCGGACAGTCGGCTACCGGATAAGGGCTGCCATCGGCACGCTTGTGGTGGACCAGGGTGTGCTTCACGGCACCGACCAGGCGCTGCGCCGGATAGCCAAAGAGGCGACAGGCGGCCGGATTGACGAAGCTGAAGGTGCCGTCGGGGGCCAGACCGCAGAGCCCGTCCGCGCTGGACTCCAGGATCAGGCGCAACCCCTCCTCCGCCGCGCGCAGGGCCGCGGTGCGCATGGCGACGGTCTCCTCCAGTCCGGCCCGCGACGCGGCCAGGGCGCGGGCGCGCTCCAGATTGTCCAGGGCATAGGAGAGGTCCCGCGCCATCTCTTCCAGCAGGTCCATGACCTCGGTGTCGAAATAGCCCGGCTCCGGGGCCCCGACCTCCAGCACCCCGACCGGCTCCCCGCCGCGATACAGCGGCAGGCAGGCCATGGCGCCCAGCGTCGGCGCCGCCGCCCCCGCGGGCGTCGAACCCCAGTCATTGCTGACCTGTGAGTGGCCCGCCGCGAGCACGGACAGGGCGAGGGTCGAACCCGGCGGTGCGGGTCGATCCAGGGGGAATTCCAGTGCCAGCCGGGCGCCCGCCTGCTCACCCGCGGCGGCCACCGGGATCAGGCGATGGTGCTCGTGATCCACTAAACCAATCCACACCAGTCCAAAGCCCGCCAGCCGCAGTCCGATGTCACACACCTGCCGGAACAGTTCGGCCTCATCGGCAGTCCTCACGATCGCCTGATTGGTATCGCTCAAGGTCTGATAGAGACGCGACAGACGCGCGATCCGCTCCTCCGCCGTCTTGCGCACGCTAATGTCAAGCAACATCCCCGCACCGCGCCCGGGCTGGCCCGCGGCGTCCCAGTCGAACCCCCGACCGTGGTCGAGCACCCAGACCCAATGCCCGGCGCGGTGGCGCATACGGTATTCGATCTCGAAGTTTTCTTGCGTGCGGGCGTGGATCTGCGCGCTCAGCCGCTCCACCCGCGGGCGATCCGCCGGATGAATGCGCTCCCACCAGGCCTGCACCGAGAGGTCGAGATCGGCGGGTGCATAGCCCAGAAGACTCGCGTAGCTGTCGTTGACCCGCGCCACACCGGTATGAAAGTCGGTGTCGTAGAGCCCCAACCTGGCCCCCTGCACCGCCAGGTCGAGCCGCTCCTGGGCCTGATGCAGGGCCGTCTGCGCCGCCCGCAGGTCGGTGAGGTCGTCAAAGGTGACTACCACCTGCCACGGACGCTCTTCACCCGGCCGGAATTGGGGCCGGGCATGGACGATCAGCCAGCGATAGGCATCCAGCGCTGGATTGAAGATGCCCATGAGGGTACCGGGCACCTCCTGCCCGGTGCGCAGTGCCACCATGGCGGGGTGCTCCGCACCGGGAAAGTCGGAGCCATCCTCATGGATGGCGTGCCAGCGCGGATCAATGGATTGGCGGCCCTGCAATTGATCCAGGTTCAACCCCAGGATGCGCTGGGCGGCCGGATTGGCGGCGGTGATGCCGGCCTCCAGCTCCTGATAGGCAACCCCTTGGGGCATCGTCTCGAACAGGGTGCGATAGCGCGCCTCGCTCGCGCGCATGGCCGCCTCGGCGCGCCGGGCGCGGCGCACCGCCAGCGCGAGCACCATTACCGCGGCCAACAGGAGGGCCAGCACCGCCAGCACGCCCTGCACCAATCCCCGGTTCTGGCTGTAGAAGGTCACCGGGCGGTTGATGATGCGGCTGTCCGGGGGCAAGGCGGTCTCGGCAATGCCAAAGCGGCGCAACTGCGTATCGTCGAACTCCGGGTAGGAGCGGCTGAGTTCCACCGGAATGGCCGCCGGGTCCACACCGGCCAGTACCCGTCGGGCCAGGGCCGCCGCCTGGGCGCCGTGTTCCCGACCGTCGAGCAAGAGTCCGCCGACGATGCCATAACCCAGGCGGGTTGCATGCATGGCATAGACCGGGGCCGGGCTGGCGGCGGCCATCAGGCGGGTACTCTCCGCCCGTGAAAAGACCCGGCCGGCGGCATCGGTCACATAGGTTGTGATCAGGACGACGTTGTCCGGTGGCAAAGCGGCTAGTTGTCGCGCCAGCTCGGTAAACGGCCCGGCAGGGGCGAAATCCACCGCGACCCGATCCTTATAGCGCGGCAGGATGGCCTCCAGGTCCCCCCGCACGGCGCGCCCGGAGGCGGTGCCGTCGTCGACCACCAACACCCGTCGCGTGCGCGGATGCAGGCGCAGGACCAGGTCCAGGGTGCCGGCGGCGTCCTCGACCTCCGCGACCCCGGTCATCGCGGGACGCTCGCGCAGGAGTTCCGGGCGAAAGCCATTGATCCCGGCGAAGACCACGGGGACGCCGGGGAAAAGCTCGGATGGATAGCTGCGCAGCAGGTCGAGTGCGGGATTGTCGAGCGCGACCACCAGACTCACGGGGCGGTCCCGGTATTTGTGCGCCAGGGTGTCTTTGAAAAAGGCCAGATGGTCGGGGCCGGGAAAGCGCTTGGTATCCAGATATTCCACCGCGGGCAGGCCGGCCGGGTCGGCACGTTGCAGTCCCGCCAGCAGGCCGGCGAATTCGTTATCGGACCAGGTGTCGCCCGGATGATAAGAAACCAGGATCACGACCTCGGAGGTGGCAATCGCGACGGAGTCGACGCCGGGCGCCGGCAAGACCGTATCCCCGTCCCCGGCCAGAATGCAGGAGAGCCAGAAAAGCCCGCTGAAAAAAACTGCCGCCGCGCGTCGCCCAGCCACTGTCGAGCCTCCCCGGGGCCCCAGGCCCGCGTCCAAGCAATCTGGCCGAAGTATGGCAGAAGTGGCGCGCCACAACCCCTACGCCCGGTCGGAGCGTTCACAAATAGAGCCCATTGACGCACAGCCGGATGACTTCCGGGGGTGTTGCGGTGCACAATAGGGGGAGCGGCCCGGGATGTCACCGTGAAGACCCCGGAGCCCCCGGGCCGGCGCGTGTCGGCAGCCGCCCCTGGCGGCTGTTGCGGGGGAGACCATCCGCCCGCAGCGGCCTTTGAAATCCACGCAGGATTAAGCATGCAATCGACCAGACCCGTTTTCCTGGACCTGTGGCGGATCAAGCTCCCCGCCACCGGTTTCGTCTCCATCCTCCACCGCGTGAGCGGGGTGCTGATGGTGCTCGCCATCCCCGTCGGGGCCGTCCTCTTCGACCTGGCCGTGTCGGGACCGCAAGGCTTCGCCGACGCCACCGCCTTGCTCCATCACTGGTTCGCGCGCCTGGTCCTGATATTCCTGGCCTGGAGCATCCTGCATCACCTGTTCGCAGGGATTCGCTACCTCCTGCTTGATTTGCGGATCGGGCTGGAGCGGGCCACGTCGCGTCTGAGCGCCTGGATCGTCATGCTGGCCGCAGTCGCCGCCCTGGGGTTGGTTTTGTACTGGGAGGTGGCAGCATGAGCCGCCAAGCATCCGGAGTCATCGCGTGGTTGGGGCAGCGGCTCACCGCCGTCTATCTCGCGATCTTTATCACCTATCTGTTCATCAAGTTCATGTTCGACGCCCCGGCGGACGTCCAGATGCTGCGCGCCTGGGTGGCCCAACCCCCGGTGACTGCCGCGCTGTTGCTCTTCTTCCCGATCGTGCTGTTCCACGCCTGGGTCGGCATCCGCGACGTGTTTCTCGACTATGTGAAGATCGTCGGCGTGCGGGTCGTCCTGCTCGCGCTCGTGGCCTTCCTGTTCCTGGCCTCCGGGCTGTGGGGCTTCAAGGCCATCGTCATCGCCATCATCAAAGCAGGAATTCCAGGATAATCCGTCCATGCCCATCCCAACCAGACACTTTGATGCCCTGATCATCGGCGCCGGTGGCGCCGGCCTGAACGCGGCACTGCAACTCGCGGGCGCCGAGACCAGCGTGGCCGTGGTCTCCAAGGTCTTCCCGACCCGCTCACACACCGTGGCGGCCCAGGGCGGCGTCAACGCGGCGCTCGCCAATGTACTGCCGGACAACTGGCACTGGCACATGTTCGACACGGTCAAGGGCTCCGACTATCTCGGTGACCAAGACGCCATCGAATTCATGTGCCGCGAGGCGATCCCGACCGTCTATGAGCTGGAGCATGCGGGCGTGCCCTTCTCGCGGCTCGACAACGGCAAGATCTACCAGCGCGCCTTCGGCGGCCAGAGTCAGGACTTCGGCGGCGATCAGGCGGCGCGCACCTGCGCGGCCGCGGATCGCACCGGTCACGCCATCCTGCACACGCTCTACCAGCAGAACATCCGCGCCAAGACCCACTTTTTCGATGAGTACTTCGCACTGGACCTGGTCCGGGACAAGGAAGGCGTGATCTCCGGTGCATTGGTGCTGGAGATTGAGACCGGCGAGCCGCTCCTGATCGAGGCCAAGGCCACCCTGCTCGCCACCGGCGGCTGCGGCCAGGTGTTTCGCACCACCTCCAATGCACACATCAACACGGGTGACGGCTGTGCGATGACGCTGCGCGCCGGGATCCCCTTGATGGACATGGAGTTCTACCAGTTTCACCCGACCGGCATCGCCGGCAAGGGCCTGTTGATCACCGAGGGGGTGCGCGGTGAGGGCGGCTTCCTGGTCAACAAGGACGGGGAGCGCTTCATGGAGCGCTATGCGCCGCGCGCCAAGGATCTCGCCAGCCGCGACGTGGTCGCGCGCTCCATCGTCACCGAGGTGAAGGAAGGGCGTGGTGCCGGCGAGAACGCCGATTATGTCCTGCTCAAGCTCGATCACCTGGGGGCCGATGTCATCGACAAGCGCCTGCCGGGCATCCGCGAGTCCAGCCGCATCTTCGCCGGGGCCGACCCGATCCGCGAACCCATTCCGGTCTTCCCCACCGCTCATTATCAGATGGGTGGCATCCCCACCGACCGCTTCGGGCGGGTGGTGATCCCGGCCCGTTACGGCTCCGAAGAGATCATCAGCGGGCTCTATGCCGCCGGCGAATGTGCCTGCGCCTCGGTCCACGGGGCCAATCGCCTGGGGGGCAACTCGCTCCTGGACATCCTGGTGTTCGGGCGTCTGGCCGGTAAGGACATCATCGAGTATGTCCGCGCCAACCCCCACCGGCGCGAAACCGACCCGGCGAGTCTGGAGCAGGCCATGGCGCGTCTCACCCGCTGGGAACGCACGGGCGACGGGGTGCCGGCGCACCAGCTCAAGGCCGAGTTCCGCAAGTGTATGGAGGACCACGCGGGGGTGTTCCGCACCGAAGAGGTCATGGCCGAGGGCTATGGGAAACTGTGCGAACTGCGCGAGCGTTTCAAGGACGCGCGGCTGGCGGACCAATCCAAGGTCTTCAACACCGCCCGCATCGAGGCACTGGAGCTCGAAAACCTGATCGATGTCGGACTCGCCATCGCGGTCTCCGCGCTGAACCGCAAGGAGAGTCGCGGCGCCCACTCGCGCCCCGACTATCCCTCGCGCGACGACATCAACTGGATGAAACACAGCCTGTACTATCGCGACGGGGACCGCCTGGACTACAAACCGGTGCGCACCAAGCCGCTGACGGTCGAGTCGTTCCCGCCGAAAGAGCGGGTCTACTAGCAGTCCAGTGGATAAGCGCCGCGCCTCCCGCGATGCCCCAGGCACCGCGGGTGGAGCGCCCGAGCAAGAGATTAGGTACAGAACATGAAGATCAGCGTCTATCGCTATAACCCCGATGTCGACAAGAAGCCGCGCATGCAGACCTACGAGGTCCGCCCGGTCCAGGGCATGATGCTGCGCGACGCCCTGCTGGAGGTGAAGAAGCAGGACGAGAGCTTCGCCTTCCGCCACTCCTGCGGTGAGGGCGTCTGCGGCTCGGATGGGGTCAATGTCAACGGCAAGAACTGTCTCGCCTGCATCACCCCTATCACTGAACTCAAAGAGCCCATCGTGGTCCGCCCCTTCCCGGGGCGCCCGGTGATCCGCGACCTGGTGGTCGACATGACCCAGTTCTACGAGCAATACCGGGCGGTCAAACCCTATCTGATCCGCACCGACTCATTCCCCGAGCGGGAGATCACCCAATCCCCCGAGGACCGCGACCAACTCGACGGGCTCTACGAGTGCATCCTGTGCGGCTGCTGCTCGACCTCCTGCCCATCGTTCTGGTGGAACCCGGAGAAATTCTTAGGCCCCGCTGCCCTGCTCCAGGCCTGGCGCTTCCTCGCCGACACCCGCGACCAGGCGACCGATGAGCGGCTGGATGCGCTGGACGGACCCTACAAGCTGTTCCGCTGCCACACCATCATGAACTGTGTCGACGTCTGCCCCAAGGGCCTGAACCCCACCCGAGCCATCGGGCGGATCAAGGACCTGATGCTGGAGAAGGGGCTCTAAGGCCGAGGCCCCTCGTTCCCACGCGCCGCGTGGGAACTCCACGCGCCGTGTGGGAATACCTCCAGGGACGCTCCGCGTCGCGAGCCCCACCGGCGCAACGCCCTCAACAGCCGCATTCACCGCCTGACTGATCGCCCACCATGACTGATCCAACCCCCATCCCAGACCCGGACGGCGTCACCGATGAGGAGATCCGCCGTCTGCGCTGGCAATGCCGCCGCGGCATGTTGGAACTGGATCACCTGCTGCTGCCCTTCCTGGACCGTGACCAGGGCTACCGCGCCCTAGACCCCGTTCGCCGCGCCGAGTTCGTTGCGCTGCTCGGTCAGCAGGACCAGGATCTGAGCAACTGGTTCATGGCGCGCCGTGTCCCCGAGGACCCGCGAGTTCATGAGCTGACCCAGCACATCCTCGCGGTGGTCGCTGCCTACAAGTCCTGATCCAGGGCATCGGTCAGGCCGCCCCATGGCATCGCATCGCGAACAGCCGCCGCTCCTGATCCAGCCCGGTGTTTCGCGGCGGCTCGCCGCCTTTGTCGCACTCACCCATCTGGCTGCGGCCGGCGCCATCCTCGGACTCCCCGGCGCAGCCTGGCTGTTGCTCCTGATCCCGATCGGGGCGAGCCTCGCCTACCATCTCTATGTCCAGGTCCTGCACCGTGCGCCCTGGTCCATCCGCTCCGCCACCTGGCAGGCCGACAGTACCTGGACCATCGCCTTCGTCTCCGGCGCGCCAACGCAGGCCCGCCTGTCCCCCGCAACCTTCATCAGCGTGCCGCTGGTGGTGCTCAATCTGCGTCGCGGCCACGTGCGCCGCTGGTCGCTGCCGCTTTTTGCCGATGCCTTGGACGGCGAGCAACTGCGCCGCTTGCGGCAGCGGTTGCGGATCGAGGGGACCGGGCGGGAGCAGGACGCCGCGCCTGCTTGATTCCCTTTGCCTACGCCGGCGCCGTCTGCTGCTGGATCTGGCTCGCCAGTTGGCGCAGCCGCTGCACCATGGCCGCCAGGCCGTTGCGGCGGCCCAGGCTCAGGTGTTCGTCGAGTCCGACCTGGTGGAAAAACGCCTCGATATCGAAGGCCAGGATGGCGGCGGCAGGCTGTCCGGAGAAAAGTTGCTGCAACAGCGCGAGCAGACCGCGCACGATGGCGGCATCGCTGTCGGCCAGGAATTCGATGATGTCGGCGGTACCGGGCCGCACCCGGGCGTCCAGATGCACCAGGCTCTGACACCCGAAGACCACGTTGGCCGGGGTCTTCAAGACCTCGGGCATGGGCGGCATCCGGGCGCCCTGATCCATGAGCTGTTGATAGCGCATCGACCAGTCGGGCAGCAGCTCGAACAGCTCGCTGATCTCCTCGGCGGCCGCCGCCGGCGAGTCCGCCTGCGCCGCCGGATAGGCGACGGCCGCGAACTGGGCCTGCGTCGGCGCATGCGCCAGCGCGGCGGCCGCCGCCTCCCGGGCACCCTCGATGAGTGCGGCGAGTTCCTCGGCCAGGTGGTCTACTTCCTCGATCGTGTTGTAGACCCCGAACGAGGCGCGTGCGGTCGAGGTCAGCCCCAGGCGATCCATCAGCGGCTGGCAGCAGTGGTGGCCGGTACGGATGCAGATGCCCTTGAGATCCAGCCCGGTGCCGATGTCGAGCGTACCCAGCGGCGGATCGGTCACGACCCAGGACAGGACCCCGGCCTTGTGCGCGGCCTTGCCCTTGATCACCACCCCGGGGATGGCGGCGAGCCGTTCGGTAGCGTGACGCAACAGCAGCGCCTCATGGGCGGCGGCGCGCTCGAGACCTACCCCGCCCAGCCAGTCGATGGCCGCCGCCAGCCCGATGGCCCCGGCGATGTGTGGCGTACCGGCCTCGAACTTGTTGGGTAGCTCGGCGTAGGTCGTCGCCTGGAAGGTGACGCGCTCGATCATGTCGCCGCCGCCCTGGTAAGGCGGCATGGCTTCCAGCAGGTGCCGCTTGCCGTAGAGCACCCCGATCCCGGTCGGCCCGTAGAGCTTGTGACCGGAGAAGGCAAAAAAGTCGCAATCCAGGGCCTGCACATCGGTCGGCCCGTGGGCAACCCACTGGGCGCCGTCGATCAGCACCAGCGCGCCCACCTCGTGTGCGGCCTTGATGATCTGCGCCACCGGGTTGATGGTCCCCAGGGCGTTGGAGACCGCGGTCACCGCGACCAGACGGGTGCGCGGCCCGAGCAGCCGGTGGTACTCGTCCAGCCGCAGCTCGCCCGCGTCGTTGATCGGGATGACCCGGATCAGCGCCCCGGTCGCCTGCGCGATCATCTGCCAGGGGACGATGTTGGAGTGGTGTTCCAGTTCGGAGAGGACGATCTCATCGCCGGGGTTCAGATTGGCGCGGCCCCAGGAGGCGGCGACCAGGTTGATGGACTCGGTGGTGCCGCGGGTAAAGAGGCACTCGGCGGGGTCGGCGGCGTTGATGAAGGTGGCGACCGTGGCGCGGGCGTCCTCGTGCAGCCGGGTGGCGGTCATCGAGAGCTGGTAGGCCCCGCGATGGATGTTGGCGTGCTGGCTCAGATAGTAATCGGAGATGGTATCGATCACCTGGTCCGGCTTCTGGGAGCTCGCGGCATTGTCCAGATACACCAGCGGCAGGCCGCGCACGGCCGTGCTCAGGATGGGGAACTGGGCGCGGATGGCCGCCGGATCGAGCGGGGGCAGCCCCGCGGCGTCGAGTAACTGGGTCGCTGTCATGGACGATGGTCCTGAGCCTGGTACGGTAATGAGTGCCGCCCCGGTGGGGAGTCGGCCCTCCTGCAATGTCTGGGCATCCGCGAGCAAGCGCAAAGGCACCGGCGAAGCTTACCAGATGGGAGCCGGGGGGCAGTGCCTTCAAGGTCTTCGGCTGACTGATCTTTCCAGATAACCAAATCATCGCGCATCTTGGGCGCGGCCTCTTGGTCCTGATTCCCACGCGCCGCGTGGGAATCCAGCCCGGGCGCACCGTGCCCGGTGCGCACCGCGGCGCGGTGCGGAGGCATCCCCGCGCGGCGCGTGGGGACGAGGAATGTCAGTCACCCGCGGCCCCGGACCGGATATCCCGGTCCACAGGCAGATACCGGACGCGAATGGTGCGCTCGGTGACCGTCAACAGGGCGCCGGCGGCAACGGCGTCCGGCAATCGGGCCAGGACATCCGCGATCACTGCGGCAATCTCCGACCCCTTGAGCCCTTCTCGACGGATGCGGATCACGGTGGGCCGGGCCGCGCCGCTCAGTGCGATCAAGGCGTGAAAGTCCGCATCCAGTGTGACGACGGCATAGTGCCCCAGGCGCGCCTGCTCGATGATCTCTGCGTCAGCGGCACGGCTCAATCCGATTTCCGCGACGTGGGTTGCCGCAATACCGAGTCGTTGCAGGTGGCCTGGGGTGCTGCGCGGCAGTCCTTGATCCAGCAGCAGACGGGTCACGCCGCCCCCAAGGTGATGATCTGGTCCTCAACACTTTCCGCCGCGTAGTCCAGCGCCTGACGGATGTCCTCATCGTCCAGTTCGGGATACTCGCGCTTGATCTCGGCGCGGTCCGGGTAGAGGGCGACGGCGGCGACGACGCGCCGCACGGTGAGCCGCATACCGCGGATGCAGGGTTGACCGTTCATGCGGGCAGGATCACTGATGATGCGGTCGAAACGCTGGGCCATGGGCGTGATACCGAACAGGGAAATGGGCTTAGACGTCATTATGCCCGATCCTTAGCCGAGCCGGTCACGACCTCGCCCGGGGACCAAACGGCATGCACGATGGCCCTGATTCCCACGCGCCGCGTGGGAATCCAGTCCGGGCGCGCCGCGCCCGGTGCGCACCGCGGCGCGGTGCGAAGGCATCCCCACGCGGCGCGCTCATCCTTATACACATGTCCTCACCATATCTTCGCGGGCCTGGAGTGCGATGGTGAACTCATGTACGCGCTGCAACCCGATCCAGACCGTCTTGGGGCCGGGATGACCGTCATTCTTGCGGTTGAGGAAGCC
>CAILVI010000105.1 GCA_903837595.1 uncultured Thiodictyon sp.
CGCCGTCGACCACATATGTGTGCAGGCCGTCGGCGCTCAGCGCGAGATCGATCAGCACGCCGTAACCAGTACCTACGACGCTCTTGGCGTGCGTGTGAACGGTGACTGAGACAATGGTGTTGTTGCCGCAGTCGACTACCAGCAGTTGGTCGAGGGTGCCGTTGTAGGCGGCACCGATGGCATCGGCAAAGCCGCTGGCGATGGCGGTCAGCGGGGGCATGGGCATCATCGTCCTCCTTACAGAGTTGGCTCTTCCGGCGTTTCAGGCGGCTGCTAAGGTTTTGTAATATCGTGAAAAGAGGGTTATAATTACCAGCCGCCAGGAAGGTTTGCAGGTCTCGGAGTTAGGCTGATGATCCCCCTCACAACGCTGCTGGATGACGTCAAGTGTTACGAAGTCCTGCGTGGCTTGCACTGGCCCGAAGCCGTGACGTGTCCACACTGCCAGTCGTTGCAGGTGAGCAAACAAGGGCGAGATTCCACCCAGCCAGCGCGCCGGAAGTATCGTTGCGGGGGCTGTGGCCGCCACTTCGACGATTTGACCGGGACGATCTTCGCCGCGCGCCATCAGTCGCTGGTGGCCTGGATCGGCTGTCTGTACCTGATGGGCCTGAACCTCTCCAACCTTCAGATTGCCCACGAGTTGGGTCTGAACGAGGATGACGTGCAGCGGATGACCGAGCAACTGCGTGCGGGGATCGTCGCCAGCCAGCCAGCCGACGCCGATGTTGTCGGGCGAGGTCGAGTGTGACGAGGTGTACGTGGTCGCCGGTCACAAAGGCCATCCTGATGCCGTGAAAAAAAAGGGCGCAAGGGGCGGTGCCGTCGGCTGACGGGGGCGCCCGGTCGCGGGACCCTGGAAAAAGAGAAGCCACCGATCTTTGGCATGATCGAGCGCGGCGGACAAGTGGTGATTCGGATGCTTGAAAATGTTCAGCAAAAGACCATTCGGCCGTTGATTTTGGCGGTCATTGCCCCGGGCACACAGGTCGACACCGACGAGTACGACATCTATGCCCGACTGCCGCAGTGGGGTTATGGTCATAAGACGGTCTGCCACAGCCGGGGCGAGTACGCCCGCGATGAGGACGGTGACGGCTTCCACGAGGTCCATGTCAACACGATGGAGGGCTTCTGGTCACTGTTGCGCTCCTGGCTCCGTCCCCATCGCGGGATCTCGCAGGAGAAATTGCCGCTCTACCTGGGGTTCTTTCAGTTCACGCATAACGTCCGCCGCCGCGGTCGGGGGCTGCTCCAGCCCATGCTCTCGGCCTTGCTGACCAGAGCCGTCTGAAACGCAGGAAGAGCCACTCGATAAACTACCGGCCCTGTAGCAGGGGCTTAGCAAGGCTTGAGCCGTGTGCGGTGAAAGTCGCAAGCACGGTTCTTAGGGGGCTGGGTGGCGGTAACGCCGCCTGGCTACCCGACCGTTTCGTGAGGTGACCCCTAATTGCTCATCATTCGGCTGTGCCATACGGTCGGTTCCAATAGTCTCATCATTGAAAATTTCGCGGCGGTCCGCTACATCTTTGATTGCGCGCTATCGGGCGACGTTCAGTTCGACGATTTCGGGCGACTTACTCAACATCGCTTCGACGCCACGAGCGACGGTTTCGGGCGCGCCGCCAATTTCCGTCACCAGCAGGCCGATGTTATCTTCGTCGCCGTCAAGATTGGAAACGATGCACATCACAAAGCCCGCGTCGGACGGCACTTCGAAAACCCAGCCGTCGCCGTCCAGGCCGAGCCCGTTAGTCGAGAAGCCGTTCCTTTCCATTTGAGCGACGAGCCATTGGGCGAATTTTCTGATTTTTGCGAGGCGCTCGGACTTCTCTTCGGGTTCGTCATGCAGAAACTCATTGACGCTCGGAATCGCCTCAGGTTCGAAGAGAGTCGGGGACTTAAGACTGAAATACATTATCTGATACCCTTAGATGTTTTTGTCGCACGACCCAGTACCGAGACCACTGCTTATTCCTCTCGGTCGGAGTCGACGGTTGACCACTCGAAGTTCACCCCATGGTTGTGCCGAGTTCATCCATGGCGGTAGGCTAATGCGTCCTTCGGCGCGGGGCAAGCGCAAGGACGGGGGGAGGCGCGGGGTCAGATGAACGATGCCCGGCAATCATGCATCCTCACGTCGCTTCATGGTCAGGCGCCGACGGCACGCCTAAACCATCAAGGCGCCGCTGCAAGTCGCCATAGAGCGACGCCTGGACCTCGAGCCTCACCTGCAGACGCTGAACAAGCCCGTCCTGTTCGGCCAAGGTTTGGCGTAGCACGCGCTCCTCGGCGACCAGCGTCTGGCGCATGGCGTCGACGACGGTCAGTTGCTCAGTCAAGGTCGCGTTGTCAGCCGCCAGTCGCGCCTGGACGGCGAGCAGATCATCCTTGGCACGCTGGACCTCGCGCAAGTGCTGCTGGGTCTCACGCAACTCGCGCCGCGCATCAGCCAACTCGGCGGATAGGCGGGCGCAGTCCTGGCCGCTGCGGGTGACCTCGTCCTGTTTGGCGACCAACGTCTGCGCGAGCTGGCGCAGTTCGGCCTGAAGTTGCTGGACCTGGGTCTCGTGGCGGCGCTGGTCCTGATCCCGCTGGTCTTTGACCGACTGCCGATAATGCTCCAGGGCGTCGCGCGCGTGGCGGTGCTTTTCTTCCAGGGATTCGATGTGCCGGCCATGTTCGGCCAGTCGTACCGTGAGGGCGGCATTCTCGTTACCGATGGCCGCCGTGCGGAGACGCTCCTGCTGTAACGCCTCGCGGGTCGCGGCGTGGGCGTCGCGTTCAGCAGCCAGCGCCTCGCCCAGCTGACCGGCCTGCACCTGAACCTCCCCGAGTGCCCGCTCCAAGCGCGCCATCTCAGCACGCTGCGCGCCCGCCTCCGCCGCGTGACGCGTCTCGGCCGCCTCGACGACAACGCGAGCCTCCTCATGCAACTGCCGGGCGAGTCCCGCGACCGCCGTCCCGAGGGTCGCACTCAGCAGCTGCTCGTCGTCGAGCCGCGTCCCTTCGTCCTGCGCCAGTTCCTGGAGATAGCGATGGATCGTGCTCTTGGAGCCGGTATTTCCCAGCTCCACGCGTACGGCATCAATGGACGGATGCTCACTGCGAGCCAGCAGCGCATCGCGTGCCTGTTGAACCAGATGCTTGGAAATACCGGCGCGGGCCATGGGGTCTGCCTGAATAACGTACCGTGCTACATACTGTATTGTTACATCCTATCACGACGTCGGCAAGACGGCTTCTCTTGGTCGACTTCAACATGCGATAATCCGCCCTTATCCCGTCCAGGCGCAAAGGACCGCCCAAACCGGCCCGGTTCCGGTACAACCACCCGCCACCCTGGCAACCCCCGCAGGCCGCCCACCGCCCATGCCCGAACTCGCGCACTACCTCGCCGCCGCCACCCGCGACCACACGCGCCGCAGCTATGCGTCGGCAGTCCGGCATTTTGAAGAAGGCTGGGGCGGGTTCCTGCCGGCCACCGCCGATGCTGTGGCGCGCTATCTGGCCGCGTACGCGCCGTCCCTGTCGTTGAACACGCTGAAGCTGCGCCTGGCCGCGCTCGCGCAATGGCATCGCGACCAGGGGTTTCCCGATCCCACCAAGGCGCCCCTGGTGCGCCAGGTCCTGAAGGGGATCGGCACGCTGCATCCCGCCCGCGAGCACCGCGCCCGCCCCTTGCCGATCGCCGAACTGGCGCAGCTCGACGCCGCCCTCGTCGCGGCCATCACCCGCGCAACCACCGACGCCGACCACGTCGGCCTCCTGCGGGCGACCCGCGATCGGGCGCTCATCCTGATCGGGTTCTGGCGGGCCTTTCGCAGCGATGAGTTGAGCCGGCTGTGCGTGGAGGACATCGTGGTCACGCCCGGGGAGGGCATGACGCTGTATCTGCATCGGACCAAGACGGCACACGACGGCCTCGGCGCGGAATTCAAGGCCCCTGCCCTGTCACGGCTCTGCCCGGTCAGCGCCTATCGCGACTGGATCGACCTGGCCGCGCTGACCACGGGGCCGGTGTTTCGCCGCATCGGCCCCGGCGGACACCTGGGCACTGCCGCCCTGCACCCCAATAGCCTGGTGCCGCTGCTGCGCCGGCGCCTCCGGGCGGCGGGGATCGCCACGCCCGAGCGCTACAGTGGCCATTCCCTGCGCCGCGGTTTCGCCACCTGGGCCAACGGTCATGACTGGGACGTCAAGGATCTGATGGAGTACGTGGGCTGGAAGGACGCCGGGTCGGCCATGCGTTACATCGAGCGCGCGGATGGCTACGGGCGCTACCGTATCGAGCAAGCCCTGGCGCAGGACGCGTCGGCCGACGCGGCGCGTGCGGCATCGGAATCGGACTGAGCGCGGTTCGCCCACGACGGGGAACGACCGCCCTCCCCCACCTAATCGCATGCCCCTGACTCAGCGCCTGATGGGACGACTGGATACCGCGCGACGGCACCGACGCCATCCGTCAGGAGGTGCTGGCCTGCACCCTACCCCGCCGGCCGCATCCGCGAAGGGAAAGTCTCCTGGCATAATGCCTGTTGGACGCCTTGGACAAACACCTGCCCGGGCAGGCGGTCGAGGACCTGGTGGAGAGCAAGCCGAATGATGCGCAAGCCGCCAGCGCCGCGTTGGGCGGTCGCTGGGTTCAATGCTCATTGAGTGACCGCTCGACGCGGTGCGCCGAGGGGCTCAGCCATGCCCAGGCATAACGGCGAGGCCGCCTTGCCTGGGTCTCGGAGGCCTTGCGGCGGATTCTGATCCTCTGGCAGCAGGGATCGCTCAGCACTCACTCTCTGGTCAAGAAAGGCACCAAGTACATCGCTCGACTTCACCAGCGCCAGGACCTCGCTGCCGACGGCGAGCCCCAGATGGCGCGCCCCAGGTGTTTGATGGATCTGTTGGCGGCCATTACCCTTGGCGGCTACAGTGGACAGTCCCAGCACCGCAGGCCCCCCCGCTTGGTCGCCATCGTCTCGATCACCGCCCCGATCTTCCTCCTCATCGTCCTGGGATTCGGCGCCGTGCGCTCCGGCTGGGTCCCGCGTGAGGGGGCGCTGGCCATGGGCCGCTACGTGCTGAGCTTCGCCCTGCCCGCGCTGGTCTTCAACGCGCTGGCCAAGCGTCCGCTGGGGGAG
>CAILVI010000106.1 GCA_903837595.1 uncultured Thiodictyon sp.
GACTCGAACCTTGCCTGATCGGCATGGAAGCCTGCGGGGGAGCCCACTACTGGGCGCGGATACTGACCGAGTTCGGGCACACGGTTCGGCTGATGGCGCCGCAGTTCGTCAAACCCTACGTGAAGAGCCAGAAGAACGACGCGGCGGATGCCGAGTCGAGTCACCCCGGGGAACCGCCCCCCGAGGTGCTCACGGAACCGGACGTGAACGTCTCCGCTCATCCGGCTCTTCCTATCCAGCCTGTCCATAGAGCAATCGCCAGTGCGGGAACAGCCAGGTGTGCCGCCGCGCAATGCGTTGCAGCCAGTGGTCCGCCCGCCGTTTGTGGCCTCGCAGCCGCTTGAACTTGCGGGTGGCCCACAGGACGAGTTTGCGGTCGATGTGCCTCAGGGTCCGGTACAGCGCCGACTTGTAGTAGACGCCGTAGTAATTGATCCATCCGCGTATCTTCGCGTTGAACATCCGCGCCAGGTCGTCCAGCGCCTTGTCGCTACGCAACGGCAGGTTCCAGCTTCGGACTTCCTGGCGGATCGCTTTCGCTGCCTTGCTGCTGACCGCCGGACTGAAGTTGATGAAGTACTTTCCCCAGCGGTTTTTCGATCTCCGGGGGCGAAAGCTGTACCCCAGAAAGTCGAAACCGATGTTCGGGTAGCCCCCTCGCCGATCATCGTCTTTGCAGTAGATGATTCGGGTCTTCTCCGGGTGGAGTTCCAGTCCACAGTCAGCAAATCGGCGCTCCAGCGCGTCTTTCAGATGTTCCGCCTCCGCCTGCGTGCGGCAGTGGCACACCGCATCATCGGCATAGCGCTCGAATGAAATGCTCGGGTAGGTCCTTTGCATCCACAGGTCGAAGGCGTAGTGCAGGTACAGGTTCGCCAGCAACGGGCTGATGACGCCACCTTGCGGGGTGCCCTTGCTCCGTTCCTGTCGCGTTCCATCCGGCATCTGCACCGGGGCTTTCAGCCATCGCTCAATGTAGAGCACCACCCAGTTGTCCTGGGTGTGGTGGCGCACCGCACGCATCAGAAGAGCCTGATCGAGGTTGTCGAAGAACCCTTTGATGTCAAGATCAACGACCCAGTCGTTGTCCCAGCAACGGCGGCGCGCCTGCCCGATCGCTTGATGGGCCGATTTGCCCAGCCGGTAGCCGTAGGAGTCCGGGTGGAAGTGCTTCTCCAGTTCCGGTTCCAGTACCTGCTTGACCACCATTTGGGCGATCCGGTCGGCGACTGTGGGGATGCCCAGCGGCCGGATGCCTCCGTCCGCCTTAGGGATCTCCACACGCTTGACCGGTGGGGGCTGGTAACTCCCGGAGGCCAGCCGGTTCCAGAGCTTGTAGAGGTTGTTTTCCAAATCCTCATCAAACGCTTGGATCGTCTGGCCGTCCACCCCAGCTCCGCCCTGGTTGGCCTTGACTCGTTTGTAGGCTTCCCACACCTGACGCTTGGTGATGGGAAATGGCTTCGCCGTGTTCAAGAAAGTCCTCCTGTCGCCAGTTGCTTCCTCGTTTCCGGCCAGATAGGGCCACCCCTTCGCTCCAGCCCCATTACAGGGCCTTCGTCACTACTACGGGTGGCTCCGTCCCTGTACCCCGCATCGGTACTCTCACACTCGGGGGGC
>CAILVI010000107.1 GCA_903837595.1 uncultured Thiodictyon sp.
AAGACGGCCATCCGCGCCGCGGTCGGCCTGACCGCCTCCGTCGGCATCGCCCCGAACCGGCTGGTGGCCAAGATCGCCTCGGACTTCGGCAAGCCGGACGGGCTGGTCGTGGTGCCCTCGGAACGGGTGCTGGACTTTCTGGGCGGGCAGCCGGTCGGCGTCCTGCGCGGGGTCGGCAGCCGGATCCTGCCAATCCTCAAGCGGCCGGGCCTGCGTACCGTCGCGGACCTGCGCGGGTTGTCGGTTACCCAGCTTCAGGCCAATTTGGGACCCCGCGCCGCCATCAACCTTACCGTGAAAGTCGCGCCGGGAGCGCGCTCCACTTCTCCCTCCCCTATTGGGGGAGGGCCGGGGAGGGGAACGGCCAAGGCGCCCGCCACTTTCATCTTCCGGGGTGGCGCGGGCGCCATGGCCGTTACCAGCAGGCGCGGGGCATCGCCTCCGACCGGGTCGGCGAGCGCGCCGCCCGCCAGTCACTCTCCAAAGAGACCACCTTCGGCGTCGACGTGACCGATCCTGGCGTGCTGCGCGACACCCTGCGTGAACTGGCGGCCGAGGTCGCCGCTACGGCCCGCCAGGAGGGGATCGCGGGGCGTACCGTGACGCTGAAGATCCGCTTCTGCGGCTTCGAGACCCACACCCGGCAGCGGCGGCTCCCGCGGCACAGCGACGACGCCCGTACCCTGTTCGCCGCCGCCTGGTCGCTGTTCGAGGCCGGTCACTGGCACGGCAAGCCCGTGCGCCTGATCGGCCTGGGGATTGCCGATCTGGGGGCCCCGGAGCCGGTCCAACCGGATCTCTTCGACAGCGCGGCCGAGCGCCCCACGGACAGCGAGCGGGAGCGGCGTCTCACGGTCGCGGTCGACCGTATCAACGCCCGCTTTGGCGCCGGCGCCCTGCACCGGGGGGTGTCCCTCACGGACCCTGTGGACCCGGTCCACAGCCTGGACGAAACACCAGCGGGCACGAAATAACCCCGCGTCAAGATTGATTTTGCGGGCGCCTTCTCAGACACTTGCCGCCCAAGCAGAGGCTTGGATCGCGGGACCTGTGTGCCTCGCGCTTTGAGTCTATTTCTGCGCACGATGACGGGAGTGAGAGGATGACCTTGACCAAAGCCGACATGGCAGACCACTTGTTCGAGGAGCTTGGGCTCAACAAACGCGAGGCCAAAGACCTCGTCAACAGCTTCTTCGAGGAAATCCGCAAGACCCTGGAGCGCGGCCACGAACTCAAGCTGTCCGGATTCGGCAACTTCGAACTGCGCGAGAAGAAAGCGCGCCCGGGGCGCAATCCGAAGACCGGGGTGGAGGTCCAGATCACCGCCCTCCGGGTCGTGACGTTCCGGCCGGGGCAGAAGCTCAAGGCGCGGATGGAGGCCATTGGCGGGCATGCGCTGGCTGGGGCCGAACCATCGTCCGACACGAACGACAAGTCGTGAAAACTGAGCCGCGTCGAGGTGCCTGGGCCGCACCCAAGACCCTGTCGATACATCATTTAGGCCACAAACATCAGTCCAAGGGGGTTCGGGCTGCCAATTGGCGGCTCATGGCGCGCGTGTTGGGTCTGGGCCTGGCCTTGATTGCCGGCGGCTGGCTGTTGGCGAGTTTCATCACCGAAGACCAGCCCAATACCGCCGTGAGCCTCGACGCCCAGGATGAGCGAACCGCGCCCGCCGGTCCTGCCCACTGGTCCGATCTGGTGCCGGCTGAGCAGCCCCCTGTGCAGCCCGTTGTGAAGGCTGCACCGTGACCGCCTCGGGCCTGTTTCGCCACGGGGTTCCGGCTTGAGTCCGATGTCGACCTGATCCACGGTAGGAACTGGCCGGAGTCGGGGCGCCAGCTTCGGCCCGGAAACCGGGGCGCCTTGGCCGGCCCGTCCCGCCGCGGTTGACTCCATTCGGGTCGGGCGTAGACTGCTGGCGATGTCACATCCCAATACCCTTCTGTGGCGACTGGTTACGACTCCGTATCGGCCGCAGCCGCTCCTGCGCACCTTTCTGTCCCGCGCACAGGTGCAGGCAAACCCCGCCGCCCAAGTAACGGTGGCGGTCCTGGACGCCGCCGAGAGCGAACAGGTGTTCGGCGTGCCGCTGGCCCGGCGGGGCATTCAACCCGTCTATCTGCGGGTCGAGAATCGCGGCACCCTGCCGCTGCGTCTGCATCTGCTGGGCATCAGTCCCAACTACTTCACGCCGTTGGAAGCCGCCGGGGTGAATCACTTTTCGATCACCAAGCGGTTGTCCGCGTTCGGGCTCGTCGGCTGGCTCTTCCTGCCACTGTTGGTCCTCCTGCCACTGAAGCTGATCACCGCCCAGCGGGCCAACCGCCGGATGGACGATTGCTTTCATTCGCAAGCCTTTCGCTTGCGGCCGATTCCGCCCGGGGAAGCGGCGGAAGGGTTCGTGTTCACGCCATTGGACTTGGGCACCAAGATCGTTCACGTCGACCTGCACGCGACGGGAGAAACGCTCGCTGCCGCGGTGCAGGGACTCGCGGCCAGGGGCGCGGCGGCAGGTCGGGGCGATCCGCCGCTGGCGCCGGCGCCGGCGGCGGTCGGTTTCACCTTCTCGATGGCGGTGCCCGGTATCGCCGCCGACTATCTGCGCCGCGACTTTACCGCGATCAACCCGCCGGGGTCACTCATCGACTGCGATGTACCCACCCTGGTAAAGCGCCTGGCGGCGTTGCCGGCCACCACCACCAACCGCGCCGAGACGCGCACCGGCGACCCGGTGAACCTGGTGGTCATCGGGGAGTTCGCCACCCTGCTCAGTGCGCTGGCGGCCCGGTGGGACGAGAGCGAGAGCATCACACTCGCCACCTGCTGGAAGACCGCCCGCGCCTTCCTGCTCGGCGCTCAGTATCGCTATTCGCCGGTCAGCCCGCTGTACCTCTTCGGTCGCAGCCAGGACGTCGCCTTGCAGCGCAGCCGCCAGTCGATCAACGAACGACTGCACCTGCGCTTGTGGCTGACCCCGCTGCAATTTCAGGGGCAGAGCGTCTGGGTGGGGCAGATCAGCCGCGATATCGGCGTGCGCATGACGACCAGGGCCTGGAACCTCACCACGCATCGCATCGATCCCGACGTGGATGAGTCGCGCGACTACCTGGTCGAAGACCTGATCGCGGCCGAACGGATCGTTGTGGCCGGCTATGTCGATGGCGTCGGTGCCTGCGATGGCGCAGCACCCCGGCACAACCTGACCGGCGATCCGTACTTCACCGACGGCAAGCGGGCCGCGCTCCTGCTGTCGACCAGTCGCACCGCACCGCGGTTTGTCGCCTGGGTCTGATCGGTGCTGCTGGGTACCGGCGAGTGCGCGCGCCGTGCCTTCGTTGGCGAGAGATCCAGGATTGCCGCTAGCCAACGTTCATGAGCGGTATGCGACTTGACGACTAAACTGTTGCCAACGCAAAGTCTCCCCTTTGCCTCTGGTTGGCTTTGAGGAGATCAAAGACGGTGCTTGACCCCCGCATTTTTGAGGACCTTCAGACGACCCGAACGCGCCTGCTGGAGCAAGGGGCGCTGCTGACCAAGGACGCGCTGAACGCCTGTTATGACCTGTTCCGTCGGCGCTTCGGCCCGGAGGTGCTCGCCGGTTTGGATGGCGAGGAACTGCTCAACCTGATGCACCTTCATGGAAACCACGACAGCCTGGTGTACTGGCTCGAGTTCAAGGACGACGAGGAATTTCCGGTCCGATTCGGTAGCATCGCCGGCGGCAGCGCGCTCAAGTTCGGTCTCTACCGCAGGAATGAGACCGGCGAATGGATGACCGGTGCCCCCACCCAGCAGCGGAAAATCGAGATCGGAGAGGCAGTCTCGATAGCCCGCCGCCATCGTGACCAACTCATCGCCGGTGCGAGACTGCTTGAGGTCCTACCGGCCGTGGGAACACCCGCCGACTACGCGGAGCTACAGCGGCGGATGGATGAGGTCGCCCCGGACGTGAGCCGCCTGGCCTGGGGCCACAAGTACCTGAGCCTGCTCTATCCCGAACGGCTGGACGACTACCACTCCGAAGGGCATCAGCGGTTTCACCTGATCAAGCTCTTGCAGACGCCGCCGGAGCAATCCGGCCGCTATGTGGTCGCTGAGCCTTTCACGGCGATAGCGCGCGAACTCGACTGGCCTATGAACCACCTCACGACGGTGTTGAACGAGCGCAATGGTGGCCGTCCCTATCGGGTCTGGCGCATCGGCACCGTCGTGTATGACGATACGGATATTTGGCCTTTGATGCGCGATCGTCCGGTGGTCGCGATCGGCTGGCATGAGCTCGGCGATTTGGGTTGGCTGGATGACTCGGCCGAAGGTCTAGATCGTCTCAAACAGAGGCTACGGGATGCCAACTACCCGCAGCCCAACCAAGCGGGGGTTGCCTCCCGTAAGGCAGGCGAGATCCGCAACTTTGTCCGCACCATCGCGACGGGGGATCTGGTGGTCGCCTGCAACGGACAAACCGTACGCGGCATCGGGCGCGTGACCACGGACGCTTATCGGTACGATCCGTCACCCGAACCGCTGGCCCCCCATCATCGGGCGGTGCAGTGGCTGGACATCGCGGACTGGCAACTCCCCATCTTCGAGGGGCCGCACACTACGGTGTTTCGGCTGCGCAAGTACCCAGAGAACCTCGTGGCCATCGAAAACCGACTGCTCGATGCGGTGCCCCCACCCCATCCCGTGCCCGAACCGCTCCAGATGCTCTTGCTCGATGGTATTTCCGGTGAACTTCAGGCAATCCTGGAGCGCAAAGGGCAAGTGATTCTCTACGGCCCGCCCGGCACCGGCAAGACCTGGCACGCCCGCCAGACCGTCCAGGACTTGGCGGCGATCAAAGCGTTCGTTAAGCGTTATGCGGACCTTGACCCGCCGCAGCAGGCCGAGGTAGACGGTGATCGGGCAAAGCCGGGCCTGGTGCGGGTCTGCACCTTCCACCCCGCCTATGGTTACGAGGACTTCCTCGAAGGCTACCGCCCCACCACCGGCAACGACGGGCAACTGAGCTTCGAGCGTCGTGACGGGATCTTCAAGCGTCTGTGCACCGATGCCGCGGGGCGCCCGGATCGCCACTTCTACCTGCTGATCGACGAGATCAACCGCGGTGACATCCCGCGTATCTTCGGCGAGTTGCTGACCCTCTTGGAGAAGGACAAGCGCGGCCAAGCGGTGCATCTGCCGCTCTCCGGCGAGCCCTTCACGGTGCCGGCCAACGTCTTCGTGATTGGCACCATGAACACGGCCGACCGTTCCATCGCCCTGCTCGACACGGCATTGCGGCGCCGCTTCGGCTTCCGGGAGCTAATGCCGGATACCAGCCTGCTCGTCGGCAAAGTGGTTGCGGGGAGCATCCCGTTGGACGGTTGGCTGACCGCGCTCAACCTCCGCATCCTGGAGCACATCGGGCGGGATGCCCGCAACCTCCAGATCGGGCACGCCTATCTCTTGGACGGCGGCCAGGCCATCACGGACTTCAGCCGCTTCGTGCGGGTGCTGGCCGAGGACATCGTGCCCCTGCTGGAAGAATACTGTTACGAGGACTACGACACCCTGAGGGAGATCCTCGGCGCCGGTCTGGTGGACCAGCAGCGCCGCCGCATCCGCCGCGAACTGTTCGACCCGAACCGCCGCGACGAACTGATCCAGGCCCTCTTGGCGCCGACGCCGGACCTTGCGACGACGGCCGGAATGACCGAGCAGGAGCCACCGGTCGACGCGTCGATTGATGACGAGGAGGACAACGGCGGCGAGGAGGCAGCGGATGGACCCCCGGCATGAACCTGGACGCCGTGACACTGCGCGAGTGGGAGACCGCGACACCGGATCACTGGCCGGTGTTGGCGGGCCGGCGACTGGCGCGGCAGGGATCGGCGACGCGCGTGGCGAAGGCCCTGTCGGACAGCGGTCGCCTGGAGGTACTGGAGCTTGCCCAGGGGTTGGAACTGCGCGCCACCTCCTGGGTCGGGCGAGTGACCCTGGACGGACTGACGATCACCATCCGGCCCAAGATCCCGGACCTGCCGCTACTCAACCTGATACGGTATGCCTACGGCTTGCGCGACCTGCGTCTGATCGGTGCCGCACGCTTCGCCACCGAGCCCCAGTCGTTTCAAGACCTTCTGATCGTCCAATTGGTCGCGGAGGTTTCGGAGCTTCTCCCCCGGGGACTGCACCGCGACTACCGACGGATCGGGGCCATGCTGGAGAGCCCGCGGGGACGGATCGATTTCGTCCGCTATGCCGCCTCCGGCAGCGCACACGCCGCCCTGCCCTGCGTACATCACCCCCGCAGCGAGGACACACCCCTGAATCAGGCACTGCTCGCCGGCCTCCGGCTGGCAGCGGTGGCGACCCGTGACTTGGAGTTACGCGCGCGTCTGCGGCGGCTCTCGGCCCAGATCGATCTGGGCGTACCCCCAACAGACATCGACCCCGTCACCCTGGCGCGGGTGTCCCAAAGTATTGATCGGAGGACCTCGCACTACCGACCGGCCCTGACCCTGATCGACCTGCTCCTGCGCGGAGAGTCCCTGTCGCTCGCGGACGCCGCCCCGGGCCTGTGTCTGGACGGCTTTCTCTTCGACATGAACGCCTTCTTTCAAGCCCTGCTCTCGCGCTTCTTACGGGAGCACCTTGAAAACGTAGACTTGCTGGACGAGTACCGGCTGTGCGGAGTGTTCTACTACGACCCCCGGCACAACCCGCAGGGCCGTCGCGGCCCGGTACCCCGACCGGACTTTGTGGTCCGTCGAGGCCAGCGGACGCTGGCGATTCTCGATGCCAAGTATCGGGACCTGTGGACGCGGAGCCTGCCGCGGGAGATGCTCTATCAACTGGCGATCTACGCCTTGACGCAGCCGCATGAGGCGTCTTCCGCCATCATTCTGTATCCGACCCTGGTCGCTGCCGCCTGCGATCAGGTGGTGGCCTTCCGGGATGTGTTGGGTGGTACGACCAAGGCGCGGGTGACTCTGCGGCCCGTGCATCTCCAAGTCCTTGATGAGCTGCTGCATGTGGGATCCGGAGTCGAAGCGAAGCGCCAGCGTCAGGCATTGGCGTCGCGGCTGATAGGGATCAAGTGCGCCTGAGCGTGGAACCGACGCTCACTTCCACAAGGTCTTGGGGATCGAATCACACGGGCTTGAACGTCGATGCACCTCATTCTATCAACAGACCCGGGAGGTTCTCTGCTCTGCGCGGCCCGGCGCGTCCTGTCCCGTCGCGTTACCCCGATGCGCGGACCTGCGATTGCGTGGGCAGCCTGCATAACCCTATTCCCGGTCCTGCTGGTCGCCCCGCTGCTGGCCTGGGGCAACCCGGTCAACACCGAGAACGTGACCGCGCGCCTCTTGGCGGAGCACAATCCAGCGGTGCCCGGGCAGCCGGCGGAACTGCTGCTGTCCCTGGAGATCCGGCCCGGCTGGCACACCTATTGGCGCAATCCGGGCGATTCCGGCGAGGCCCCGGGGATCGACTGGACCCTGCCGTCGGGCGTGAGCGCCGGCCCGCTGCAGTTCCCCGCCCCCGAACTGATCCGGGTCGGTCCGCTGGCGAACTTCGGCTACTCGGGCCGCGCCCTGCACCCGGTGAGCCTTGCGATCCCGGCGGACTGGCCGGTTGGGGAGCCGATTGCGGTGCGGGCACGGGCCCATTGGCTGGTGTGCGAGGAGCACTGCGTCCCAGAGTCCGCGTCCCTGGAACTGACCCTGCGCACCGCCGCTACGGCAGGTCCGACCGACCCGCAGGCCGCGGAGGCATTCGAGAAGGCGCACGCCGGGCTACCCCAGGGCAGGCTCAACGGCGCGACGCTGGCCCAGTCCCCGAGCGGGCTGCGGCTGTCGGTCCCCGTGGCCGGACTGGGACCGACAGCCAGATCG
>CAILVI010000108.1 GCA_903837595.1 uncultured Thiodictyon sp.
GGCCTGCTGCTCTTCGTCATGGAGTTCATCCTGTTCGCCGCCCTGGTCCCGACCGACTGGGCGCGCCAGGTCAGCGCGCGGGAACTGGCGTCTCTGGTGGACGCCGTGGGGCCGGCGCAGGCCGACCTCATCCTCGACCGCGCGGTGCGCTGGTATCGGGCCTGTTGCGTGCGCACCGGTCTGGAGGCGTGGAGTTATCACGTTCTGGTCCCCGATCACGGGACGGCGGGGGCGGGGTTGGAGAAATTGGCGGACAGCCCGGTCTGGCCCTGGCTCGCCGGCCGGGTGCATGTGGTCTGGTGGTCACTCGGACAGGCCTGCCAGCGCCTGGCGGTCCTGCTCTTCTGGTGGCCGTTCAGCCTGATCCTGTGTGCTGCCGCCGCGTACGATGCCTTGTTGCGGCGGCGCATCCGGCAGCACAGCTTTTCCTACGCCAGTCCGCTGATCCACTTCTGGTCGGTGCGGGCGCTGGTTTGGATTCTGATCGGGACGCTGATGCTGTTGGTCGCCCCGATCCCGTTACCGGCGACGGGTGTGCCGGTTGGGGTGGTTGTCGTTGCTGCGCTCTTGGGGCTGGTGCTTGCCAATAGCCAGAAGCGACTGTAAGTCAGCGGCATTCGCCCCCGGTTGACCGGGGCTGATGGCGGCGGGCGCGTCGCCAGTAGATGGATCTGCGTGAGAACATCCTTCTCGGCGACCGCCGTATCCGCTATGGCGGCTTCGGCGGCATCGCCTACCATCACATCTCGGCGACCTACGTCGGGCTATTCAGCAAGTTCATCGCCTGTGGCGTCTGGGAGGCCGTGTACATCCTTGATGCCCTCCTGGAGCAGCGCTCCGACCTGCAGCCCGACACGCTGCACGCCGAGACCCAGGGCCAGAGCGAACCGGTCTTCGGCCTGGCGCATCTGCTCGGGATCAAACTGTTTCCGCGGATGCGCAATTGGCACGACGTGACCTTCTACCGCCCGGAGCCGGGCTGCGTCTGCCGGAATATCGATGCCCTGTTCAGCCGGTCCATCGATTGGGCGCTGATCAAGACCCACTGGCAGGACCTGATGCAGGTGGTGCTGTCGATCCAGGCCGGCACGATTCTGCGCTCGACCTTGCTGCGCAAACTCGGCAGCCACAGCCTGCAGAACAAGCTGAACCGGGCCTTCCGGGAACTCGGACGCGTCGTGCGGACACTGTTCTTGTTGCGCTACATCTCCGAGGCGGACCTGCGCCACAGCATCCTCGCCGAGACCACCAAAGGCGAGTCCTACAACGACTTCCTGGATTGGATCGGGTTCGGTGGTCCGGTCCTCAAGAGCGGCGACGCGGTCGAGCAGGCCTTGCAGGTCAAGTACATGGACCTCGTGGCCAACGTCATGACGCTGCACAACGTCAACGACCTGACCAATGTCCTCGCCGACATGGCCGCCGCGGGCTGGCGTTTGACCAGGGACTTGGTCGCGTGACTCAGCCCCTACATGCGCGAGCACCTGTGCCGCTTTGGGCAGTACGTGCTCGACATGGACGACCTGCCACTACCGCTGGTGCTACGGTTACTTGGCATCGCTGACGAGGGCACCGGCTGAGATTACTAAAATTTACACGTATCCTGATCAGACCCGCTATCGTACCGAAATTTTCGTTTCGTGAGCGGCCACCTTCAAGGCTCAAACACGAACCCCACGCCATAAATGGACCGGATGAGTTCGCGCTCGGGCTGCGCCTGCGCCAGTTTCTTGCGCAGGTTCTTCATGTGGCTGTCCACCGCCCGCTCGTTGACGTCAAGCGTGTCCTCATAGATGGCATCGAGCAGTTGACCGCGGGAGTAGACCCGTCCGGGCCGGGCGGTCAGGACCCGCAGCAGTTGAAATTCCTTGGGCGTCAGGGTCAGGCGCTGGCCCTGGATGGTCGCCTGCCAGCCCTCGGCGTCGATCTCGATCAGGGGCGGTGTGGCCGGGGCCGGCGGCTGCGCCCGCGCCGTGGTCCGGCGCAGCACGGCCTTGACGCGCGCCAGCACCTCGCGCGGCGAATAGGGTTTGCAGACATAGTCGTCGGCACCCAGCTCCAGCCCGATCAGCCGGTCGATCTCCTCGACCTTGGCGGTCACCAGGATTACCGGCAGGTCCGAGGCCTTGCGCAGCTCGCGCAGTATGCTCAAGCCGTCGAGCCCCGGGAGCATCAGGTCGAGCAACAGCAGGTCCGGCGGGGTCTGCCGGAGGCGCGCCAGGGCCGCGGTGCCGTCGCCCTCCAGCGCGGCGTCAAACCCATCGCGCAGCAGATAGTCGATGAGCACCGCCGCCAGATCGGGCTCGTCCTCGACCAATAGAATCTTGTGCTTGTCCATCTCAGTACTCCAGGGGCAGGGCGATGCGGATACAGAGTCCACCGAGCCTGGACTGGCTGGCGGTGATGGTGCCGCCATGTCCGGTGACGATGGTCTTGCTGATGGCGAGCCCCAGGCCGGAACCGCCGTGCGCCCGGCTGCGCGACGGCTCGGCGCGGTAGAAGCGTTCAAAGAGTCGGTGCATGGCGTGCTCCGGGGGGGCGGGGGGGGTGTCGTCGAATTGCAGGTGCAGCCGCCCGGCGCGGGCGCTGGCCGCAACCTTCAGCTCGCCGCCGGTGTTGGTGTAGCGCAGCGTATTCTCCAGCAAATTGGCAAAGACCTGTTCCAGGCGCTGGGCGTCGCCCTGGATACGCCAGCCGGGATCGGTCTGGGGCAGGTCGGTGGTGTCGAGTGTCAGGTCCGCCATGGCGAGCCGCGGTCGGAACTTGTCCAGCGCCTCCTGCAAGACCGCCAGCGGTGCGACCGGGCGCAGTTCCAGGTCGGCCTGCCCGTTGTCGCGGTCCAGCGTCTGGCGCAGGTCGTCCACCAGCTTGCCCATTTGCATGACGTGCTTGAGCAGGCGCGCCAGGGTCTTTTCATCCGCGTGGCGTACCCCGTCCTGGAGGGCCTCGATCTCGGCGCGCAACACGGCGATCGGGGTGCGCAGCTCGTGCGAGCTGTCGGAGACCCACTGGCGACGGACCTCCTCTGTGCGCGCCAGCATCTCGGCCATGGCGTTAAAATCGTTGGCCAGATCACCCAGTTCGTCGGATCGGCGCACCGGGATGCGGGCGACAAGGCGGCCCTCGGCAATCTGTCGCGCACCGGTTGCCAGGGCCTTGATCGGTCCGACAAGCTGGCGTGCCAGCAGCCAGGCGGCGGCGAGCGACAGGAGCAGGACCGCCAGGCCCGACAGCCACAGGTCGCGCGTCTGCGCGGCTAGGAAGGCGGCATCGCGCGTCGCCCCGGTCTCGGGTGCGAGCAGGACCAGGGTGCCGACGGTCTGACCCTGATAGCGGATGACGCGGCTCGCCGAGAGTCCGTCCGGGCGCGGGTTGCCGGCTAGTACCTTGCCTGAGAGGTCGCGCACGGAGAGTCGCGGGCGAATCTCCAGCGGATCGCCGCCGCGACCGCCGCCGGGGGGGGCGGGCGGGTGCAGCAGCGGCGGCCGGTCCGCGAAGTCGGGTGGACCCGGAAAGTCCGGGGGATCATCGCGCCCTGGCGGGCCGGCGAACCCGTCGGGTTGATCTGAGGGTTCCGGCGGGCCCTCGATCGGTGCCTCCTCGGGCGGCGGCGGTCGCCGCCCGCCGGGCCGCGGGGGGGGTGCAAGGAGCCAGCGCATGGCATCGCCGCTGCCTTGCAGGAAGGCCCAACTGCCGCTCTGCGCATAGGCACGCTCGACGTTCTTGACCAGCCAGTCGAGCTGGCCGATCTCGGTCTCGACGATGTAACGGCCGAAGCCCTGTTGCAAATTCCAGCGGGTGAGTCCCAGGAGCAGCGCCGCCACGACGGTGGCCAGCGCGAACGACGCCATGAAGAGCTTGCGCTGGATGGTAAAACGGATCATGGCGTCACCAGGTGAGAGGAGGGACCGAGCGCGACCGACCAGGCGGGAATCCCGTGGTCACCGTGGTTGCCGACCCCGGTCAGACCGGCACCGACCGTGCGGCGACCGGCGATTGTAAGGCTGAAGCCAACCGGGCCGACGGTCTCGCTCAAGAGCCCCAGCGTCTCGGCAATGATGGCACCGCCCAGCGCCGGGAGGCGATGCCAACCGTGTTGCTCCCACCGGCCATGGCGGGCATCCCACCGGCGTTCATACCGACTCTCGATATTCCCGCCCAAGGGACGCCGCAGCACGCGCCGCAGACGCTGCCAACCGGTGAGCCCCAGCCACTCGGGCGCCGGTGCGTCACGCCAGGTGCATTCAGGCTCGATCAGCGGGGTTAGCCCGAAGGCCAGCGCGAAGGCATCGCCGACCGGGTCCGGCGCGCCACCGCGTTGGGTCACCGCGAACAGTAGGTCGGTGTGACAGGCCGCGAGGCGTGCGCCTCGCTCCGACACCAACACCGTCTCCCCGAACAGCCCGATCTGCACCTTCAGCCCCCACTCGCCGTCACCGACCACGAAGCGCCATTCCCGGCCCGGCGCCAGGCGCAGCGCCTGCGCGAGCCCAGGGTTGACCGCCGGATGGTCCAGCACCTCGCCTGCTTGCGGCCGGCCGTCGAGTACCCAGGGTCCGTTCCGCTGCTTATAGCCGGCTAGGTGGAAGGCCCGGGTCGGCGCCCCGAGCCAAGCGCCCTGCTGACACTGCAGGTGCAGATGCGGTTGGGTCGAACGCCCCGAATTGCCGCACCGCCCGATCGGCGTACCGGGCGCGAGCCACTGACCGGGCGCCACCTCGATGCTGCCCTGGCGGAGGTGGGCGAGCAACACGCACTGCCCGTCGGCCAGTCCGATGAGCACATGGTTGCCCCAATTGTCGGACAGATTGCACTCGCCCGGCGGATTGTCCGCCACCTCGTTGCGGACCGCGAGCACCGTCCCCCAGACCGGGGAGAGCACGGGCAGGTCGAAGCAGTAGAAATCGCTGAGTGTGCGGCCCTCATTCTTGAAGCTCAAACCCTGCTCGGTGCGCACGAAGTCCAGCGCGTAGCGCCAGGGTCCACGGTGGGTGAGGGCGTCGTCCATCGCCTGCGAGACCTCCATGTGCCCGACAAAGGGTGGACGCAGCGCGATGCTGGTGCGCTCCACCCCGCGCGCCTGTTCCAGTCGCCAACGGCTCGCGCTCGTCTCCGGCGTGGCCGGGATGGGGAGCCAGAAGCGCGACCAGAAGGCGCTGTGCTCGGGTCGCAGGGCGGCGCGGACCAGCCAGACGGCGAGCAGGAAGGGGGCGGAGAGCGGCGGCAGGCCGAGCGGCCAGAGCAGCCACCACAGGGCGACGGAAAACAGGGTGGCGGCGCCGACGCCGCCCGCCGCCACCGCGAGACTGCGCCCGCTCGCGGTCGTATGGGTACTCAGGATGAGCGCCGTGAGCGCACCATTGAAGGCCGCCAGCATGGGCAGCGGACCCGTCGTCACCCCCCAGGCCGTGACCAGCCCCCAGGCGAGCCCCCCGCCCGCGATGGCGAACCCGGCGAGCATCGGCGAGGCGAGCAACACCGCCGCGAGCACCAGCAGGCCCGAGAGTGGATTGGCCACATAGAAGAGCGCACCCAGCGTGGAGAGTGCGCTGCTCAACGTCGGTTCGATCCAGGCCGGGTAGAGCCACAGCTCGGGCGCCCCGCGCAGCGGGATACCCAGGGCCTTGGCGGCCGGCAGCAGCGTCCACAGGGTGCAGAGGAAGGGCGCGCCCAGCAGCGGCAGTTCGCGGGTCTGACGCAGCAGTGGGCCGAGCGCGGCGGCCAGCGGCACCACCAGGGCACCGCCCACCAGTACCAGGACGAAGAGCCGCGGGCTGCCCGCATAGAAGGCGCCGAGCACCAGCCCGACATAGATCGCGTTCAGTACCTCCGCCTCCCCGGCCAGGGCGGGCAGGCGCACCGAGGCGCGGGTGCCCACCGCGGCCAGCCCCGCCGCCAGCCCCAGGAGGCCGATCTGGGGATCGAGCAGGGTCGCGGTGAGCACCAGTGCCCCGACGCCCGGCCCCGCGGCCAGAAAGAGCGTGCCGTAGGCGAGCAGCACGCGGTGTATGAAGTGCCGTACCAGCCGCAGGGTCTCCATGTCAGCCGGCCCGGCGCAGCGGGATGATATTGCCCGACAGTGCATCGCCCTCACCGGGCGCATCGCCAACCGGTCGGGCGAGGTGGTCTGGCAACAGGTCATGGGCGAAGACGCTGTCGAGGTCCTCGGCGCGGCGAATCAGGCTGACCTGTCGGTCCGGGTGAATCATCACCACCGCCGGCCGATACTCGATGAACTGCAGCCACTGGGTGTTGTTGTAGGCACCGACCGGGGAGATCACCAAGGGGTCGCCGGGCAGCAGCGGCGGCAGTTGGACCGCGGCGCGCACCACGTCGATGTTCATGCACAGGGGGCCATAGAGCACCGTCTCGCGCGGCTCGCCGCGTGCCGGGGAGGCCAGGGACACCTGATGGTTGTACCAGAAGGCGGTGAACAGCAGGTTGATCCCGGCATCCAGAATGACCGCCGGGGCACCGCTCGGCAACTGCTTGCGCCCGACCACGGTGGTGATCAGGACCTGGGCGTCATCGATCACCGCGCGACCACTCTCGAAGATCAGTCGCGGGCGCGCCTCACCCCGCTCCAGGCGGTAGGCCGTCCCCTCCAGAAAGGCCGTGCAGATCGCGTCGGCGTATTCGTCCAGGTCCGGCACTGCCTGTTCCGGGGGCAGATAGGTCCCCTGCAGCGCGTTGCGCGAAGGCAGACCGCCGCCGATATCGAGATAGTCGAGCCGCGTCGGCCCGTCCCCCTCGATCTCCTGCATGAGGCGACAGAGGGTCGTGACCTGGGCGGCGTAGGCCCGCGGGTCGAGGATGAAGGTGCCGATGTGGCTGTGCAGCCCGACCAGTCGCAGATGGGGGCTGGTGGTGACGGTGGCGATGGCCTCCAGTGCCTGTCCCGACTCCAGATTGAAACCGAACCGGCTCCAGGGCTCGGTAAAGCCGGTGTCGAAGTTCAGGCGCAGGGCGATCGGCGCCGGGACGCCGCGGGCGCGGGCGATCGACTCTATGGTTGCCAGTTCGTCGAAGTGGTCGACATGCACATGGGCGCCCTCGGCCAGTGCGCGCTCCAGGGCCGGGCGCGGCTTGTGCGGCCCGTTGAAGAGGATGCGCTCGCCGGGGACACCGAGGCGGCGCGCCTTCTCGTACTCGAAGCGCGAGACCACCTCCGCCCAGGACCCCTCCTGGTGCAGTACGTTGCAGATCGCGCTCAGGTAGTTGGTCTTATAGGACCAGCCGTGGATCGCCTCCACCCCCCGGGCGGCAAACGCCTGGTGCAGACGGCGGCAGTTGGCACGCAGGCGCTGCTCGGAGGTGACGAAGAGCGGCGAGCCGAAGCGTTCGATCAGCGTCGCCACCGGCACGCCGTCGATCGCCTCCGTGACCGGTGACTGTACCCGGCGTTGACCGAACTTGTTGAGCTGGTTGAATTCCAGCGGGGTGATGCGGGGGGCTTCCCAGTCATTGGTATGCATGGTAATGCTCATGGTTGAGGCGCAGAATCAGGCTTCGGTTCAGGCGGTCAGGCGTGCGCGCGGGTCAGGTGGGAGGCCGCGCGGCGGCGTCGCCCCGGTCATGCTGACGGCGGCGATGTTGGCCATCGGCACGATGATCTCGCGGGCATGGCGGATGAAGGTGACGCCGGGCTGGGGCGCCGCGAGCGGCAGGGCCGCGGGGGCGACCCCCTGCAACAGGGCGAGCAGCGCGGCCGGCAGGTTGCGGCCGACGCCCTGCGAGAGATAGACCCAGGCCGGGAAGCGCGGGTTGATCTCGATCAGGTGCAGGGTGCCGGCGGCATCGCGCAGCAGTTCGAGTTCCAGCGGCCCATCCCATTTGAGGGCGTGCATCAGCCGCTCGCCGACCGCGAGCAGTTCACCATCGTCGATCGCCACGCCGGCCCAGGCTTTGCCCTTTTCGGTGAGCGCCTGCTTGCGCATCATCACCGGGCCGATCAGGGCACCGCTGCCATCCCCCAGCGCGGTCAGATTGACCTCCTCCCCGGCGACATGGGCCTGCACCAGCACCGGATAGCCCCAGGCGCGGGCGATCTGCTCGAAGCGGTAGGCGGCCTCAGCCGCGTCGCGCACCACATAGGCGTCGTAGAAGACGCCCTTGACCACCAAGGGATAGGTCCAGCCGCCTTCCTCCTCATTGGTGCAATGCTCGAAGAAGCGCGCCGAACTGATCGGTCGCACCCGGGGGGTGGCCACCCCGGCCCGGGCACACAACTCCGGCAGGCGGTCCTTGTCGCGGCTGCGCAGTTGCGCACGGCCCGGCAGGCGCATCTGCACGCCGCGCTTGGCGAGCGTCGACTGGAGCGCGATGAAGTTGGGTAACTCGGCATCCAGGCTGGGGATGATCACGTCGATGCGGACCTGGCGCAGGACCTCCTTGAGTCGCTCCAGCAGGGCCTCGGCGCCGCCGGAGGGAAACGGCAGCAGGTAGCCGCCGTCGCAATCGTCCGGGTGATAGAGCCCGGCGTCGAGCGTCTCGTAGCCCAGGCCGATGACCCGACCGCGAAAGCCATCCGCCTCGGTCAGACAGCGCGCGACCGCACAGCCGGGACCGGGATTCTCCGGCCGGGCATTGATGCCGGTGACGGCGACCGTCCAGTGCCGCCAGTCGCCGTGATCGGCGCGGGCGCTCATGGCAGATACCGCTTGAGTTGGCCGACGAACGACTCCAGCCCGACGCGCACGACCGCCGGGTGTTGCGCGTAACGGGCGGCGAGCCGGTTGACGACGGCCACCTCCGACAGGCCCTGAGTGACCAGGTCCAGGGCCAACTGACCACTGTCATTGAGGCGGAAGCTGCGCCCGGTCTTGCCGTCGAAGGCGTGTCCGTCGGGGCTACGGACCAGTGCCTGCAGGCGCCTCAGCGTAATGCCATTGAAATGGGTGTCTGCCCCGATGTCGGTGGCGGTTATGCCCGTCATCGCGTTCTCCGGTGTTCCTGGCGATGGTGCCGAGGCAGAGTCTGGAGGGTGAATTGGTGCTGAGCATGGAGCAAGTTGGGAGAAATTGGAGAGACGTGCAGTCTTGCCGGCTTGCACTCTGTATTCTCAGGTGCCCTGTACCGTGGGCAGCCAGTTTCATCTCATTTCTCTCCCTATTGCCTCCACTTTCTTCATCCATCCTTGCTGCTTCGGCGTTTCGCCCCTTCCCGTTGGCCCATCCGGCGAAGCGAGACTGGACAGTACGCCTTGGGTTGTCCCTCAACATAAAGGTCACCAATCAATGATGAACCATAGACCATGCCGCGGATTGAGCTACGGCTGCTGTGCCGGCTTGGCATTGCTGAGCGTTCAAGCCGATGGCGCGGATCAGCCAATAACCGCCCCCTGGACGTTGTCCCTGACACCAGAGTCTTCTTACGTGGGTTATAGCGGTTCCAGATCACGCCGCGCGATGATCAACGCGGGGTTCAGGTTCGATGCACAATACCAGGATCGCGGCGGCCTGGACGGCGGGGCGACCTACACGCGGCTGAATTACAAGGGCGGCATTGCCGCGCTCGACCAGGCGGCCGAGTTTCTATCCGGGCGAATCAATTTTATGCCTGACGCCTTGCCGGGGAGCCTGACCCTGCGTCTGGACGGTCATCAAATCAACAACAACGATACCACCAACGAGAGCGATGATGTGCAGGTCGTGGCACCGCAGCTGTCTTTTCTGAACCATCGTAAGACCTTTTACCTGGACCTGGGCTACGCCTTCAGTTCATACGCCAAGAGCCGCATTGGCAATGGGGCCTTGATCGTACAGCAATGGACCCCGACCCTGGGTCTGGGCTTTAACCACCAGGCCGACTGGCTGCAACTGCGGCTTTACGATGCGCACGCCTCCAATGTGGGGCGGGCCTTGCGCGGTCACACCGATGCGCTGGAAATCAAGCTAACCCACTACTTTTCTGCGCGCTCGGCCTGGCTGCCCCGGTCGGTGACGATCGGCGCTCTGGTGGGTGATCGTATGTATGCGGTCGATCCTGATACGCAAATCGTCTATAACCTGGCCGACGAACAAAGCGGTGGGGCCTTCCTGGCCGCACAATGGCAGTTATCGCGGCGGTTTGACCTCACACTCTCCGGCGGCAGCGATCGTTACCAGGCGCAGGATACGGTCCGCGGTGGGCAATATGGCTATACCGGAACCTATGGCTACCTGGGCTTGACGGCGGATTGGTAAGCTCCGGCAGTCCCGACGGAGGTATCCGATTCGCGCGCTGACCGGGGGCTTGGGAGCAACGGAACAGAAAATCGATGCAAGCCCGCCGCCCGTCTCGTTCATCGAATGACGTCACTGGTCTGCTGGGAAATGGCCAAAGTCAAGCTTCATATGTCCGATCGAATTACCCTCTGATACCGAAGAACCGGTCGGTGTCGTCAATCCACGGCGTGCTGATCGGCGAGGAATAGAGGAAGGGCCCTTTCGGTTCCGTCGGATCGACCTTGCGCATGGCCAACAGGGCCTGCTTCTGCTGGGGAGTCAGCGTCTGGCCAACCTTGGCGAATGTTGTGGCGTAGAAGTAGGACAGGTTGCCGTCCAGTTCGCCGTAGCGTGTCGACAGCGCCAGCACCTTGGCCTGAACAGCCGTCTCGCCCTTGAGGAAGCGCCGTAGCTCGGTCGAGATTTCGCGTCGGACGCGCACGATCTCGTTCAGGTCTTGCCGCTGAAGATCGGTCAGCGCGATGATCTGCTTGCGCTGTGTGTCATTCAGCGTCGCCAGAAAGGCTTCACCGCTGTTGCCGGTCAGCGCGGTGCTGATCGCATAGTCGCGCTTGCCCATGGCCGGGGCGGTCTTCATGCCGAACCCGCCGAAGTACATGCCGTGCCGTTCGGGGCAGAAATAGGTATCGGCCTCGATTGAACCGGCATGCCAGGAGAACATCTCGCTGGCGTAGGTCATCACGGCGACGTTCACCTCATGCGACATGCTGCGGCGATCCAGCGGTTCGGCGACGTTCGGCCAGGTGGCGGAATCGCCGAACTTGAGTTGAGCCAGCGCTGCGTTCTGGGCAGGAGTCAAGCTGCGCAGGACGCTGGCCATGACTTTGGCGCGGTCGTAGGAAAGCTTGCCGTCCAATGCATAAAGGTCAGCCGAATAGTTTATGACGGCCTGCTTGTCCAGGCCAGCACTGCCAGCAGGCAGTTTGCCTTCGAGGTTAAGGCGGAAGGCCTTGATCAGCGGCAGCCGCATTTGCGCGAAACGCTTGATGTCGCTTTGCTGTTCCTGGGCCAAGGCCAGCAACTGGGCGTTCTGACTGTCGTTGAGGATGGTCAGCATGTTGTGGGCAATCTTGGTCAGGAAGCTGGTGTTGTGGCCGCCTTCCCGGGCGTCGATGTCGCGCATATACTGAAAACCGAAGTAGTCCGAAACCTTCCCGGGGGGCAGGAAGGTGTCGTAGCCGAAGTCACCGGTCAGGAACGCCAGGCCATCGAAGGCGATGGTGTTGAGCTGGGCCCGATCGGAGATGGCCTGTTCGATGGAGTACTTGCGGCCACCGTCCTGAGGCATAGCCTGCCCGCGCGGCTGACTACCGGAGCCGCGTTCTTCGGGACTGCCCTGGCCTGCGCCTTGACCTGATCCCCGTTCTGGACCGCGCCTTTGGTTGGGTCTCGCTACCAGGCCATTGGGAGAATCGACGCACGCAGCTGCAACCACGCCATCACGTGTGGTGTGCTGCACCGTGTCTCCGGATTTCTTGCCCCGGCAGTCTTCATAGGCCTGGGGCGGCGGCGCATGACCGCCCCGCGCGTCAGTCCGGGGTGCTTGCGCTTGATCCTGTGCAAGCACGCCCCCTGTGTATAAGCTGACAAGCAGTGTCAGGACTGTCATTCTGATGTTCATGTCTGGTCCTCTCGGTACGACCGATAGTGGTCTTGTTTGCCATGGCTTTGTCCCGATTCGAGGTCTTGGCCTGATGGTGTCGCTCGACACCGCATCCCCACGCGCCCGCGTGGGGATGATGCAAGAGCGCGAATCACCCGGCTAATGTCCAGTGGCAAAGGTATAGTTCACACTCATCTGGCGGCTGCCAATCGTCACCGGGCCGATCGCGTCAGCGAGAACCTCTCCGCTCACCGGTGACGTGCTGAACGTGGGACTTGCGGAGAGCGCGTAGACGGTGAAGGTATAGGTTCGCTGACCGGCACCGGATGAGCATGGGGGATAGAACTTGAGCTCGGGGCCATCGGTGGACGCGCCAGTGGTGCCGATCCCGGTGCTGTTTGTCGCCAGCGAGGTCACTGACGGGGAAATACCGTAGAGCACCCAATTCCACTTCTTGCCGTCGACCGCGAGTGTCGTCGCCGTGATTGCGAATTCGACTGTGCCGGCAGGCGCGCCCGTCCAGGCCAGCGGCGGACTTACACCACCGTTCGCATCCTCGCAGGTGTAGGTGATGGGCAGGGTAGCGCCGTCCTGGAACGCCGAGCTTGAGAACTTGAAGGGGGCGGTACAGACATTGTTATCGCCGCACGAGAATGAACAACAATCCCAGTCCGTGCTGCACATACCGGATTCGGCGGCACAGGAACCGAACAGGAAGTCAGTCGCCATGAGTGGCGGCGCGTCAGACGGCAGCGGCGCCGAGTACAGGTAGCCATTGCCGCACTGGTGGTCATAGTCCGGGGTACCGGCGGCTTCGGCCGTGGCCGTCTTCCGCAGGGCCGTCAAGGTGGCGTATTGGCTTGCGTTCAGTGAGTTGCCGACCGCCGAGAAGCTCGTGGCATAGTCGTATGAGATCGCGCCGTCCAACTCGCCATATTGCTTGGCCAGGTTGACGACGTTGGCCTCGTCGACCGCTTTCTGTTGCAGGAACTGCCTGAGCGTCGAGGAGATCTCGGCGCGTTTCGCGACGATGGCAAGCAGGTCGGGCTTTTGTGTGGTCACCAGACTGGTGATTTGCGCTTGCTGCGAGTCGGTCAGCGTCGCCAGGAAGGCATTCCCCATGTTCGCGGTCATGTTGGAATCGATGGTGTAGCTGGGGTTATTCATCGCCTTGATGTCCTTCATGAAGAAGGACCCGAAGTAGGTGCCCTCCCGCTCGGGGCAGAAATAGACATCGGCCTCTTCGCTGCCCAGATACCAGGCAAGCATCTCTCCCGCATAGGTGCGCATCATGCGGTTGGGATACTTTTTCAACACGGCAGCGATGACGTCCGTAGTCGGCTGGGACCAGGCGAGTGCCCCCTTGCCCTTCATGGCGGCGAGCGCCGCCTGCTGACTGGCATCCATGGTGCCGAGGACGTTGGCATAGGCCTTCGCGCGTAGATAACTCATCTGGCCGTCGATCCCGAACAGGGCCGCCGAGTAGGCGTTCACCGCCTCGCGACTGAGCTCGGGATGCCCGCTGGGGGTGTCGCCATCGAGCAGGCGGCGGAACGCGTCAGCGAGTGGCAAACGGGCGTACCCGTACGCATCGTTCAAGTCGGCTTCGGCGGCACCGAGGTCGGAGAGGACTTGGAGTTGGGCGTCGTTCAGCAGCACCAGGATGGGGTCAGCGGTCAGGGTCGTGAAATCGGTATTGTGCCCCATGCCCGACGGGTCATTGTCGCGCAGGAACTGGAAGCCGAAGAAATCGGCAACCTTGCCAGGGGGATAGAACGTCTGGGCGCAATAGCTACCGGTCACGAAGGCCAAACCATCGAAGGCGATGGTCGTCGACTGTGCCTGATCCGAGATGGTGTTGTTGGTGTTCATGCCGGTACCACCGCCCGAACCGCTTGGCGGCGGCGGTTGAGTCGTACTCAGGGTACAGTTGGCGGTCTTGGCTTTTGACACATTGCCAGCGGCATCCCGCGCCCAGGCATAGAGCGTCTTGGGGCCGGCCGCCGTCGCCTTATAGCTGGTGGGCTTGGTCGGCTGCCAGGGCGCGAGGGTGAGACCTGGCACAGTTGCGGTCTCGGTGATCAGATAGCCGGTAACGGCCGTGTTGTCCGTCGCGTTCAATTGTACCGGGACGTCGAGTCCAGTCACCTGGGCGGGCACAGTGAACCCACTGACGATCGGCGCAGCCGTGTCAATCAGCACGGTCGAGCTGACCGGTTGGGAGACGTTGCCCGCACGGTCCTTGGCCCAGGCATAAAGCGTGGTGCGGCCCGCGGTGCCCGCCCTGAAGCTGGTCGGTGGGCCGGCGGTCCAGCCGGCGGCGCCCGCCGGGGGCGGGGTCTGGTCCAGGGTGATCAGGTACCCGGCCAGGGCCTGGTCGTCGCTGGCGAGGAGGCTCGAAATCGGCACCGTCAAGCTGTTGACGACGGCCGGCACCACGAAGGCGCGGACCAGCGGCGGGGTCCTGTCCAGGGGGGCGAAGGTGGCGGTCACCGCCTGCGCCCCCGTGACCTTCACGGTGCATGGGCCGACCCCGGTGCAGACGCCGCTCCAGCCGGCAAAGGCGTAGCCCGCGGCCGGGGTCGCGGTCAGTACCAGACTGGTACTGTCGGCAAAGGTGGCCGCGCAACGAGTCCCGCAGGCAATGCCCGCCGGATTGCTGGTGACGGTCCCGTTGCCGACGCGGGTGACGGCGAGGCTTGCGGTGCTCGCTTTGGGTGGTGGAGGTGGCGGCGGCGGGTTCGCACCCATGGTGGTGGCGGGTGCGGCAAGGCCGAGCGTGAAGGCGACTGGCAGCGCTGTGGTGATGAGCCTTGATGCTTTGCTGCACATGGCAACGACTCCTCGATAATCGTCATGGAACGGCAAGGGCGAACGTCCAGGTCCGTTGGCCCCCGGTCCCACCCATGAACCTCATTGGTGGGTGTGCACTCAGTGTCGCTTCCCAAGGTTGCTGGTAAGCGCGCGCCTGCATGACAGAGTTGTTATTCGGGCGTGTCGTCCGCCGGGAGCAGCAGGAGGAATTGGGTCTCGCCCGTCGTGGGGTCGGCGAGCACGAGGTCCCCGCCGTGCGCCCGCGCGATCTCGCGTGCCAGGCTGAGCCCGAGGCCTGCACCCTCGGTGCCGCGTTGGCGGGCGGGATCGGTGCGGTAGAAGCGCTCGAAGAGCCGCGCGCGGTCGGCAGGGGCCAGATCGACCGACGCATTGGTGATGGCGACGGTGATGCGCCCGGCGCGGCGCCCGGCGGTGAGGCGAATGAAGCCGTGTGGTCGGTTGTACTTGACTGCATTGGCGAGGAGGTTGTGCAGCACCTGCTTGAGTAGCGGGGCGTCGGCACGCACCCGTAGATCGGGGGCGACGCTACCGTGCAGTCTGAGCCCGGGGGCCAGCATTTGCGCGTCCTCCAGCAGGTCCTCCAGCGCCTGACTGAGATCGCAGGGGGTGCGATTGAGGCTGAGCCGCCCGGCGTCGGCCAGGGACAGCAGCAGGAGCTTGCGCGCGATGGTGCCTAGTCGCTGGACCTCATCCAAGATGCCGGTCAGGCGCTCCTGGAGGGACGAACCCGCCTCGGCCTCGGCTAAGGCCTGCTCGATCTGCATCTGAAGGATCGCCAGTGGGGTCTTCAACTCGTGCGCGGCATCGGCGGAGAAACGCGAGGCTTGCCGGAAGCCACGCTCCAGTCGCTCCAACATGCCGTTGAATACCTGAATCAATTCGTAGAGTTCTTGAACTGTGTTGGCCGCGCTGATGCGCCGGTCCAGGCCCTTGGCCGTGATGCCGGCCATGGCGAGGGTGAGCCGGCGGAGCGGTGCCAGGGCACGGCCGGAGAGGAACCAAGCCCCGAGGGTGATCAGGCCGAAGGCGAGGGGCAGGGCGAGCAGGAAGGCGGCGCGCAAGTCCATGAGATCGGCGTCGATCACGGCCAGATCGACCCCGACGGCCAGCCGGGTATCCGGGGTCGCGGCCAGACCGAAGCGCCAGCGCGCGGCACCGGGCGTGAGCGTGCGGGTGACGCAGCTGGAAATCGGTGCCCGCGGTGGGGCGCCGTGCGGCCCTCCCGGCTCCTCCCGGCGCCGGGCCGGGTCCGGGCCGGGGCCGGGTGCGTGGTCGCGCCCGTCTGCCGACGGCGGGCCCCGTCGGTCGTCCCGGACGGCGCCGTGACCCCCTGGAGACGGTGGCGGCGCCAAGGTGTCCGGCCGATCGGGACGATCGGCGGGCGATGGCCAGGGCAAGGTGTCCGGGTCCAGTGTGGCCGGCCAGTGCCCGGAGCGATAGACCAGGCTTCCGCCCTCCTGCACCAGCAGCAGGGCGTCGGCGGGACTGCGGGCACCCAGGGTTCGGCCCATGACCCGCTCGTGGGGTGCCCAGTGATCGGCGGGCCAGTTTCGCGAGAGTTCGCGTTCGGTCTGGTCGCACAGTGCCCGGTCTAGGGTGCTGATCCGGGCTTGGGAGACCTGCCACCAGGCGGCGGCAGCAAACCCGGCCAGGGCAACGCCTGCCAGGGCGGCGGACCCCAGCGCCAGACGCAGGCGCAACGAGCGCCCGGCCGTCATGGCGCCGGGTCCAGCTTGCGGAAGCGATAGCCCACGCCGCGCACGCTCTCGATGGGTGAGGTGCCATCCGCCGCCGCCCCGATCTTCTTGCGGATGCGCTGGATGCACACGTCCACCACGTTGGTACTGGGGTCGAAGTCGTAACCCCAGACGTGTTCGAGGATCTGGGTGCGGGTGAAGACCCGCCCCGGGGAGCGCATGAGGTATTCGATCAGGTTGAATTCGCGGCCGGTCAGGTCGACCGCTGTACCGTGCCAGTGCACCTCGCGGGTGATGCGGTCCAGCCGCAGGTCACCCACCACCAGTATGTTCTGCCGCTCCCCGCGTACACGCCGGTGCAGCGCCTGGACACGCGCAATGAGCTCCTCGACGAAAAAGGGCTTGGCCAGATAATCGTCCGCGCCCAGGTTGAGTCCGGTCAGGCGGTCGTCCAGTTCGTTACGCGCCGTGAGCAGCAGCACCGGGGTGGTCTTGCCGGCTTGGCGCAGGCCCTTGAGGATGGACAGTCCGTCGCGCCCCGGCAACATGATGTCGAGCACGATGCAGTCATAGTCGCGTTGGCTGGCCAACGCGAAGCCGGCGTTACCCTCGGCACAGCAATCGACGCTAAATCCTTGCTCATGGAATCCGCGCGCAACGAAGTCCAGGATCTTCTTCTCGTCCTCGATCAGCAGTATGTTCATGGTGCGCCTCTGGATTCCCCTTTGGGATGCACACTAGAGCAAATGACCCGTGTGACCCATTACAACACCGTTATCCTAAGTTCGGCAGTTCGCACCACAAAGGCACCAAGATCACAAAGTAAGACAATGGCCAATTGTCATGATGCAGTTCACCCGGGCGTTGATCCACAACCCCATCGTAAAACATTGAAATTCTTTGTGTCCGTTGTGTCCTTTGTGTCTTGGGGTGCAGCTGCTCTTTCTGAGGTTATCGACGGCGCCGGCCGGGGAGATGAAACGCAGATACGCGTCTGCTGGGCCACTGGGTAGTTCGGTCGTCCGGAGGAGGCCGTGCTCCAACGCCGCCCCGGCCGTCCGGAATCAACCGTTTTGGTTGTCGGTTCGCGGTGCGCCGGCCGTCCCGCAGGCGCTTCCGGCGCCTCGGAGCCTGCCATCGCCTGCTGACCGATGGGCTCGGACGGATACCACGCAACTGATCCCCGGGGGCGGACGGGTTCGACGGGTGTCGAGCAGGTGCCGATCGCGGCGAGTTTCAGGAGGTTCTTAAGGGTGCGTCTCGGCGAGCACCCTGAACCGAAACAAGCGCTCAGTGCGGGGGGCTAGGTCTTGATCCGTCGCCATTTCCCGCATTCCCCCCAATAATCCGCACTTTCAGCTCTCACGGTCCCCGCCCGCCGGGCCGCACACTGCGCCCATGGCTGACCCCACCGAAATCCCCAAGTACATCGACGATCCACCGCTGATCCTGCTGTGGCGCGTCGATGATCTCGTGCCGATCGTCCTGTGTCTGGTCATCGGGATCTTCACCGGCAGTCCCGGCACGATGTTCAAACTGATCGTCCTGGGCGTGCTCCTGGTGCGCCTGTACTCCAAGTACC
>CAILVI010000109.1 GCA_903837595.1 uncultured Thiodictyon sp.
CGCAAGATGAAGCTCCAGAAGATGCGGGACTTAAATGACCGCCTGCGCTCCATCGAGAGCGAGGCCGATCGGCTGATGCTGGAGCTCTACCGCGACCTCTACTCCGGCCGCTACGAGGGCCAGCAGATGTTCCTGATCAAGGAGTTCTTCGAGATCCTGGAGAAGGCCATCGACCGTTGCCGCGAGTCCGGTGCGGTCGCCTACCAGATCGCGCTGAAGAATAGCTGAGGATGCCGCCGTGCTGACCCTCCTCATCGCGGTCGTTCTCACCGCGCTCGTCTTCGAGTACATCAACGGCTTCCACGACACGGCGAACTCCATCGCCACCGTGGTCGCGACCAAGGTGCTGGCGCCCATGCAGGCCGTGGCGCTGGCGGCCACCACCAACCTGATCGGTGCACTCTGGGGCACCGCGGTGGCCAAGACCATCGCCACCGGCCTGCTGGACGTGGGGGTGGTGGAGGTTACCTCCCAGATCATCATCTGCGCGCTCATCGGCGGCATCGTCTGGAACCTGGTGACCTGGTACCTGGGCCTGCCGTCCTCGTCCTCCCACGCGCTCATCGGCGGTCTGTGCGGGGCGGCGCTTGCCGCCGCGCACGGGCAATGGGGGGCGGTGATCTGGTCACAACCGGCCGACCCCTGGTATAAGGGCGCGGGGGTGCTCTGGAAGGTCGTCGTACCGATGGTCAGCAGTCCGGTGATGGGCTTCGTCGGCGGCTACCTGTTGATGGGGTTGCTGTTTGCACTCTTTTGGTCGATGTCGCGCAGCGGCGGTGTGCTCATGCGCATCGCCCGCCCGCGCTGGGCCAACGCCTTTTTCGGCAAGGCCCAACTCTTCTCCGCGGGTTACATGGGGCTGGCCCACGGGCTCAACGATGCGCAGAAGACCATGGGCATCATCGCGCTCGCCCTGGTCTCGGCACAGCACGCCGGGACCCTCGACGCGCTGCCCTCATGGCTCAGCTGGCTGCACCCAAGCCCGGCGGCGCTGGCGAAGGGCGACATCGACCTCTGGATCAAGCTCACCTGCGCCGTGACCATGGCGGCCGGCACCGCCATCGGCGGCTGGCGGATCATCAAGACCTTGGGCCACAAGATCGTGCGCCTGCACCCAATCCACGGCTTTGCAGCCGAGACCTCCGCGGCCACCGTGATCACCATTGCCTCCAGCCTCGGCATCCCGGTCTCCACCACCCACAATATCTCCGCGGCCATCATGGGCGTCGGGGCGGCCAAGCGTTTCTCCGCCGTGCGTTGGACCGTGGTCGAGCGCATGCTGTGGGCCTGGGTCCTGACCATCCCGGCCGCCGGCGGCATGGCCTTCGGGTTGGTGAAGCTGCTGCAATCGTTCGGTTTGGCCTGAACCTGATCGCCCTTTCCCGCAAGAGACTGATATTTCAACCATGCACGACGGCATCCTGTTCATCGTTTCCGCCCCGTCCGGCGCCGGCAAGACCAGCCTGGTTCGTGCCCTGCTGGAACGGGACCCGGGGCTCGGGCTCTCGGTCTCGGCCACCACCCGGGGGCCGCGTCCGGGCGAACGCGACGGGGTGCATTACCATTTCCTGGCCGTCGAGGACTTTCGTGCGGAGGTCGCTGCCGGGGCCTTTCTGGAGCACGCGGAGGTCTTTGGCAACCTCTACGGCACCCGCGAGGCTGACGTGCGCGGTGGCCTGGTGCCTGGCCGCGGTCTGATCCTGGAGATCGATTGGCAGGGCGCCCGCCAGGTCAGGACCCGCTTTCCCGCGGCCGTGGGTATCTTCATCCTCCCACCGTCGGGGGCCGAGTTGGAGCGTCGGCTGCGCACCCGCGGTACCGATAGCGACACGGTGATCGCCGGTCGGCTGGCTCAGGCCCGCGAGGACTGTACCCACTGGGGCGACTATGACTATGTGGTCGTCAACGACTGCTTCGAGACCGCACTGGCCGACCTGGCCGCGGTTGTTGCCGCCGAGCGGCTGCGCACCGCGCGTCGGCGGGACCTGAGTGCAACCGGCGACCTGCTGTGGCCCTGATTCCAGCGGCTGGGCATCCGCCGCACGCCTTCCCGGCAGGCCTGTTGGTTCATCGGCGTTCCCCTGCCCCGGCTCATTTCATTTCGTCGATGACGTGTACGAGATCGACCAGTGTGTCGACCTCCAGTTTCTCCATCACCTGATGACGATGCCGTTTGACGGTGCGCAGCGCAATTCCCAGCGCATCGGCAATCTCGAGATTGCGTTGGCCTAGCGCCACCCGCTGAGCGATCTCGCGCTCCCGCTCGGTGAGTGCATTGAGCCGCGTCGCGAGTTCGTCCCGGCGTGTACGCTGGTGCTGCCGTTGTGCGCTGACCGCCAGCGCCTTGGTCACGGCGTCGAGCAGGGTCTCGGCCTTCATCGGTTTGATCAGAAAGTCGAGCGCCCCGGCGCGGAAGGCGCTGGCCGCCTCCGGCGCGCCGCTGGAGCCGCTCATCAGCAGCATGGGGGCGTCGCCAAGCTCCTTCAGGCGGCGTTGCAGCTCCAGCCCATCGATCTGCGGCATCCTGACATCGCAGAGCAGGCAGCAAGGCCCCGGAAAACAAGGACCGTTCTCGCTCAACACCTGGAGAAAGGCGACGGCCGAGTCGTAGGTCTCGCAGGCATAACCCTCCAGCTCGAACAGCGCGCACAGGGCCAGCAGGATTTCGGCATCGTCGTCGATCACCACCACGCGACCGCGGGCACAGCGTTCGGCCAGCCGTCGGTCGCTGACCGTGATCGGTTGGCGGATGCATAGGTCTCGAATCATCGGTCAGGTCTCAATTGGGTCTCATCGGCCGCAGCGGTAACCGCAGCTCGGCCAGCGCTCCGCCGCCTGCCGCATTGGTCAGGGCCAGGTCGCCACCGTGTTGCTCGGCGATGGTACGCGAGATCGAGAGTCCCAGCCCCAGCCCCTGGGGCTTGGTCGTGAAGAACGGCTGGCCGGCCTGCCGCAAGGCCGCGGGCGATAACCCGGGGCCGCAGTCCTGCACGTGCAGGCGTGCCTGCCCATCCTGCTGGTCCAGACGGATCTCGATCTCGCGACGCTCGCCCTGGGATACCGCTTCGATCGCATTGCGCAGCACGTTGAGCACAATCTGCGAGAGCTGGACCGGATCGCCGGTGACCCAGAGCGGGGGCTGAGGCAGGCGTAAGTCCAAGTCGATGTGCTGGCCCCGCGCCTCGGCGGCCACCAGCTCGATGACGTCCAGTATGACCTGCGCCAGATCGACCGGCTCGCGCGGCGCCCGCGCCGGACGGATGAAGCCGCGGATATGTTCGACGATCTGCCTGGCGCGCTCGGTGTTGTGAACGATCTTGTCGAGAAAAGCGAGCGTCGGTCCCGGATCGTAGCCGCTGCTGCGCAGACCGCGCTGCGCCACCTCAGCGTTCGTAAGGATCGCGGTCAACGGCTGGTTCAGCTCGTGAGCCAGGGATGCCGACAGCAGGCCAAGGCTGCGTTGGCGCTCAAGCTGGGCAATCCGCTCGCTCAAGAGCCGGTTTTCCTCGCTGCGCGCCTGCGCCGCGGCGGCCGTGACCTGCGCCCCGATCAGGCGCTCGAGTGCGAGGCCAAGCCAGGCGATATTGCTGACGATAATGCCGAAGGTCACGGTCAGCGCCAACAGCAGCGAATCGTAGCCATGGGTCAGGAGCCGGGGATGGGAGGCCCCCAGGGCGGCACTGAGCAGACGCAGCCCAAACATGATGGCCATCGCGGCAAAGGCCGCGGCAATCCAGTCGGCGCTGCGTTGCCCGCCCCGCCGCCCCAGCCGCCGGGCCCACCAGGCCACGCGGGCGTTCATGACCAGCAACACAACTGAAACCATGACGTAGCGCAAAGACTCGCTGCCACCGAGCAGCAGCAATTGGTGTCCGGCCAGAAAGGCCAGTATCAGAATGACCAGACGACTGGCGGGCTCCGGGGCGTCGAGTGTCAGACGGACGGCCTGGAGTTTGAGCACGAGCATCAGGAATGCGAGCAGGGTGGCCAGGGTAAAGCCCAGCACCGGGGGTAGGATCGTGCGCAGGGCGAACAACAGGCTGGACCCCGCGGCGGCGAGACCGCCGCCGCACCACAGATGCAGCGCCAGGGTGCGCTGGCGCCACAGCACGGTCCAGAGCGCCAGCGAAATGAGCAGGCCGAGCACGCTGTTGGACAGAAAGCCGGTCTGGGTGTCAAAAATCATTACGTCGTTCAGGCGCCATCGGGACGAGCATCAAGGGCTTATAGGGTGCCGGATCTCCGGGGCGCCGTCCACTTGCGATCCTGACTCGATGAGGCAGGAGGACGCGCGGTGGGAATCTGTACGGCGAACCTGGCCGCGACGGCTGGGGCGGGGCGGGCAATCCCCGCCAGCCGGTTGCGCCGCCCCCGCTGGACCATCGGCGTCCGCTTGATTGGCCCTTTGGGGCAATAGACGAGCGGCGACCGTCCATTACCATATGTCGGCCCGGGGCCGCTTGGTCCTGCGTGATCCACTGTCTGTAAGAATTTGATCGAAAAGGGGTTTTCAGATGAGTCGTCCATCGCTTGCCCAACCGCCGTCCGTGACTGGGCCGCGCCATTGGTATTTCCTGGCATTGCTCGGCTGGTTCGCCGCGGGTGCCGCCGTTGCCGCGGATCAGCGACCGGGCCCGCCATCCGCCACAGCCGACCAGGCGGAGGCTGCGCTCGCACCGAATCCGCGCGGTGCCGCCACCGGCCCAACCACGGCCAAGGGCTACGACCACCCGGACCAGTTCATTCATCTCAAGGACGTGAAGCCGGCGGATAATATGTATCCGGTCATTGCCCACCCCGAGCAGGAACGGCAGGCGCGTGAGAAACTCGCGGCGCTGGAGAAGAAGACCGGCAAGAAGCCGAACATCCTGATCTTCCTGCTCGATGATGTGGGCTGGATGGACCCGGGTTTCAACGGCGGCGGTATCGCGGTCGGCAATGACACCCCGGTGATGGATCGGCTCGCGGCCGGCGGTCTGCTGCTCACCTCGGCCTATTCCACGCCCTCGTGCTCGCCGACCCGGGCCTCCATCCATACTGGTCAGAACCCGCTGCATCACGGCCTCCTGGACCCGCCGATGTACGGCGCGCCCGGGGGGCTCGAGGGGGCAGTGGCGCTCCCCAGCGTCTTGAAACAGCTCGGCTATGTGACTCAGGGGGTCGGCAAGTGGCACCTGGGTGAGAACCAGGCCTCACTGCCGCAGAACGTGGGCTACGACGACTACCTGGGGTTCCTCAGCGTCTCCGACATGTACAGCGAGTGGCGGGACATCTATTTCAACCCGGAGATTGCCCTGAGCCCGGCCCGGACCCGGATGATGGACGAGCTGCCGTTCAATCAGCACGAGGTCCACTGCACGCCGTCCGACAAGGCGCACTGCCAGAACGGGCGGTTCATCGATCTCGACTATATCAAGGACCTGGACCGGCACTGGATGGACTACAGCGTCGCCTTCATCCGCAAGCAGAAGGACAGTTCGAACCCCTTCTTCCTCTACCATGCCACCCGCGGCTGTCACTTCGACAACTATCCATCCGATCAATGGGCAGGCAAGTCACGCGCCCGCACCGCCTACAGTGACTGTATGGTCGAGATGGACCACGTCCTGGGTCAATTGGTGAAGGCACTGGAGGAAACCGGCCAGTTGGAGAATACCCTGGTGTTCTTCACCTCGGACAATGGCCCCGAATGCGAGGTCCCGCCGGCCGGCCGCACCCCCTTCCGCGGCTGCAAGGGGTCGGCCTGGGAGGGCGGACAGCGGGTGCCGACCTTCGCCTATTGGAAGGGCATGATTGCGCCGCGCCGCTCCGAAGGGCTCTTCGATCTCGCCGACCTCTTCAATACCTCGATCGCGCTGGCCGGCAAGCCCGGTGCCGAGGTCGGGGGATTCGTTCCCAAGAGCACCTACCTCGACGGCATCGACCAGACCGGTCTGCTGCTCGCCGATCAGGGTGAGTCCGCCCGCCGCAGCCGGCCATACATGCTCCTGGGCTATTTTGCGGCGATGCGCGTCGACGAGTTCAAGTGGATCTTTACCGCCGAATTGGAGAAGGGGTTCTTCCAGAAGGGCTATACCGGCGGATTCAGCGGTCCGATCGCCACGAGCACCGGCGGCGGGATCATGGCCAACCTCTACACCGACCCCCAGGAGGACATCGGCGTCGGGCTGCGTCATATCCCCATGATGACGCAAGTTCAGAATGCGGTGAGGGACTACCTGAAGGACCTGGAAAAGTACCCGCCGCGGCTCCAGCGCGGATTTGGGCCCAACAGCCTGGGTGCCCTCTACGACATCATTCCGATGCTCAAGGAGGCGGCCGGCAAGCGCGCTGCCGCGGGACCAGTCCCGGGCGCGCCCGCACCGGCACCGGGGCATTAGGTCGGTTCCGCCGGGACCAGGGCGGGGGCGACGGGAATGTTCGTCCCCCGCCGACAATCAAGTATAGAGGTTGAAAGAACCATATGACCAAAACGATGACGGTCGGGGCGCTCGTCGCGCTGCTCGGGGCGGCGACCACCCCGGCCCGCGCCGAATTGAGCGCCGAGCAGTTGGCAAAGATCACGCAGAACCCGCTTGGCAACCTGATCAGCGTGCCGTTCCAGAACAACACCAATCTCCATTTCGGCCCCCAGAAGAATACGCAGGATGTGCTCAACATCGAGCCGATCATCCCGTTTGAGGTCAATTCCGACTGGAATATCATCACGCGCACGATCGTGCCGGTGATCTGGATGCCGGACCTGGCGCCGACGGTCAAGGCGGTGAACGGCATCGGCGATACGGTCTTCACCGCCTGGCTGTCGCCGGCCAAACCCGGGAAATGGATCTGGGGGGCTGGGCCGGTCGTCCAGGCGCCTACCGATAGTGATACCAGGCTCGGCAATCGCAATTGGGGCCTGGGGCCCTCGGTCGTCATCGTTCATCTCGATCACGCCAGCCCCTGGGTCTTCGGCATGCTCGTGAACAATATCTGGTCGCTGTCCAGTAATCAATCGGGCGGCTCCTACAACCATGGCGTCATCCAACCAGGCATCAATTACAACTTCAAGAACGGCGTCTATCTTACTTCGTCGCCCATGATCACGGTCGATTGGCGGGCCGCGAGCAGTCAGCAGTGGACCGTGCCGGTGGGCGCCGGCATCGGCAAGGTCTTTCGCTTAGGCGGCAAGTTGCCCGTTAATCTACAACTGTCCGGCTATTACAACGTGGTCTCCCCCACCAATAGCTCGGACTGGACGATCCGGGCGCAAGTGCAGTTTCTGTTCCCCAAATGACATTAGTGAGGAATCATAATGACCGACTCAACTAACCTAGAGTCCACCGGTTGGACGCGGCGCGACGCATTGAAACTCACAGGTTGGAGCCTGGGTGGCCTGGCCGTTGGCGGTGCGCTGACGGAAGCCGGGGCGGGTACCGCCGTGGCCGCTGAGGGCTGTGCGGACGCCAGTTGCTCCTGCCCCCCGGGGCCGAGCTGTGACTGGACCGACGAGGCCGCCGCGCAGCGCTATAGTTACTTCGACAAGCTACCGGCCTTTGCCCCGTTCAGTCATCGCACCCGCACCACGATCGCGCCGCTGGCCGAAAATGAGATGCGGATCAGCTTCATGGGGTCGGCGAACCCGCCCCCCTCCCCGGCCCGGCGGATGATGAGCATCTTTGTCGAGGTGGGTTGGGACCCGGAGCGAGAGATGCCGCTGGACCAGTTTGTATTCGACTGCGGCAGCGGGGTCCGTGCCAATTACGGGGCGATGAACGTCGGGTTCGGGCGGATGGACAAGGTCTTTCTGACCCATCTGCACGGCGATCATATGAGCGACCTGACCCACATCTATTGCTTCGGTCCAGCGGAAGATCGCAAGTATCCACTTTACGTTTGGGGGCCTGGGCCTTCGGGCGTGGAAAATCCGGTCTGGTCGCAAAATCCCAACCAGCCGCGCTATTTCGAGGACGGCACACGGGCCTTCTGTGGGCATCTGCGCGAGGCCTGCCGCTGGCATAGCGAGAGCTTCAGCTTCGAGCCCACCGGCTACCTCGGCCACCGCGCGCCCACCCGCGAAAGTTGGGGTTTACCCTGCGAACCCGTGCCGGTCGGGTATGATTCGCCGGACGATGGCTATGCCATGATCCCGATCGAGCTGGATTTGCAGAACTATGCGAAGGGAGAGAACGTCGCGTATGAAAATAAGGCGACCGGGGTCAAGATCACTTGGTTCCCGGTGATCCATGCCCGTAAGGGTTCGATCGGCTACAAGCTCGAATGGCGGGGGCGGAGCATGATCTATACGGGTGATACCAAGCCCGAAAGGCTCAGCCTGGAGGCAGCGCGCAACGGCGGTCGGGGTGTGGACGTATTCATCCACGAGATGGATGCGCCGGCGGAAGTGTGGGCCATGAAGATCAGGGGCTTGAACGATCCCGCCAAGGTTCCTAAATTGGTCGTGAGCTTGGTCGAGACGGTGGAGGATAGCTCTCATACGCCACAGGGGGCATTTGGTTATCTGCTCAACCAGATCGAACCGCGTCCGCGGCTCACGGTCGCCACCCATTTTCCGACCGCCGACGATACGGTGGCCTGTGCCATGAAGAGCGTCCAGCAACATTGCAAGGTCTACCAGGGGAATGATCCGCATCCGCCGGAGGCTGGCAGCCGGATCACCTGGTCCTTCGATCGCATGGTGATCTCGGTCACCCCCGAGCGCATCGTCGAGCAGCGTGCTGAGGTCAATGAATTCCGGCTCACCGCGACCTTGCAGGTCCCGCGCAGTGCCGCCCTGACCTTGAAGACCCCAAGATATCACTATACCGATAAGTTCGGGGTCACTTCCGGGAATCCCTACGCGCAGATCGATCTGTCGACTGGGATCCCCGCCTGCAATTGCGACCACACCTGCAATTTCCGGGAGGACGGGTATTGATTTCTCACCTGCGCCAGCTTGGGGCGTCAGCGGTCAAGGCGTTCGCCCCCGGCGCGGCCTTGAGCACTAAATGCCACTGAGTCTTGACGCGGCCGGTGGCGCTCCTACGTCGTAGGAGCGGGCGCAATGCCGTTAAGTTAAGCCGTTCGTGGTGAGCCTGTCGAACCATGAACGACTTAACTTCAGCGGGTTAAGGATTCCCCGTTCACCCTTCGACAGGCTCAGGGCGAACGGGGAATCCTTAACTTAATGGCATTGGGAGCGGGCCCCTCCCGCGACGAATGTCAATGTCACCATGTCACCCCCTCAGCTTGCCCCGAGATCAAGATGAGGCGTCGATCACCACTCCGGCCACCCAGCCTCTCGTGACACCGCTCCAACGGTGTAACGCCGCGAACTAACGTGTTGCCTTGGGTGCAGCGTGAAGCCTAAAGCGGCGCGCGCTCCTGACCAGGTATTCAGAGTGGAAGCCTGAGCAGTTGCTCAGCATTCACGTGGGCAAATGCAGCCCGCTCATCTTCCGAAATCGGCAGGCCTTCGAGCCAGGCGCGCGCCCCCGTCATAGTGACGTATGGATAATCCATGGCAAATAACATCTTGTTCACGCCCAATACCTCTTTGCAGAAAATGAAGTTAGGCGTGTAATACATGCCGCTGGCCGTGACGTAGACCTGATCGCGATACGTCTGGCTGATGCTGCGCGTTAGGCCAGTTGCCTCCCTCGGCATTGCGTCGTCCATGCGCTCGAGATAGAACGGTACCAGTTCGCCCCAGTGACCACTGATGATCCTGAGCCCCGGATGCCGGTCCAGCGTTCCGGACAGGATCAGACGGATTACCTGGATACCGGCTTCGTTATGCCATCCATAGCCGCCCAGGGAGAATCGGGCGGTCACCTCTTTGCTGAAGCCGGAGTAGTAAGGTTGCTGGACCGCGCGCAGCGGCGGCCCGGGGTGGAGGTAGATCGGTGCATCGAGTGCTTCGAGCTTGGCGAGAATAGGATCGAACTGCGGAGCGTCGAGCATGGCGTCATCCCCGGCGCGTCCAAAGATCTGCGTGGCTGTCAGCCCAAGCTCGGTGACGGCCCGCTCGGCCTCACGCGCAGCGGCATCGGCGTCTTGCCACGGAAGCGTGAAGAAGCCACCAAATCGCTTCGGGTATCTGTGGGCGATTTCGGCAAGTCGGTCATTCACCTTGCGGGAGAGGTCGACAGCTTCCCCGACCGGCATTGCTTGGATGGGCTGCGCAATCGATAGGACTTGGGTGTCGATGCCGTTGGCGTCCATCTTCTCGATACGGCTGTCGATAGATGCAGTCGCCAGCTCAATCGCCCGCATCGTTCCATCGAGATGTGGCCGATGGTCTCCCCAAGCCTCTGGGTTATCCTCGAGCTGGCTGCCCAGATCAATGATATAAGGCGCCATCCTGACGATCGTTGGAGCGGCCGCCTTGGCCCACTCGGTCTCATAGAAATGCGCCTCTAAGCAAATGATTCGTAAAGACATGATGCGACCTCTCAGGAAGGTTAGTTGCTGAAACCGGGGCCCCAACGTTGCCCCGCGCCTAGTCGGGGACTGCAAACGATGTATAGGATTTTCGGCCCTGTCCGGAACTGTGCCCCGTGACGTTGTACCGAAAGCATCTAACGATTAAGCATTTATACGTCGTGCGCGCCGCACTGATCCTCGGTAGTGGCAGGGCGCCGCGCGCGCACGACGTAGAAGTGTGTGTTGAACTAATCCGATCCCGGCATGACGCCCGCCGCCGACCCGGGACTCCCTAGCGATAGGGCATTGTATCCGCGGGGCGGTGAGCGTCGGCCATCAGCGGGGTGTAGTGCCGGGCACCGGTGGCGGTTGGGGGCATAAACCGGGCATTCGCGAGGCTCCACAAGCGTGGCTGGCGTGACCAATGAGATTATTGCGAAGTGTAGACCATTTTCCGGAATCTGCGCAAGAGCGCCCGCAGGCCGTCTCGCGGCCTGTGATCAACGGCCGGGGGGCGCGGCGTTGTTAGATTAGCTGGGCGCAGTCACTCTTCTCACACCTTCACCACGGCGCTGCGGGGCCACGCGTTTGGTCACATGAAACCGGCTCTCGCGGCAATTTGGACAGGGATAGCCGCCGAACTGTGCGGCCGGCTTGGAGGGTTCCGCGGCAGTCGGCGCCGGGGTGGCGGGCGTCGTGCGGATCGCCCTCAACCGGTGTGCCCGGCAGCGGTTGCAGAGAAAGCCGAAGTGGTGCACCCGAATAAAGCACTTGCGCAGAACATGCAGCAGGAAACGACGAATGAGTTCCTCTCCGGTCAGGGTCATCACCTTGCGGCGGTCGCCATCGCGGTAGTCTTTGTATGCGTGGTCGATGGACTCACCGTCAAAGCCACTGCGAAAGTGCCGCGACAGGGCGCGTACCGTGAGCAGTTGATGTCAGATGCCGTCCGTCCCGAAAGACCCATCCGCCACCAGGTGGAGGGTGGTTTGGATACGACGGTGCCCCAGCAGCCGTTGCAGGCGCTCCACCGCCATCCACGCCGCCAATTGATACATGGCCAAGGCGTGACCCAGGCCATGAATGCGGCCGGGCGTGGTGACACCCGCCGCCTGCTTGGCGTCGGTGAAGGCCCGCTGCAATGCGGTCGTGGACAGTGGCTCACCGCTACGCACGGTGAAGCGCCAGTCCGCGTTGGTCATGGTCCCGGCCACCGTCCTAGCCGCGAGGTCGTTGGTCCGCACAGCGGACCCAACGGATCGCGGCATTACCGTAGGGTCCGCTGTGCGGACCGATCGCCGCTGGCTGGAGGATGCTCAAGGCGTTCAGTCGCTCTGGTTATTGCGACCGTCGCGACCTCTTGTGCTACGCTAAGAGGTCGCGCGCCTGCGTGTGGCGCCCCGGCCCCAAGATGCCGGTGTGCCCAGCCGCCCGGGCCTCCTGCCGGCGCTATCCCGCTATCCCGGTTATTTGTTGAATTCGCTGTTGGAGTATTGTTTGATGGCCCGCATCACCGTAGAGGATTGCCTCAACCACGTTGACAACCGTTTCGACCTGGTCCTGCTTGCCACCAAGCGCGCCCGCCAGCTCGCCAACGGTGTGGAGCCCACCCTGCCTTGGCTCAAGGACAAACCCACCGTCATGGCGCTGCGCGAGATCGCCGCAGGCCGCATCACCAACGAGGTGGTCCAGGCCGCTCAGCGCCACATCGAAGAGACCGCCGCGGCGCTGGAACAACGCCTCGCGGCCGAACTCGCCGCCGACATGCGTGACCTGGACTCGGACAAGGAGTAACGCCTTCAAGCACGAGCGCACGCCGCGGGGGTCGCTTAGCCCGGATGGCTGTCGGGCCGGCCGCGTCCAATCGGACGCGGGTTGGGTCTGCGACTGCCCGCCCGTGGCGGCGGCTGCGTGTCGGCCGCCGAGCGTGCCTTGGCGTTGCCGCCGACATCCGCCCGGGAAGCTAAGGTGATGACCGACGCTTCCCCCCTGGCCGCGCCTGAGGCGATGACCGACGCGGCCCCCCCAGCCGAGCAACCCAGTCCGGGGCCGAGCAGCCCCTCGCGTTTCCTCATCAGCGACCTGTGCGCCTCGCTGGAGTCTTACCTGCCGCTGGAACAGGTGAGCGAGGTCTATCGCGCCTATCTGTTCGGTGCCGAGGCCCATCAGGGCCAGAGCCGCAAGTCCGGTGAGCCCTACATCTACCACCCGCTGGCGGTGGCGCGCACCCTCAGTACCATGCACATGGACTACAAGTGCCTGATCGCCGCCATCCTGCACGACGTGATCGAGGATACCCCGATCGCCAAGGATCGGCTCGCCGAGGTCTTCGACAGCGAGGTCGCCGAACTGGTGGACGGCGTCAGCAAGCTTTCCCAGATCGACTTCGCCTCCCGCGCCGAGGCCCAGGCGGCCAGCCTGCAAAAGATGCTTCTGGCGATGACTCGCGACATCCGGGTGATCCTGATCAAGCTCGCCGATCGCCTGCACAACATGCGCACCCTAGGCGTGATGAGCGGCGAGAGTCGGCGGCGCATCTCGCGCGAGACGCTGGATATCTTTGCCCCGATCGCCAACCGCTTGGGGATCAGCAGTATCCGGGTCGAGCTCGAGGAGTTGGGCTTCAGCCACTACTGGCCCTGGCGCCACCTGATCCTGGAGCGGGCGGTGCAGAAGGCCAGCGGGGCGCGCTCCGAACTGCTCGCCGGGGTCGAGGCCACGATCAAGCGCCGGCTCCAGCAGGAGGGCATCCAGGGCGAGGTCAAGAGCCGCTGCAAGAACCTCTACAGCATCTACCGCAAGATGAAGGAGAAGCGGCGCTCCTTCTCCGAGGTGGTGGACGTGTTCGGGGTGCGGGTGACGGTGGACCGGGTGGACACTTGTTACCGCGTCCTGGGCCAGGTCCACAACCTCTACAAGCCGGTGCCCGGGCGCTTCAAGGACTACATCGCTATCCCCAAGGCAAACGGCTACCAATCGCTTCACACGGTGCTCTTTGGCCCTCAGGGCGTGCCCCTGGAGATCCAGATCCGCACCGAGGCCATGGAGCGCGGTGCCGAGTCGGGTATCGCCGCCCATTGGATGTACAAGAGCGGCGGCCAGCACCCCAACTCGCCCGCCAACCTGGCTAACGATTGGCTCCAGAACCTGCTCGTGATGCAGCAGGGCGCCGGTAATCCCCAAGATTTCCTGGAGAACGTCAAGGTCGACCTGTTCCCTGACGACGTCTATGTCTTCACTCCCAAGGGCCGCATACTCACGCTCAAGCGGGCGTCGACAGTGGTGGACTTTGCCTATGCCATCCATTCCGACGTGGGCAATACCTGCGTGGGTGGGAAGATCGACCGGCGTCTCGCCGCCTTGAGCACCCCGCTGCGCAGCGGCCAGACGGTCGAGGTCATCACCGCCCCGGGGGGTAAACCCAATCCGGGTTGGCTCGCTTTTGTGGTTACCGGCAAGGCCCGCGCCGGCATCCGCGGCTACCTTAAGAGTCTCAAGGCCAAGGAGGCCGAGGCCCTGGGCCGGCGCCTGTTGAGCGCCGAACTGAACGCGCTCGGCAGCGACCTGGCTCAACTGGCCCCGGCGGCCATCGTCGGCTATCTGGACGACGCCGGCCTCCCGGATGCCGCCGCACTGCTCGTGGACATCGGTCTGGGCAATCGCCTGCCGGCCCTGGTGGCGCGCCGTTTGGTGGGCGGGGAGGTGGACAGCGCGGGCGCCGCTGCGGGGGCGGTGGCCGAGCCCCACCCGCACCGCTTCGCCATCCGCGGCACCGAGGGGATGGTCGTCACCTTCGCCCGTTGCTGCCGCCCCATCCCGGGGGATGTGGTGGCCGCTGTCTTCAGCCCCGGGCGCGGAATCGTGGTCCACCGCCAGGAGTGCCGCAATCTGAGCAGTCTGGAGACGCGGCGCAACAAGCGGTTGGATGTCGAGTGGGCACCCGAGCCGGACGGGGACTTCCCGGTCGAGATCCGGGTCGATATCGGCAACCGCCGCGGCGCCCTGGCGGTGGTGGCGGGGGTCATCGCCGAGCAGGGGTCAAACATCGAGAACGTCCAATCCACGGAAAAGGACGGCAGCACCTCCACCCTCGAATTCCTGGTGACCGTGCGCGGTCGCCAACACCTGGCGCGCATCATGCGCCGGCTGCGCCAGATCCCGCTGGTGATGCGCATTACCCGGGTGAGTCGCTGAGATGGGTATGTTCGATTCACTCTATATCGAGATCGACGGTAAGGAGACCGAGGTCCAGACCAAGCGCTTCGATTGCTGCCTGGCCAGCTATCGCATCGGCGACTGCATCGACGGGGCCAGCCCCGGCGTGCGGGTCTATTTCGATGAACTGGATATCGATCAGTCGGGACGGCTGGTCTATGGCCACACCGAGGACGCGGCGCGTTCCTTGACCCTATTCGTCGTACTGATCCAGGGCGTTTTTGCGGATTACAGCCTGGACGAAGGACGGCTGGAACCCAAGGCCATCGAGCAGCGGGTTGGCGAGTTGCGTGAGCGTTGGGCGGACTCCGCACGGGCCATCGACTTTCTCGTCGGCGTCGTCATGGTGAAGCAGCAAAGGATCGCTGCACTTGAAGGCCGCATCGCCCACGCCTCGACTGTCCTCGCCAGTGCCCGTCGACTGCGTGCCGGGGAGGAGCTCAAGCACCTGTTCGGGTGGGCGCGTGAGACAGACGAGCGCCTAATCCGCGGTGACGATCCTCTGGACGTGTTCGAATGGGCCTTGGGCGATGGGGCATCAACCTTCAGTTTTCGCTCCGGCCGGGGCGCCAGTGCCGATCCGCTGGAAGAGTATCGGCTTTGAGCCGGGCCTGCGATCAGGCCCTTTGTCGGCCACCGCGAAGCTCCGCAAGCTGATCTTTCACCTTCAATGAAGCCGCCCCCGGAGGGGCGGATAAAACGCGTGCGGGGGCGATTCTTGTGTGCCCCGCTGGCGGCCTCTCGTGACACCGCTGCGGTGGTGTCACGCGCTCTGCGCCGCGATTGCCGCCGGTCTGGATTGATGATCAAGGCCAGCCGGGACGAATGCCGCTTGCAGGACCACTCAGATGAGCGTGCCGGTTGGCCGCATACCGCTATCCTTGCTGACCGGTTGTCTGGGCAGCGGTAAGACGACCCTGTTCGCCGCACTGCTGCGGCGGCCCGGCATGGGGCGTACGCTCGGTGAGCAGACAGCCGGTACAACGTACCAGTATCGCATTTACGCCCTTGATAAAGGCGGCACCTACAGTGTCTGGAGTGTTTCGAGCGCACCAGCGATCTTCACCCAGCAGCCGTAACCTGAGCCCATCGGCCGGCAGCGCGGCGGGAAGGGATCCCGCCGCCTGATCGCACCGGGGCGTCGATCATCCGACCTGGATCTCGTAACCGTTCAACCCCTACCCCAACCCTCCCCCGCAAGGGGGGGCCGGATGATCAGGACCAAGGCGAAAGCCCTGGACTTGCTGGTGCGCCTGTCGGTCGGCCTTGAGGACCTCGCGGACCTCAAGGCCGATCTGCACCAAGCACTCGCCGCCGCGAGCGCGGGTTAGAACTGGTAATTGAATCCCGCGCTGATCCCACCGTCGAGCAGATTGGTACGGGCCTCGCCCATCAGGGCACCATAGATAGAGGCGTTCTTGAGCACGCGGTAGGTGGCGCTCACGTCGAGTTGTGCGAAGGTCCGCCCGA
>CAILVI010000110.1 GCA_903837595.1 uncultured Thiodictyon sp.
ATCCGTCGGCTCCCGCACCGGCGCGAGCTCCCCATCGTCGCCATGACCGCCAACGCCATGGCCAGCGACCGCGAACGCTGCCTCGCGGCGGGCATGAACGACCAGGTGGCCAAACCCATCGACCCCGAGGAGTTGTGGGCCAAGCTATTACAGTGGACCAGGCGGCCCGCCGCCGGCACCAGCGGTGACACTGCACCGATCGCGTCGCCCCCCCAGACGCCGGCCGAGCCCCCGGACCTGACTGGCATCGCCGGACTCGACGCGGCGGCCGGGCTGCGGCGTTGTCTGGGACAGGAGGGGCTCTATCGCTCACTGCTAGGCAAGTTCATCGCCGGTCAGCGCGATTTCCCGCTGCGGCTGGCAGGCGCACTGGCCGCTGGCGATTGGCCCACCGCGCAGCGCCTCGCCCACACCCTCAAGGGCAGCGCAGCGCAGATCGGGGCCATGGCCGTACGCGACCTGGCCGAAGAATTGGAGCGCGCCATCGTCCGCCCGGAGCCCATTGCGCCGGTGCTGGCCTTACAGCAAGGCCTCAGCGATGCGCTACTGGAACTGATCGAGGCGATGGCGCAGCAGCTACCAGCGGCGCCGCCCCCTGCGCCACAGCCGCTTGATGATGCCCAATTCAACGCGCTCTGCTCCCGCCTTAGCGCCGCACTGACCGTCAACGATTTCGCCACCAGCCACCTGCTCGACGAACATGAGGCACTGCTGCATGCGGGCCTGGGTGACGCCTTCGCGGGCATCGCCGAGGCGATCAATGAATTCGACTTCGCGACCGCCTTGGAGCGACTGCACGCCGCCACCAGCCGGCCCTGATTTGTTGCCGGCGACCTTCATCACGCTGGAAACCTCGACAACCGCGTATCTGCAGCTAGAGCTTCATCGCAGTTCTTCAGGCCCGCAGGGCTTAGAGTACCGTCGCTAAGATGCCTATCACTGAAGCCGCAGCAGTCGGCCTAGCCTCACCTGGCCCGGATTAGCCTCACCATGCAATCAAAACCAGATCTTGAATCGTCGATCAGCCCCGATCTGCGCATCCTCAGCGTCGATGATCAACCCAAGTCCCTGGAGCAGATGTGCACCCTCCTGCGGCGACTGGGTCTGAAGTGCCGATCCTATCTGGACCCCGTGACCGCGCTGGCCGACGCCTTGATGGAGCCGTCGGACGTGTTGATAACAGGTCTGGCGATGCCCGGCATTGATGGCCGCGAACTGATCCAGCGCCTGCGCAAACGCTCACCCCATACCCGCGTGATCGCAGTCACCGACATGCTCGCCACCGGGGCCGGGCTGGACCAGGACGGCGAACCGGCCACGGCGGATTTCCTACTGGCCAAGCCGGTGCAGCCACTCGCCCTCCTCGCGGCCCTGTACACATCGATTGAGAGTACCGGAAGCGCCCGGCTGCCAGGCTGGGCCGGGTAAGTCGAGACGGCTTTGATTGGTCCTGCGGCCGCCGCGGCCGGGGGCCGACATCCGGATGGGCACGGAACATCCCCGCACCGTTACACCATGAAAACTGTATGGCTCAGTGACCGGCCCCAAGCCCCAACAATCAGGCGCTGAGCTATGCTTGGATACAAGGTCAATACCATGCGGCCAGCAAGTCGATGGCCGCGGCCTGTGCCACGGGGCAGGCGGTGGGAGATGGAGCCAGACAGCAAGGTCTTAGCGGGTAACCAGGTCCGAGCGGTGCGCACCCAAGGCGGCCGCGCGACGCCTCGGCCCGCGTATGCAGTGCGCAGACTCCCCTGCGGACTCGGCCGAGTCCCATCAGCGCTGAGGAACGTCCGACCCGAACTGATCGAGGTCCCGGACGCACCCAGAAGATACCTGAACACGCACACAAAGGTTCTGTGCGCGCGCACAAAGGTTCCGTACGCACGTACGAACCGTCCGTCCAAAAAGACTCAAACCTTTGTCGAAATTGAATTTTCTGCCTCTCGTCGAGGGCGGAAGGTCCCGTATGCGCTGACGAACCTCTCGTACGCACTGACGAAGGTCCCGTACGCGCTGACGAGCACCTCGTACGCACGCGGCGACGGTGACTTCCTGCGGTGGAGCAAGCACTTCAACGGCCATCTGGCCGAGGTGAAGGCCGCGCTGGGCCTGACCGATGAGGACCTGGCCACCGGCGCCGCCCACAACCAGACTCTCGACACCAAGTTTGTGCCTGACAGGAAACTCGCATTTTCCAGCACCGTCTATTCGTAACGGCCGGGAAATCCTTGGTCGAGCCGTCCCGGACGACGCGCGTATCTGCAATTAATACCCAACGCGTCAGCCACGTGAGAGCGACTCGTATTACCGGTGAATTCCGGGCACACCCATCCCATAGGCTGCATTCCGAATGCCCGGCAGCGGTGCTTAAGCGGCGCGACGATAAGGACCGCGCTGTCGCTCCCGCGCCTCTGCGTCTTGCTGGCGC
>CAILVI010000111.1 GCA_903837595.1 uncultured Thiodictyon sp.
ATGGGGGTGTAAGCCCAAACCCCAGAAAATTCCGGTGGCCCAAATCGAGCCCTGCCATACGCCCATCCAGGTCAATGACCCGTCGTCGACATCGGCTTGCATAGCCGCCTTGATGGGACACTGGTCGCGTCGGTCGGTGCTGGGAAGCGGGAAATGAACGCGATGCTCAGTCATGCCAAAAGTTCTTGAAGCGGTCAGATGCCAACTCGGTGTAGCGAGTGGTGTGGTGGATGTTACGGTGGCCCAGGTAATGCTGGATCGCCCGCGTGTCCTGGCCGTCGTTGGCCAGTTTGTAGCCGGTGGCATGGCGCAGCATGTGCGGGTGGATCGGGAACTCGATGCCGGCGCGACGACCGGCGCGCCCAACGATCTTGCGGATGGCATCGGTCGTTAGCGGCGCCTTGCGTTCGCTGACGAACACGTAGGGCGTCTCCGGGTAATCGCGCTGCAAACGGCGTAGCGCCCGCAGCTCCGGTCCGCGCAAGGGATGGACCGAGGCGATGCCGTGCTTCAGCCGCGCGACATGAAGAAGGCCTTGTTGGAGATCGACCTGATCCCAACGCAAGGCGACCAGTTCGGACACGCGCAGACCGTGGCGGTAGGCGACCAAGATCAAGGCAGCGTCCCGCGCGCCATGACGACCGATGCTCGCCGCCGCCGACATCAGCGCTCCGACCTCTTTTTCCGACAGGTATTCCCTGCTGCGGTAGGCGGCGTTCGCCCGGCGAACGGGAACTTTCCGTTTTTCGATGGTTGGCGGGTCGCCACCCGGTGGCTTGAAACCCAGATGGTTGCTCATCGCGAAATCCGAATCTTTCCGTTTATCGATTATTATACGGAAAGTTTTCCGGGGCTGGGGGCGCGCCGCGACGATGGCGACGAAGAACAAGTTACTGACCGTCCTGTCGGACGCCGAGCAGTTCGCCCTGTACGGCCTGCCTGATTTCGACGACGGACAGCGACTGAATTATCTGTCCCTATCGGACTCGGAACTGGCGCTCGCCTACAGTCGTCTCGGTCTTCACGCGCAGGTCCACTGCGCGTTGCAGATCGGCTACTTCAAAGCCAAGCACGCCTTTTTCCACTTCACCTGGGACGATGCGCAGGACGATGGTACCTTCGTCCTGACCCGCTATTTCAACGGTCAGGCGTTCGCGCTACATGCCGTCACCAAGTATGAGCACTACGCGCAGCGAACTCTGATCACCGCGCTATTCGGCTATCGGGTCTGGTCGGGGGATTTCCTCTCGTCGCTCACGCAACAGGCCGCGCAGATTGTTCGACGCGATGTCACGCCCGGCTTTATCGTCGCCGAGCTGATTGCCTACCTCAACGAGCACAAAATTGTGCGGCCAGGTTACACCACCTTGCAGACGCTGATTAGCGCCGCGTTGTCCACCGAGCGCAGGCGCTTGGGCAGCCTGCTCGCCGAGGTGTTGGACACCACGGCGAAGAATGCACTGGCCCAACTCCTAGTGCACGATGACACCTTATCGGAACTGGCCGCCCTCAAGCAGGACGCCAAGCACTTCGGTTGGCGCCAGATGGCACATGAGCGGGAGAAGCGTGCCACGCTGGAACCGCTGTACCGGATCGCCAAGACGCTGCTGCCCACGCTCGCGATCTCCCGTCAGAATTTGCATTATTATGCGAGCCTGGCGATCTTTTATACTGTCTACGATCTGCGCCGCCTCCAGCCGGCGCAGACCCAACTGTATTTGCTTTGCTATGCTTGGCAGCGCTACCGGCAGTTCACCGACAACCTCGTCGACGCCGTAGGCTATCATATGAAGCAGCTCGAAGACGAAAGCAAGGCGCTAGCAAAAAAGCAGTTTTTCGCAGAGCAGATACGACGTCAGCAGGACACGTCACAAGTCGGGCGCTTGCTGTTGCTCTATGTCGATGACGCGGTTGCCGACACCACGCCCTTTGGCGACGTACGCCAGCGGGCGTTCAAGATCATGCCGCGAGACGTCCTGCAGACCGCTGGTCAGCGCCTGAGCAAGCAACCGACGAGTAAGCTGAGCACGCGCTGGCAGGTCGTCGACGAACTCGCTGCGCGTATCCGGCGCCAACTGCGCCCGCTCTATGTAGCACTCGATTTTTCCGGAGTCACACCGGATAACCCGTGGCTTACCGCATTAAACTGGATGAGGAGCGTATTCGCCAGACCCCAACGACTGTCGCAACGGCCACTCACGGAATGCCCGGACGCAACCCTGCCGCGGCGTTTACGGTCTTATCTGCTGACGTTTGACGCGGACGGGAAACCGATGGGCGTGCATGCCGACCGGTACGAGTTCTGGATCTACCGGCAACTCAGAAAACGTCTCAAGTCGGGCGAAATCTACTTGGACGACAGTCTGCAGCACCGCTGTCTCAGCGACGAACTCGTCCGACTCGACGAAAAGGCTAGCATTCTCCGTCAGATGAACATTCCCTGGCTATGCCAGCCGACCGATTTCCAATTCAAGGCCCTCTCGGCGCAACTGCACGCTCAGTGGCTAGCGTTCAATCGCGAATTGCGCCAGGGAAAGCTGAAGCATCTCGACTATGACAGCGCGACCAAGGCGCTGACCTGGCGCCGCCCCAAGGCCGACCATGAGGCGGCACATGAGGACAATTTTTACGCGCAACTGGCGTTCTGCGACGTCGCTGACGTCTTCCGTTTTGTGAACGAGCAATGCCAGTTCCTGTCGGCGTTGACACCGCTGCAGCCGCGTTATGTGAAACAAGTCGCCGACGCGGATAGCCTGATGGCCGTCATCATCGCCCAGGCGACGAACCACGGCAACCTCGTGATCGCAACAACGAGCGATATTCCCTACCACGTGCTGGAGGCGACTTATCAGCAGTATCTGCGCCAAGCGTCGCTGCAGGCAGCCAACGACCGGATCAGCAACGGTATCGCCAGCTTGCCCATCTTTCCGCATTTCTCGTTCGCACTCGACGCGCTCTATGGCAGCGTTGATGGCCAGAAATTCGGCGTAGAGCGACCGACCGTCAAAGCACGGTACTCGCGCAAATATTTCGGTCGCGGCAAGGGCGTCGTTGCCTACACGTTACTGTGTAACCATGTACCGCTGCATAGTTGGCTCATCGGCGCGCACGAGTTTGAGGCCCACCATGTGTTCGACATCTGGTACCGCAACACCTCCGAGATCGTACCAACCGTGATCACTGGCGACATGCACAGCATCAACAAGGCGAACTTCGCCATTCTGCACTGGTTTGGACTGCGCTTCGAGCCGCGTTTCACCGATCTGGAAAAACAACTGAAAGAAATCTACTGCGCCGATGATCCGTCGGTGTACGAGAAATGCCTTATCCGTCCTGTCGGCCAGATCGACCTACAAGCCATCGCGGACGAGAAAGCCAACATTGACCAGATCGTTGCCACGCTAGGCCTCAAGGAAATGACCCAGGGCACGTTGATCCGTAAGCTCTGCACCTACACCACAGCAAATCCGACCCGGCGAGCAATCTTCGAGTTCGACAAGCTGATTCGCAGCATCTACACCTTGCGATATCTGCGCGATCCGCAGCTGCAGCGCAATGTGCATCGCTCGCAAAACCGGATCGAATCCTACCACCAGCTACGCTCCGCCATCGCCCAGGTCGGTGGCAAGAAGGAACTCACCGGACGGACCGACATCGAAATCGAGATCAGCAATCAATGTGCGCGGCTGATCGCGAACGCCATCATCTACTACAACTCCGCCATCCTGTCGCGTCTGCTCGCCAGGTACGAGGCGAGTGGGAATACGAAAGCCCTGGCCATCATCAAGATGATCTCACCGGCGGCGTGGCGCCACGTGCATCTGAACGGGCACTACACGTTTCGCGGTGCCGGGCGGATTCTCGACCTGGATGCGATCGTGGCAGGGCTCGATTTAGGTTGACGGAATTTTCTGGGGTTTGGGCTTACAACCCCTTCATCGAACAACTTGCCGGCCTTGCCGATGCCCAGCAGGAGGCCATTTTCGATGGCGTCCCAGGCGTCATAGCCACGCGCGAGCACCTCATGCGCGAGTTGCTTCGTCAGCTCCTCGTCCAGTTCGAGAACGGCATCCGCGAGCCGTTCAAACAGTTGGTCCTTGTCATTTGCCATCGTATTCACCCCGGTTGGCGCTCGTCGCCGAGCGGTTGGTCGATTTGGTTGGCCCGGCGCGGACGGCCCGGCTTCTCGTTCCCACGCTCCAGCGTGGGAATGCCGCGGGGGCGCTCTGCGTCTGGTCTGGCTATTGGACGCGGAGCGCCCGCTCTTGCTCCCGCGCTGGAGCGTGGGAGCCAGGTCGGCGCTCCCGCCCCGCACTCAAGCCAGTCGCACGCACCCCTGCTTCAAGGTCAGGCGCTGCAGATCGCACAACGGCAGGCAGGCGCCGCACCCGGCACAATAGTCCGCAAGCAGGCGCACCCCGCGCCCGGGCAATCGTTCGATCGCCTCATTGAAGCAGGCGTCGGCGCAGTCTCCGGGACAGCGGTCGCAGCATTGCCCAGCGTCGACGGCACCAGCGGTGTGGGTAACGAATGACATCGGACTCGGGGGCTCATGCGATCGAAGTACTTGAGCACCCAGTCTAGGGATGGATACGCCGGCCGCTAACCAAGCCTTTCTGCAAAGCAATCCAGCAGCCGCAGCCGCTGCACCTTGCCCGACGGGCACTTGGGCAGATCGGTGAGCAAACAGATGGCGCTGGGGGTCTTGAACGCTCCCAGCTCACGGGCGCAGAAGGCGCGCAGGTCATTGATGCCGAGAGCAAACCCCGGACGCAGCACCACGCCGACCGCAATGGTCTGGCCACAATGGGAGGGCGGGTACGCCGACGCCGACGACCTCAAGGACGGCAGGGTGGCACAGCCTCTCGATCGCCGCGACGCCATCGTCTATGAGTCGGCATCGGACCGCGGGAACACAGGACGACGCGCAGGAATTTCGACTTGATCCGGTCCGCGGCGCCGCAGCGAGGTCCGGCGCGGGCAGTAAGCCGCGCCCTTCCCTGCCCCAGCGGCGCTTCCGTGGCGCAGAAATATCTGAGCCCGGCGCCTTCCCTATGCCGCCAACCTGGATCAGCCAAGGAACCGACCCTGCCATGAGCATCTACCACGCCGTGATGGCCTTCAGCGCGATCACGACGCACTTGACCCGCGTGTCTCAACAGCGCACCGCGACCCAGGACGGCGACCAGCAACGCGCCTTTCAGCAGCAGCAATTCGAGGCGCAGCGCGAGGAGCAACGCCGGCAGGTCAAGGAACGGCAGGAACAGGACTGGGCCATGGCGACCCGGCAGCGCCAGACCGCCCTGGAGCTACAGGAGAACCAGTAAGGTCTTGGACCACTGGCCCCTGCGGCTGTTCCCCTCCCAGATCATGCAATCGCACCGCTGCGACGGGCCGACCCCGCTGCGGGTGTTCCTCTCGCTGCCCACCAACGGCCCGCGCGACCTGGAAGGACCGGTACGCCAGGCACTCCAGCAATTCCTTTCCACCCACTAC
>CAILVI010000112.1 GCA_903837595.1 uncultured Thiodictyon sp.
CCTGAGCGGGATCACCCTGGCGAATATGGTGGAGCGCGGGCGCGTGGAGCGCGCCAAGGCCCGTCACGAGGCGGCCGCGGCCGGCACGGCCGGCACGGACGACAAGCGCCGCGCCGCCTGAGCGGCCCGCCGCCCCTGCGGTTGCGGGTCGGGCGGGCGTGCGCGATTGCACGCGGACGGGTGTCGGCGGCGCTGCGGTGATATCCTTACGCGCTTCCCGCGGGCGCCGCGGGTCCGGCCGTCCGGCCGGGGCAACTGCACTGATCCGGGAAATGCATCGCGATGGCCGAACAGCCTGACGGGTTGATTACAATCCAGGACTACATCCGCTGGGGGGCCACCCGGTTCAACCGGGCCGGGCTCTGGTTCGGTCACGGGACGGATAACGCGCTCGACGAGGCGGGTGAGCTGGTACTGGGTGGTCTGGACCTGGACCCCGGGCTCCCCACCAGCTTTCGGGGATGCCGTCTGACCCCCGCCGAGCGCGTGGCGGTGACCGACCTGATCGAACGCCGGGTGACCGAGCGGGTCCCGGCGGCGTATTTGATCGGGCGCGCTTGGTTCGCCGGGTTGCGGTTCGACATCAACGATCAGGTCCTGGTTCCCCGCTCACCGATTGCCGAGCTGGTCGAGGCGGGATTCGAGCCCTGGATCGATGGCGAGCGGGTCGGGCGGGTCTTGGATCTGTGTACCGGTAGTGGCTGCATCGGCATCGCGGCGGCGCTCTTTCTGCCGGATGCCGACGTCGACTTGGTGGACATTTCGCCCGCGGCCCTGGAGGTCGCTCGCCGTAACGTGGCTCGCCACGGGGTCGGGGACCGGGTGCGCGTCTTGGAGTCGAACCTGTTCGATGCCCTGGCCGGTCAGCGCTATGACGTGATCGTTTCCAATCCGCCCTATGTCTCCGGGGCGGAGCTGGCGACCCTGCCCCCTGAATACCATCGCGAGCCGCAACTGGGCCTGCATGGCGGGGAGGACGGGCTGGACCTGGTGCTGCTCATCCTGCTGGAGGCCGCGGCGCACCTGACCGAGTCGGGTATCCTGATCCTGGAGGTCGGAAACTCGGCGCGGGAACTGGAGCAGCGTCTGCCGCTGGTGCCCTGGACCTGGATCGAGTTCGAGCGCGGCGGGGAGGGGGTGCTGCTGTTGACCCGCGAGCAGCTCGTGCTGCATCAGGGAGATTTTGAAGAGGCCTGAACCCATGGGCCGCAGAGCGGCGCGTCGCCGCGCCGAATTCCACAAATCGTCCACGCATTTTAATGAGGCGCATCGACGCGCTCTCGCGGGCGTGGGCGACGATGCCTGGGCCGCCCGGTGCGCGGGCCTCGCAACCATTCCCGACACCTGAGGGTAGAATTGATGGAACAGGGTATCTCCTTTGACCTGGGCCTGATCCGCCGCTATGACCAGAGCGGCCCCCGTTACACCTCCTACCCGACGGCGGTGGAGTTCGACGAGCGTTTCGGCCCGGCGGTCTACGCCGCGGCCTGCGCCCGCAGCAATTTAAGCGGGCGGCCTCTGTCGCTGTATTTCCACCTGCCGTTTTGCGACACGGTGTGTTTTTACTGCGCATGCAACAAGGTCGCCACCAAGGACCGCAGCTTGGCCCCGCCCTATCTGGAGCGGCTGCACCGTGAGATCGAGATGCAGTCGGCCCTGTTCGACCGCCACCGGGTGGTCGAGCAACTGCACTGGGGCGGCGGTACCCCGACCTTCCTGAGCCACGACCAGATGCAGGGGCTGATGGATCAGACCCGTCGCCACTTCACCCTGGCGGATGATGCCACCGGTGAATTCTCCATCGAGATCGATCCGCGCGAGGCGGATGCCGCGACCGTCGCCCTGCTGCGGCGGCTCGGCTTCAATCGCATGAGCCTCGGGGTGCAGGACTTCGACCCGCGTGTGCAGGCGGCGGTCAACCGCATCCAGAGCGAGGCCCAGACGCTCGAGGTCCTGGATGCGGCGCGCGCCGAGGGTTTCCGCTCCATCAGCCTCGACCTGATCTACGGCCTGCCACTCCAGACGGCAGAGAGCTTCCTGAGCACGCTCGACCGGATCATCGAGCTGACCCCGGACCGCGTCTCGGTCTTCAATTATGCCCATCTGCCGTCGCGCTTCAAGCCCCAGCGGCGCATCAATGAGGCGGAGCTGCCGGCCCCTGAGGTCAAGCTCGAAATCCTCCAAAGCACCATCGCCCGGCTGGGTGAGGCCGGTTATGTCTATATCGGCATGGACCACTTCGCCCGCCCGGACGACGAGCTGGCGCTGGCCCAGCGCGCCGGTACCCTCTACCGCAACTTCCAGGGCTACTCGACCCACGCCGACTGTGATCTGATCGGGCTCGGGGTCACCTCCATCGGTAAGGTGGACAATACCTACAGTCAGAATCGCCGCGAGCTCGATGAGTATTACGCCGATATCGATGCCGGTCATCTGCCGGTCTTCCGCGGGCTGGAACTCAACCGCGACGACCTGATCCGACGTGATGTCATCACTCGTCTGATCTGCAACTTCCAGCTCTCTATGCCGGTTGTGGAAGCGGCCTGGGACATCGTGTTCGCGGACTATTTCGCCGACGCGTTGAGCCGTCTGGAGGTCATGGTCGCGGATGGACTGCTGGAGATCGGGGACGGGACCATCCGCATCCTGCCGCGCGGCCGTCTGCTGGTGCGCAACATCTGCATGGCCTTCGACGCCTATCTGGCCAACAAGTCGGGGCCGATCGGCTTCTCCAAGGTCATCTAGGGCATTCGTCGCGGCCTGGGGGCCGCTCCTACGCCGTAGGAGCGGCCCCCAGGCCGCGACGGGTTACCGCCAGTGCGCCGTATGATCAGATCCCGCACTGCTGCCACGCGCGGCGCATAGCCTTTCCGGTAGGATGCCGGAACTCAGCGCCATGGCCGGTGAGCCGATGCCGACCGCGACCGTCAGTCCTCACACCCTAAATCAGCAAATCCCTCGCGCGTAGGCGCAAACAACGGCCGCAACCGGCCATTGCGCGGGCGCTTGCCTGCCGGATGCCGCTGTCGTACCCTCTGCCCTTGATCCGCCGGCACGAGCCCGTTACCGAGGCGTCTGCGCCCGATGACCGACAAAGACATCATCAGCCGGGATACCCTCAAGCGCCTGACCACCGACCTTGCCCGGCACCTGCTTGGCATTGAGGCCGAGGCCATTGAGCTGCTGGAGACCCAGAACCAGCGGATCGAAGACCGCCGGGCGGACTTGGTGGCGCGCATGCGCGCCATTGACGGTCACGAATTTCTGCTGCATGTCGAGATCGCGAACAAAAACCGTAGTGAGATGCTGTTGCGGATGCTCCGCTATTACACGGACATCCGCCTCGCCGGACACAAAGGATCCATCCGGCAGTTCCTGATCTACATCGGTACCGACCCGCTCAAGATGCCGCATGGCATCGCCGAGCCGGAGTTGCTCGACTATCGCTACGGCCTTGTGGACATGCACCAAATCAATTGCGCCGGGCTGTTGGTGCAGGATAATCCGGATGCGCTGGTCCTGGCGGTCTTGTGCGATTTTGGCGGGCGGGAGCCGCAGGAAGTCGTCGGCTATATCGTTCGTCGACTGAAGGAACTCCTGGGCGCGGACGAGCGGCGTTTTCGCCAATACATGACCATGCTCGAAATCCTGTCAGAAAACCGGGGTCTCAAGGCCCAAGTGATGGAGGCTCAAAGAATGCTGACCCAAGTCGATATCAGACAGCTGCCTTCCTACTCAATCGGTTATGAGGACGGCGAAGCGCTGGGTGAAGAGAGGGGTGAAGCGCGGGGCGAGGCACTGATCGTGCGTCGCCTGCTTACCCATCTCGATGCAGAGAAAGTTGCGGCATTGCTGGGGCTCAGTACCGAGGAGGTGGCTCGCATTGTCGCCAAGGGGAATCCCGATAACCCTGATCCGGAATAGGTCAATGATACGCATGCAGCGCAAATAGTTAGAGAGTCCGAGTGTGGCGATGCTGCCTTTGTCTGGCATAAACAGAAGATATTGCATTGATGCCTATTCCTGATTATGAAACATTGATGTTGCCCTTGCTTGAAATCGGGGCAGCCGCAAATGGTGAAGTGGTAAAGCTATCGGATGCCGTAGACCAGCTCGCTGAGCGTTTCAGGTTAACCGATAAAGAACGCACGGAGTTGTTGCCAAGCGGTGGCACCTTTAAGTTTTCTTCTCGGGTATCATGGGCGCGTACCTACCTGCAGAAAGCCGCATTACTGGAGGCGCCGAAACGGGGTTACTTCCGACTCACTCCGCGTGGCACAGCAATCATCAAGCAGGCGCTCACCAAAATTGACAACAAGGTCCTCTCGCAGTTTGCGGAATTCAGGGCTTTTCAAGGCAAGAAGAAGCCCCTCAAAGCGGGTTCTGAAGCGCAGCCGTTAGATACTCCTATCGAGTCTATAGAGTCCTTTTATGAGCAATTCCGTGAAGCCCTAGCTGCTGAGTTGCTTGATCGGGTGAAGAAGTGTTCGCCCCAGTTTTTCGAGCGTCTGGTAATTCACGTTCTCTTGAAAATGGGGTATGGTGGCTCGTTTAAGGATGCTGGTGCTGCGCTCGGAAAGACTGGAGATGGCGGTATTGATGGCGTTATTCGAGAAGATAAGCTCGGTCTCGACAACATCTATATTCAGGCGAAACGCTGGTCTGATAAGGTCGTGGGTAGTCCGGATCTAGATCAGTTTTCTGGGGCGCTGTCTAAGAAGAAGGCCACTAAAGGAATTTTTATTACGACGTCAACTTTCACAAAGGACGCCCAGTCTTCGCTCAAAGATTGTTCCTCACGCATCGTCCTTATCGACGGTGGTCAGCTCGCTAAGTATATGATCGACTACGGCGTTGGTGTTTCGGTTATCGATGTGTTTGAGTTGAAGAGAATTGACTCTGATTTTTTTGAGGAGGATTTGTAGGGAGTAGAGTCCGTTTTCTCGATATCTTCTGGGCGTGCTATTGCACTCTGCGCCTTCTAATTTTGCCAGGAGCATTGGCGATGAGAGAAATCGAATACCAGAAGATTAAGTAACCAACGCCGCGGCGGGTTGCGTAGTTGCCTTATTTTTTGGATTTTCTGCGGACCCGTGAGGACGAACAATGCCTCACGCAAGCTGCCGCCAGGGCCAGCGAAGCGAGTTTCGCAGCGGTGTGGAGCAATGACGAAGACGCCGCTTACGATCGTCCGTGACCATGGCGCATTCCTTCGGCGGTATGGCGGCAACAATGGTGCATGAAATGTATTACGAAATCCGGGTCGAATGAGACGCCGAGGCGGGTGTCTGGTATGTCGAGGATAGTAATTTCCCGGGTTGGTTGGCGAGGCACCGACGCTGGAGGCCATGGTTGCGTTGCGGCGGACTCGGGTACCGGAAATGCTCGAGGAGAACGGTTGCCCGCGGGGGGACGATATCCCATTGCGGTTGCTGACGACGGCCCATCTTGCAACGTTGCGCGTGGCCGCCTGATGGGTGAGAGCTGTACGCCGGAACTGATTCGGCAGCTCAAGGCGGCTGGCTGTTCGCTGGTTAGACCGAAGTTCCAGCAAGAACGATTCTCACCTTCGCCCCAAGTCTCTGATGTGGCTGTGGGGAAATCATTGGGGCCGGCTATATTGAGCATAAATGTACCCATGTAAGTGCACGTCAGGCACTTGTAAAAATGTGCTGATCTGCTATATTTGCATCCATGTACATCGATATCGTTCCAAACCGTAACTCCCCCCCGGCCATCTTGCTCCGCGAGTCGATCCGCGAAGGCAGCAGGATCATCAAGCGCACCATCGCCAACCTGTCGTCGTTGTCGATCGCGCAAGCGGAGGCGATTCGCGCCGTCCTCAAGGGCCAGCCGGTGGCCGCGGTCGATGAGATTTTTGAAATCATCCAGTCCCGTTCACATGGGGCTGTCAGTGCGATTGAGCTGGCCATGGGACGGCTGCGGATCAGTGCGCTGCTGGGGCGTGAGGCGTGCCGGGAGCGCGACCTGGTGCTGGCGATGATTGCTGCCCGGGTGCTGGACCCACAGAGCAAACTGGCCACCACGCGCTGTTGGGATCACAGTACCCTGGGGGCGTTGTTCAGCGTCAGTGATGCCGATGAGAATGCGCTGTATGCGGCGCTGGATTGGCTGCGGGAGCGGCAGCCCGCCATTGAGCAGCGACTGGCCAAGCGGCATTTGCAGGAGGGTGGCCGGGTGCTCTACGACCTGTCCTCCAGCTATTTCGAGGGTGAGTCGTGTCCGTTGGCGGCGCGCGGCTATTCCCGTGACGAGAAAAAGGGCAAATTGCAGGTCAACTATGGATTGCTGACTGATGCGCGCGGTTGCCCAGTCGCCATCTCGGTGTTTGCGGGCAATACCACTGACCCGCAGACCCTGATGGGGCAGGTGGAGAAATTACAGAATGATTTCAACCTGCGATCGGTGATCCTGGTGGGGGATCGCGGGATGATTTCGCAGACGCAAAGCGATGCCTTACGCGAGCGTGATGGGGTGGCGTGGATCACGGCGCTCAAGAGCGGGGCGATTCGCCAGCTGGTCGAGTCCGGCACCATTCAAATGGATTTGTTCGATGAACGCAATCTCTGTGAATGTGCCCACGACGACTTTCCCGATGAGCGCCTCATCGCCTGTCGGAATCCGCAACTGGCGAAACTGCGTGCGGCCAAGCGTCGCGAACTCCTCGCGGCCACCGTGGAGCAGTTGCAGACCGTGCAGCGGATGGTCGCCAATGGCCATCTGAAAGATTCCGACAAGATCGGGGTGCGTGTCGTGCGGGTCATCAACAAATACAAGATGGCCAAGCATCTCGTGCTCGACATCACCGACACCCAATTCGCCTTCCACATCAACGAGGAAGCGGTCGCGGCAGAAGCCGCGCTCGACGGTCTCTATGTCATCCGCACCCCGCTGCCGGCGCCACAGGTCAGCCGTGAAGATGCGGTGCGGCATTACAAGAGCTTAAGCCATGTCGAAGCGGCGTTTCGCGTGTTAAAAAGCGACGACCTGCAACTTCGTCCGATCTATCACCACACGGAAGAGCGGGTCCGCGCCCATCTGTTCCTGTGCATGCTCGCCTATTACGTCAAATGGCATATGAGCGAGGCTTGGCGCAGTCTGTTGTTCGCCGATGAAGATCAGGATCGCCTCGCCCAACGCGATCCCGTAGCGCCAGCGACTCGCTCCGATGCGGCGTTGGAAAAAGTGGCAAGCAAGCGGTTGGCCGACGGCTCGCCCGCACACAGCTTCAGTACCCTCTTGAAGGAGCTGGCGACGATCATCCGCAATACCTGTCGGCGCAAAAAAGCCAGCGCTGGCGAGAACACCTTCACGATCGACACG
>CAILVI010000113.1 GCA_903837595.1 uncultured Thiodictyon sp.
CAGCAGGACACCGGAGATTCCGCGCCATGACACCCGAACAGTTCATTACCGGTTTTATAGAGACCTCATTTGGCATGTTTAGCACATTGGATGGCATGCGCCAATTTTCCTTTGTTTTTCATGCTGGTGTGAAAACCCATCACATACGGATGTCGCTTTATCCAATGAGTAATCGATAGGCGCAGTGGAATCTCATTACAGCTAAGTGCATCTGCTGAAACGCTTGTAATTCAAGATAGCTCTCAGTTATTGGAAGACCATGATTCTAAATGATTCTTACCAAGAGCGAGTCACAAGCGTTTGAGTGGAGGTACTTAACTGCGCCCGGGGGATCAATTTTAGTTTACATAAACTAATGATACTTAGTTGGCCTTGATCATCGTTCCGGCCATGGGCAGTTGTAGGTCGCCCTGCAGTGCGACCGGGCTTGCACGATGCCGAGCGGTCGCCCTGAAGGGCGACCTACGGAGGCCGTAACGATGATCAGAGCCACTTAGTTTGTGAAAACTAATAGTAAAAATCAGATGGCTATTTTTTCAAGATAGACCTTTGACGAAGCTCATCTTTTCATTTATTGTGAAATTCATATACAGTCAATTTTAACAAGGTGTCAACATGAATGAAGAATTTGAGCGCACAATAAAGCCATTCAAAGAATTTGAACGCGCAATAGAGCCATTCAAGGAGCTTCAGGATCTACGCTCCGGAGAGGCTACCGCCGAGCTTGGACAGCTGCGCGGCCACCTTGACGCCTTGCGGGGCCAGGCCCAGGAGCGGGGGACCACCCTGGACGTGCTACGCGGCCAGGTAGCCGAAGCTGTGGCCGAGGTTTCCCGTCTGAGTGGCGCCTTGGACCAGGCTCGACAGGAAGCCACAGAAGCCGAGCGGCGCGCCAGTGCGGCAGAGTCTCGAGCCAACCGCACCACCGAGGCCCTCCAGGCGGCACAGGAGGCCCGCACCACCGCGGAGCGGGCAGCCGAAGCACTGCGCTTGGAAGTGGCCACCCTGACCGAGCGCGCCGCCCATAACGCTGATCTACGTGCCATCATCGCGGCCTTGCAAGCCCCGGCACCGAAACCCCAGGCTCCCGCGGCGGCCGTGCCCGAACTGACCCTGGAGCCGACGCCCAAGGCCCCCGCCCGGCACCGGGGCCGCGTTCAGCAAGAGAAGTCAGGAAATCAGGCGTGACGCCAGACCAGTTCATTGCCAAATGGGTCCAATTTATTAAACGTCGGTTATCGGTTACGCCTTAGCGTAACTTTGCGTTCTTATGGAAGGCGCAGGATTATGACAAGGAGGGGCAGATCGGAGCCGATATATCAGGCACTTCGGCTCCGATCACTTTTCATAACGATGCCTCCCGTAGTTTGGCTATCAGTCGGTCCGGTGCGGTGAAGTGACCGCGGCGCAGCGACAGGGGCACCACCGATTTGATCGCCTCCAGTTTCTCGGCCGGGTCGGCCTGCAAGTAGATCTCGGCGGTCTGCATGTTGGCGTGGCCCAGCCACAGGGCCACCTTTCGCAGATCGCCGGTGGCTTGGTAGATCACCATGGCACACGAGTGGCGCAGGACATGGGGAGAGACCCGCTTACCGAGGAGCGTCGGACAGTGTGCGGCGGCCTGGCTCACGTACTTGTCCAGCAGGTAGGTAAAGCCCACGCGGGTCATCGCCTGATCCTGATGGTTGACGAACAGTTCGGGTACCCGGACTTCACCGCGAACCGCCAACCAGGCCCGGACATCCTCGGCGGCCTGCTTCCACAGTGGTAAGGCACGCTGCCGACGCCCCTTGCCTTGGACCTGAACGGTCGGTGTCGGCTGAAGGCTGAGCGCGGTCAGCGGCAGCCCAATCAACTCTGACACCCGCAGACCGGCCGCAAAGCACGCATGGAGCATGGGCCAGCCACGGATGCCATAGCGCGTCTGGCATCCGGGGCGTTCAATAGCGCCTGGATCTCCGGCATGGTCAGATAGGCGATCAAGGGTTGATCGGTTTTCTTGGTCGGAATCGCCAAGATTTCACGGATTTGCTCCAGCAGCGCCGGTATCCAGTACTCCACAAAGTGCATGAACGACTTGATCGCGGCCAGGCGGGCGTTGCGGGTTCGGGGGCTGTTGCCACGGTCGGTTTCCCGATGGGCCAAAAAGTCCATGACCAGCCGCGCATCGAGCTGTTCCAGAGCAAGCGCCGAGGGTGTCACACCGAACCTTTGGCTGGCGAACTCGAACAGCAACTGGAAAGTCTGCGCATAGCTGTCGCAGGTATGAACGCTGGCGCCGCGCTGGATCGGCAATCGTTCCTGCGGGAAGGCGGTGATGTGCGGTGCGATCAGCGTAATGATAGGGCTGAAGTTTCCTACTTTTGATCTGGGGCCTTGACCGTCATTCCGGCGATGCTATTCCCGGCTCCTGTCCTTGAGCGCATGGGCTGCACATCGGTGCACCGGGCAGATGGTCGGAACGGCGGACGGGGACGGCGGTGGGTTC
>CAILVI010000114.1 GCA_903837595.1 uncultured Thiodictyon sp.
GGCTCGCCGCCGCCGGCCGGCTGGAGATCAAACTGGCGCTGCGGGTCACGGCCCAGGGTGGCTACGCCCGCGGACTCTTCCATGCCAAGACCGGCGTCTTCTCCGACGACCGCGGCCACCACGTCAGCTTCTCCGGCTCAGCCACCGAGACCGCCGGCGGACTGGTCGAAAACTTCGAGCACCTGGACGTGTTCCGCTCCTGGAAAGACCCGGAAGGCCGGGTCCAGGCCGCCATCGACGACTTCGAATCACTGTGGAACGGCCAGGTCCCAGGCCTGTGTATCATCGACTTCAGCCAGGCCAGCCGGGCGCTCCTGGAGCGCTACCGTAATCCCGACCAGCCCCCGCCCGGCATCGACCCCCACCAATTCCGCGAGCCCGGCCCCGGCGCCACCTTGGCCCCGCCCGCCGGACTCGAACTGCGCCCCTACCAGAAGGACGCCATCCGCGCCTGGAGCAAGGCCGGCGGGCGCGGCGTCTTCGCCATGGCCACCGGCTCAGGCAAGACCGTCACCGCGCTGGTCCTGGCGAGCAAGGTCGCCGAGCGCAACCGGCCCCTGATGGTGATCATCGTCTGCCCCTTCATCAACCTGTGTCGCCAATGGATCAGGGAGATCGCCTCCTTCGGCATTGACGCCATTGCCTGTTTCGAGGGCCGCCACCGCTGGCAGGCGCAACTGGAAGAGGGCTACCAACGCCTCACCGCCGGATTGGATCAGGTCCAGGTCATCGTCACCACCAACGCCACCTTCCAAAGCGATGCCTGTAGCCTGGGTTGAGTGTCGCGAGCAGGGAGGCGCGATACCCCCATCGCTGACGTGCCAGTTCCGTGCGCCCGCCCCAGCAGCATTCAAGGCCGAGCGACACGAAACCCAGGGCCGTCCGCGGGTTGCCGCCGGCAACGTCCACCGCCTGCTCATCGCCGACGAGGTCCATAACCTGGGGGCCGAGAACGCGCGCGCCGTACTCCCGGACGGCATCACCCTGCGCCTGGGCCTCTCCGCCACCCCCGAGCGCCATTTCGACCCCGCCGGGACCGCCGCGGTGCTGGACTACTTCGGCGCAATCGTGTACCAATACACCCTAGCGCAGGCCATTGCCGACGGGCGCCTCTGTCGTTACCGTTACTACCCGGTTCTGGTGGACCTGACCGACGCGGAGGCCGACGAGTATCTCGAGAACACCACCCGGCTCGCCCGGTTCTACCATGGCGATACCGGCAATGCCGAGTTGGACCAAGCCGCGCTGCGCCTGCTGATGCGGCGCGCTCGGCTGGTCGGGGCTGCTGCCAACGTAGATATGATTCGCTGCTATAGTACCCGAACTGCAGGCGGTTCCCACCGATGCCAACATTCTTGCTAGCCATTGGGTCGCTAACATAATAAATGCCGCAGCAATGGATTTCCGATTAACTCACATCCCATTTGGGCTAAGCTCATCTGATGGCTCAATCGTCGATGTCCACTCGGTGCCACGCGGAAAGGACTGCAACTGCGTCTGCCCCTCTTGCCGGACCCCCCTCGTCGCTCGGCAAGGTACAGAGAACATCTGGCATTTCGCTCATGCCAGTCGAAACGTCTATGGCAAGGCGGAAAATGAGTGTTCCTTTTCGTTCTACCTGTCGGTTCGGCTCATGGCTCGACAATTAATCGATGGCGAACTTCCACTCGCGTTGCCTAAGTTTACGGATCATGTTTCCCGCTACGCTGAAGAGTTCGGCGCCATTCAAGAAATGAGCTATTCGGTACCCACGGCTTCGTCAATCGTACTGAAGGACTGCCGAGTTGAAGTTTCGTTCCGCGCAGTGCTAGTGGACATCAAAGGCAAAGTAGAGAATTTTGATTTCGTTGTCTATTTCTTGCATCCAGGTCGCACTATCCCACCTGAATTTGCGAAGTTAAATGGTGAGAGGGTGGGGGTTATCGCAATCAACTTGGATCGACTCATTGCTGAATTCGCGAAAGCCGCCAATCGTAAAGAAACCTATGCTAGCGTATTGACTGATTTTCTGCGTAACGATGTTCCTTCTAAACGTTGGGTTTACCACCCGCGGGACGCTGCGTTACGTAAGCAGGCTGAGGAGAAACTAGAGCAAGCAGTCGCTCAGGCGATACAGTCGCATAAGGATAATCAAGGGAGGCTGCAAATCAACTCAAGAGGGATTGATGCCCCTTCAGCTTCTAAGCGGCCCGTTACTTGCGAATGCCTCTATTGCGAAACGATGTGGGATGGGCAAGAGCCGGGATTGAATCGCTGCCCGAAATGCAATGAATATCTTGGTACCCGTATTGTCGAGAAATCAGGAGATTAGCGAGATTGTGCTCATGGGGTTTCCATGATAGATGTCAGTCTAATGCTTTCGCGTCGAGGGGCTCTTAATACAGCGTGCGTCATTTCTGACCGACAAATACTACGCTTTGATGCCAAGCCAGTCGCTTGGGGTCTGGCCGCAAACCCGGGGCGCCGGGAAAGTAAAGCAGTGCGCCGTTATGCTGTCTCAGACTCCGGCCAATCGGCGACTCGTCCTCAAACCTTCCTTCTGCAACGCGTACCAAGTATATTCCGTTCTGGAAATCCACCGTCCAGAGCCCCCGATCAAACATCCAGTGTGAATCCCGGGTCAAAGCCAGGCCATTACGCGGGTCGTTGTCCCCACTTTCGGAATGCTTGTGGATGTGTGCTGCCTCGACAAGGTACTCGTTGTCCGTGTTCATGCGGTAGCCGGTCAGCGCGCAGGTGAATCGATAGCCAGTCAGTACATCGCTTCGGAATCGAGCGCTTCGGCCCTTGGCGAGGCTTTTCTTGTACTCGGCCGCATTCCGCTTGATGGTCGCGACCGCCTCCGTAGTAGGCTCAGGGATCTTGAGGCTCGCACATAGACCGATCTGTTCGGCCGCGTCGAAGTAGGCGGCAACGAGTTGGATACGGGCGCTGCGGCGAAAGGCCGGAGCCCCCAGCGCGTCCCACAGCGAATCGTCCATGTGGCACAGCCTGGTCGTTTCCCTGGAGCGGGACGGTTCGCCCTCATCCGTGAAGCGCTGCCAGATATGGTCTCGGTGTCCGCCCAAGGCGTGAAACGGCATACGCATTTCCGGGCGGTTGAGTTGACGGTCATAGACGATCTGCCAATAGCAACTGAACCGAAAGAACAACTCAGGCGAGTAGCTGATCCACGGGTCGGTGAGCTTGCCTTCCTCGATCATGTCGATGACCGCGAGTAACAGCAGCGGCTTATGCGGTGCGAGGCCCCGCCGCTCGGTCTGCGCGACGTTGAGGTTGGCGAGGCGATGAAGCCAGGTCTCAGGGGTCGTCATTGTCTTGCTTCCTCGCCTAAAATCCTGCTTGGACCAGCCGGCCGCTTTCAGGGCGGGGTGTTGCCATGGCCAGTCTCGCTAATACTGCAAGCGGCGAGCATCATCTCAAAGGCCGCTCGCGTTGATTCGTTGCCTTTTGCGACCAAGCTTGCTTGCCACTGGGGGTTGTCGCGCTGCCAGTCCAAGTATCCCAAAGGGGCGACGTGCGCCTTCCAGTCGTTCGGTGATTCGGACAATAGGCGTTCGCCGATTAGCGCCAACCCGGCTAGTATGCTGTAGTTCCCGAGTACGGTCCGCTCCCGGACCTCTGGCGCGGTGATCAGCTTGGCCGCGAAGCGACGCCATGGCGGCAGCAGGTCTCCGAGGTATTGCCACCACTCGGCCAATAACTCCGCGGCGGGTTGCGCGGCGGGCGCGAGTTGATCCCTGAGCAACGGGCGGCAGGCGCGAGCAAAACCGGTGAAGGTAAAGATCCGACCGGAACGCAGCGACCGGGGGTGCGTGCTTAGGTCGACAGCGCGCTTCAGAAACGAGGAGAACCCGATGCTGTCCCTGGCGATCTCGCGATCGATCGCGCGTTTCAGCCGAAGCGCTCTGCGTTTGCGGGTATCGACCTTCACTGGATTGGTGATGGCGGCACGCCGCTCGGCGATCTCGGTAGCACTGCCGACCGGCGTGATGATGACAGGAACGCTAAGACCGGCGAGCCCTTTGGCTGGGATTTCGGCGCGGGACAACGCGGCGACGCGATGGAGACCGTCGAGGATCGCGATCTCGTTCGTGGGGTCCATGCGTATGGCGCCGAAAGGCGGTTGCAGGCCGTAGGGCAGGAACTCAATGGGACCGCGGACACCGAGCAAGATCGGCTGGTCAAAGACCGGCCGGGGGTCAGCGGCGAACCGTTCGGACAGGTCCTTGATGAACCGGTGGTCGGTCGGTGCGTCCGCGAGGGTGCGGGTGAGGGATTCGTCGAGCATCCGCAGCAGCAGACTCAGGGACCAGACGGCCGCGTATTGGGGGCGGCCTGCCTGGGTGCCTTGGAGTCCGTGGAATTCGATGAATGTGGTCAGAGGCATGGCGTTCTCAGAAGTTGTGTTCGGGATCGCTGAGGATGCTTCGACGCGACTCAGGTCTATGGTCCGTGCGCGCAAGTCGAAGTATCCGCCAAGACCCGGCGCTCGTCCATGCCGGGTGGGTTCAATGCGCTTGCTGATGCCGCTCTGCGACGGTCTTGCGGTCGGCGGCTATCTTCCTCGCGCGTTCCAGCGCGTCCTCGCGGTCATCATAGAAATGGCGCCTGAGCGCCTGTTCGATGCGCTGATTCAGGCCAACCCGGCGGGCGCTGTTGCGCTGCTGGCGGGTGATGCTCAAGAGTTCCCGGGTCAATTGGAAGTGCAGGGTATCGCCGCCGCAGAGGGCGCGTAGGTCGTCCATGTCCTCGGGGCTGAGCGACAGGGTGTCATCAAGCCGGCGACCGGGATACTCTTCCCCCGTGACATCCCGATAGATGCGGGGTAGTGAGTCTTCCATCTCGTGTTTCTCGATGACCCAGATGCGCCGGATCTCTTGGAGTTCCTCCGCTGCGATCAGGGCGAGGTGACGGACCTCCGGCGGGCCATGGCGGCGTATCTGGGTCTGGGCTTGCAAGAGTCCCCTGAGCCAGGTTTCGCGGGCCTCTTGGATGTAGGGGCCGGGGATCGGGCGGCCGTCTTTCATGAGTTGGACCGCGCCGTTCATACGGCGGAAGTCACGCAGGCGCCGGTCGGTTTCGCTGTGTTCTTGCGCATCGACGGGGCCGCCGCGAAAGTCCAGGGCGTTGCGTAGGTCCAGGAGCGGCATCATCCATTCCTTCTCTTGATCGTTCTGGATCATCGCGGCCATGGACTTGTCTTGCTCGACGAGGGTGCAGACCCAACAGCCGAGGCGCGAGTCGCCGCAACTCGGGGTTGAGGTATCCACCACCAGTGGGCACTCGCCGTCCGCGGAGGCCCCGGCGTACATGCCGAGCAGTTCCCGGTTGTCGTAGCCCCA
>CAILVI010000115.1 GCA_903837595.1 uncultured Thiodictyon sp.
GATCAAGCGTTCGACGACCGCCGCCAAGATCATGCTCTCCGGTACGGTGGAGCGCGCCATGACGGTGCGTGGCATCGCCGTCACCAAGGGCGCGCGCGCGGCGATCGAGGCGGCGGGCGGCACGGTCGAGGAAGCGGTCGAAGCGAAGGTCGAGGAATAACTGAAGGACCCTTGCCGATGGCTAAAAACCCCTCATCAATGGGACAGGCGCTTGCCGGAATGGGGCGCCTGACCGAGCTGAAGCAACGCCTGCTGTTCCTGGTCGGGGCGCTGCTGGTGTACCGCATCGGCACCTTTATTCCGGTGCCGGGCGTTAATCCCGATGCCTTGGCCGTCCTGTTCAACGCGAATAAGGGCTCTATCGTTGACATGTTCAACATGTTCTCCGGTGGTGCGCTGCAACGCGCTAGTCTGCTTGCGCTCGGCGTCATGCCCTATATTTCGGCGTCGATCATCGTTCAGTTGATGACGTCGGTGATACCTCTGCTGGAACAGTTGAAGAAGGAGGGTGAGCAGGGGCGTCGTAAGATCACTCAGTACACTCGTTACGGCACGGTGGTGCTCGCTGCATTCCAGTCCCTGGGGATCGCACTCGCCCTTCAGGGTCAGACCGCTGGCAGTCTTTCGTTGGTAAGCAACCCCGGGCCAGGTTTTGTGTTCACGGCGACGGTCTCGCTGGTCACCGGGACCATGTTCCTCATGTGGCTGGGCGAGCAGATTACTGAGCGGGGCGTGGGCAACGGGATCTCGATGATCATCTTCTCTGGTATTGTGGCGGGTTTGCCGGCCGCGGTGGGAAGCGTCCTGGCGGCGGTGGGGAGCGGGGAGATGAACCCGATGGCCGTCCTGGCGTTGCTGGTCATGGTGGTTGGGGTGACCGCTTTCGTGGTCTTCGTGGAGCGTGCGCAGCGGCGGATCACCGTGAATTACGCGCGGCGCCAGCAGGGGCGCAAGCTGATGCAGGCGCAGAGTACCCATTTGCCGCTGAAGATCAACATGGCCGGTGTTATTCCGCCGATCTTCGCCTCCAGTATTCTGCTGTTCCCGGGGACCCTGGGGCAGTGGTTCGCGAACGATGAGAAATTGCGGTGGGTGACGGACATTACGTCCAAGCTGTCGCCAGGGGAACCGATCTATGTGATCGTATATTCGGCGGCAATCGTATTTTTCTGCTTTTTCTACACCGCATTGGTATTCAATGCGCGGGAGACAGCGGACAATCTGAAACGCTCCGGGGCCTTCATCCCTGGTATCCGGCCGGGTGAGAATACCGCGAGGTATATCGACCTCGTGATGACGCGACTGACCGCCGTGGGTGCTATTTACATCACGGCCGTCTGTTTGCTGCCGGAGTTTCTGATGGTCAGTTATCACGTATCCTTCTATTTTGGCGGCACCTCGCTCTTGATCGTGGTGGTCGTGATCATGGACTTTATGGCCCAGGTCCAGGCCCATCTGATGTCCCATCAGTACGAGGGGTTGATGAAGAAGGCCAACCTGAAGGCGCCCGGCGCAGGCATGTTGCGCTGACAGGGGCCCAAGCATCTTTAGGAGACGAGAATGAAAGTACGTGCATCGGTCAAGAAACTGTGTCGCAACTGCAAGGTGGTGCGGCGCAAGGGTATTGTGCGGGTCATCTGCAAGGACCCCCGACACAAGCAACGTCAAGGTTAACGATCGGCTGGTTGACTTAGGCCAGACTTCTGTTATGATACGCGGTTTACCGCTCCGCAGTCAGGATTTGAGGGTTCCGAGCCATGGCCCGTATAGCCGGCGTTAACATCCCAGAAAAAAAGCACACGGTGATCGCGTTGACCGCGATCTTCGGTATTGGCCGGGTGCGGGCCGGTGAAATCTGCGACGCCGCGGGCGTGTCGCGGGTGACCAAGGTCCAGAGTCTCTCTGAAGAGGAAGTGGACAAGCTTCGCGTCGAGGTTGCGAAGTTCACCGTGGAAGGCGATCTCCGTCGCGAGATCTCAATGAACATTAAACGCTTGATGGACCTCGGCTGCAACCGCGGCATCCGTCATCGTCGTGGGCTGCCGTTGCGTGGCCAGCGGACCCGTACCAACGCCAGGACCCGCAAGGGACCGCGGCGTCCCATCAAGCGTTAAGGCCGCGCAGATGATGCGCTCCGGCTGGTAAAGGCGAATGGCTAAACCGACTCGTACCGTCAAGAAGAAGGTCCGTAAGCAGGTCGCGGATGGGGTTGCCCACATCCACGCCTCCTTCAACAACACCATCATCACTATCACCGATCGTCAGGGGAATGCCTTGGCGTGGGCGACCTCGGGTGGCTCCGGTTTCCGTGGGTCGCGTAAGAGCACCCCGTTTGCAGCCCAGGTCGCGGCCGACAAGGCCGGGCAAGCCGTTAAGGAATACGGCGTGCGCAACCTGGATGTGAATGTGAAGGGTCCAGGCCCCGGACGCGAGTCCGCGGTGCGTGCACTCAACAATGCCGGTTTCAAGATCACCAGTATCACTGACGTGACACCGATCCCCCACAACGGCTGTCGGCCGCCCAAGAAGCGGCGCGTCTGAGGGAGCAATAGAGCATGGCACGTTATACAGGCCCAACCTGCAAATTGGCGCGGCGCGAAGGCACCGATCTGTCTCTCAAGAGCCGGGCGCGCGCACTCGATACTAAGTGCAATCTGGAAAAGCAACCCGGCCAGACGGGTGATCGTCGGCGGCGCGTTTCCGATTACGGCGTGCAGTTGCGCGAAAAGCAAAAGGTTCGCCGCATCTATGGGTTGTTGGAACGGCAGTTCCGCAACTACTACATGAAGGCGGCCCAGTCGAAGGGCGCGACCGGCGAAAATCTGCTGCAGATGCTGGAGCGGCGTCTTGATAACGTCGTGTTTCGGATGGGCTTCGGCTCGACCCGGGCCGAGGCGCGGCAGCTGGTGTCGCACAAGTGCATCCTGGTCAACGGGCGGGTCGTGAATGTCGCGTCCTATCCGGTGGGTCCCGAGGATGCGGTGGAGGTTCGGGAAGAAGCCAAGAAGCAGGTGCGCGTACAAAACGCCCTGGCCTTGGCCGAGCAGTACGGCTTTCCCGATTGGGTTGAGGTCGATACCAAGGGTCTAAAGGGCGTGTTCAAGCGCGTTCCGGATCGCTCCGACCTGCCTGCCGACATCAATGAGTCGCTGATTGTCGAGCTGTACTCCAAGTAAGGAGTGATTTCAAAGGGGGTACCGAATGACTGAAGCTATCGGCGAGTTTCTTCGTCCGCGGATCGTTCAGGTCGAACCGGTCGACGGCAGCCTGAATCATGCGCGGGTGTCCCTGGAACCCCTGGAGCGGGGTTTCGGGCACACCCTGGGGAATGCGCTGCGGCGCATCCTCCTGTCGTCCATGACCGGCTGTGCCGTCACCGAGGTGGAGATCAACGGGGTGCTTCATGAGTACACCACGTTGGCCGGCGTGCAGGAGGATGTGCTTGAGATACTGCTGAATCTCAAGAACCTGGCGATCACGCTCAATGGCAAGGACGAGGCGACCTTTGCGCTGAGCAAGAAGGGGCCGGGCATCGTGACCGCGGCGGATATCGACCTGGGGCATTCCGGCGCCATTGCTAACCCGGGGTTGATCATCGCCCATATCACCACGGACGCTGAATTGAGCATGACGCTCACGGTGCGTCGCGGTATCGGTTACGAGCCGGCGACCCAGCGTGATGTGGAGGGAGCAGAGGATCGTCCGATCGGCAGGTTGCCCTTGGACGCCTCGTTCAGCCCGATGCGTCGGGTTTCCATTGAGGTCCAGTCGGCACGTGTGGAGCAGCGCACCGATCTGGATCGGTTGGTCATCGATTTGGAGACCAACGGGACCATTGATCCGAAGTCCGCCATCCAGCGGGCGGCCCAGATCCTGCGCGACCAACTTGCCAGTTTCGTCGCGTTGGAGGGTTCAGCCCCGGCGGACGGTGTTGCTGCTGAGGCGCCGCAGGCGCCGGTGATCGACCCGATCCTGCTGCGTCCGGTGGACGATCTGGAATTGACGGTCCGCTCTGCCAACTGTCTCAAGGCAGAGAATATCTATTTGATCGGCGATTTGATTCAACGCACTGAAGTGGAGTTGCTGAAGACGCCGAATCTTGGTAAGAAGTCCCTGACCGAGATTAAGGACGTACTTGCCACTCGTGGTTTGTCGCTGGGGATGCGCCTGGAGAACTGGCCCCCTGAAAATATCGACGAACTCAGCATTCGCTAACTGTTACCGGAATCACGGACCATGCGTCACCGCAAAGCCGGAAGGCACTTAAATCGTACCAGTTCGCATCGCCAGGCGATGTTTAGCAACATGGCGGCCTCCCTGTTCCGGCACGAACTGATCAAGACTACCCTGCCCAAGGCGAAAGAATTGCGGCGGGTGGCTGAGCCGCTGATCACCCTGGCCAAGATCGACTCAGTCCACAAGCGTCGGCTGGCGTTTGCCCGGCTGCGCGACAAGGAAGTCGTGGGAAAGCTCTTTCTTGAATTAGGGCCCCGTTACCAGGCGCGTCCTGGTGGGTATCTGCGCATTCTCAAATGCGGCTTCCGCGCCGGGGATGCGGCGCCGATGGCCTATGTCGAGTTGGTCGACCGGCCGGAACGCGAGACCGCAGTCGAGGTAGACGAAGACTGACACCAAATGGCTTGGTGTCGGGAGTGCAAGAACCGGGCTGAGGCCCGGTTTTTGCGTTTTGGTTATGTGTGAGTCAATGGCGGACCTAAAATGAGTGCTCGGCTGCGGATGCCCATCGAACGCATCGCGCTGGTCACCGACTTTGGTGCCGGCATCTATGTCGGTCAGGTGATTGCCCGGCTATCGGCGCTGGCCCCGGGGGTGCCGATCATCGATCTTGTGCATGACCTTGCGCCCTTCCGTCCGGACCTTGCCGCCTATCTGCTTCCCGCCCTGGTGCGTGACCTGCCGCCCGCGACGCTCTATTTGTGTGTGGTCGACCCCGGCGTCGGCGGGGATCGGCTGGGGCTCGTCCTGGACGCCGGGGACAGCCTCTTCATTGCCCCGGACAACGGACTCTTGAGCCAGGTCACGCGACGGGCTCAGGCACGCTGTCTGTACCGGATCGACTGGCGGCCCCCGAGCGTCTCCAACAGCTTCCAAGGTCGCGACTGGTTCGCGCCGCTGGCCGCGGCCCTGTGCCGGGGCGAGTCTCCCGCCCTCACCGCGGTCGCCGCGGGCTCACTGGTCGGCGCGGATTGGGCAGAGGACCTGCCCGCCGTCGTCTATGTGGATGGCTACGGCAATCTGATGACCGGGCTGCGGGCGCTGGGTGACCCGTTGGCGGCGCGACTGACCGCGGCTGGTCGGACCTTGGGTGCGGCCCGGACCTTCTGCGAGGTCCCGCCCGGACAGCCCTTCTGGTATGAGAACGCCCTGGGGCTGGTAGAGATCGCGGTCAACCAGGGGCGGGCCGACCTTGTGCTGGGGCTGGGGCCGGGCGATCCGGTTGCGTGGTTCTGAAACTCCCACTGCGACCTTGTGAAAGCCAGGCTCAAACGGGCACAAGCGCATTATGCGGCATGGTTGGCGGAGCCGAGGAGATAACGCGATGAGCGAAGAACACGACATCCCCGGACAGGTCAGCAGTGGCAATGTTTTTGCCGACCTTGGCCGACCTGATGCCGAGGAGGCGTTGGCGCGTGTGCGGTTGGCCCAACAGATTGCAGCGGTCATCGAACGGAAAGACCTCAGTCAGACCGAAGCCGCCGCCTTGATGGGACTTGACCAACCGAAGGTTTCCGCTCTGGTACGTGGGAGGTTGTCCGGTTTTTCGACTGACCGGCTGTTCCGTTGCCTGATGTCGTTAGGGCAAGATGTTGATATTGTCGTCAGGGATAAACCAGAAGACCACACCAGGGCACATATCAGCGTGAGTGGGGTTCAAACCGCACGGGGAGATCACGTAGGGGCGTACTTCTCTGGGGTGTATGGGAATTAAGTATACTGTCCCCGGTATTCCCCTCATCCACATAGGACTTGAGCGCGTCGGGTCGGGAAATATTCATGGTGCTCATGCCGTCAGCGTCACGGCGATGGCAAGTCTTGGCGGTGGCCCCTTTTCCTATGTGTTAAGGCATCAGCCTTGCGCGGGGGTAATGAAACCACCCGTTCCGGGTGTGTGGCCTGCTTTGCCATGAGGTCTTCAAAAATGGCATCAATATCGTAATTGAAGTCGCGCGCGTATTCGTTTCTGAGCGTGCGCGTTTCGGCAACGATTGGGTCTCCCCACATCTCTATTCCTCCGTAAGTTCCAGTGGTGTACAGATCACAGGCGGCTCGTAGCCGTGCGCTCGACAGGTGGCCTCGATTCTAGGCCGCATATGTGCGTTGGCAATATGCGTAGACAGTGTAAGCGGGTCGTTGTGTTTCCCACCATTCTGATGTCGCGCTTTGGTTCGCCATGGTGCGTAAATCGTTACTTGGCCGCGCCGTCAAATAGCTGAAAACCGACGTTTCAATATAGACAGATGATTTCAATGAGACTCCTTATTTTCAATTCGCTAGCCCCAGAGTTCGGCCAGTTGGAGGCTCGCGGGATCTGGCCGAAAAAAGAACTCGATCCTGGCCCGATTGGTAGTTTTTAAAGGTGATACCTGAACAGTTACAAGTCAGGCTAGTCCTTCTTCTTAGGCTGTTTCAGCGCGGCATCTTCACGGGCCTCGGCGTCTATCTTGTCTGCCGGCTTGGAGCTAGTCAAACAAGCAGGGACCTCCCCTGCTACGCACTTCTTCTTGAACTCAGCGATCTCCTGCTCGAGAGAAGGAACCCCGGCTACCTTATCTTCCTCTGCCTTCTTTATCTGGCCATCCCGCGACACCAGGCCCAGGGCGGCGAAATAGGCATAGAAGACGCTGGCGTAATAGCCCTCGTACCGGGCGATCGGGTTATTGCGATACCAGTCATTGGGAATGCTGGCGAAAAACGCAGTGACGAGTTGTTCCAGACCGGCGAAGTCATTGGCGAGCAGGATCTCGCCCAAGCGGCGCTTGTTGGCGAGCAGGGGCTGGCCGTCGGGGGTCCAGACCTTCAGCAGGCTATTGATGAGACTCTGATAGACCTCCTGGTTCGGGTAGCGCAACTGGTAGACATACTCACCAAAGCGGTTTTCCTCCCCTCGCGATGGTGAGATAACCGGTCTGGAACAACAGGGCCTCGGTGGCGATGCGATCGACGTCGAAGGCCGAAAGCAGGGCCGCGTCGCTCTCCAGGTGGCCTAAGCGCGGCAGCCAGGTCTGGCGCTGGGTGAGCAGGTCGACGAGGAAGGTCGGGGTGCCGGTCTCGAACCACCAGACGCGGAATTCGCGCTCGCGAAGCGCAGGTGCGCGTCCTGGTCCTTGATGACCGAATAGAGGTTGCGCAAGCCGTCGCGGAGCTCGCGCGCCACGTCGGGGCGGCTCAGGTTGTCGAGGATGGGCTTGTCGTATTCGTCCACCAGGATCACCACCCGCCGGCCGGCAGTAGCCTCGGCGTCTTCGATCAGGTCGCTGAAACCGCCGACCACGTCGGTGATGTCCACCGCTTCAAGCCTGAGGTCGCGGCGGCTCTTGCGCAGCAAGGCCAGAATACGGTGGTCAAGTTCGGCCCGGCTTTGGACCACGCCACCGCCGAAGCTGAGTCGGATCACCGGGTGGCGCTGCGTCCAGTCCCACCGGTCGTGGATGTACAAACCGCGAAACAGGGCCTCGTTACCCGCGAGCAACTCCCCCAGGGTATCGAGAAACAGCCATTTACCGAAGCGCCTGGGGCGGGAGAGGAAATAGTATTTTCCCTGCTCGATCAGCCGCAGGGCGAACGCCGTCTTGTCGACATAGTAGCAGCCCTCTTCGCGAATCTCGCGGAAGGTCTGGATGCCGATCGGCAGTTTCTGGCGGGTCATCGATCGCAGCGGACGCGGGGATAAGACGGGGCGACGGCTGCGATCTTCCCGGCAACGCTCATGCTTTAGTGCTGCTCCAGGTTCATGCGTTGCCGATGGCGGTCCATCTTTGGCTCAAAGATCGCTTGTTTGGCGGGTATTGGCCTGGTCCCGATCGATGCACGAAATGCCGGCCTTGATCATCGTTCCGGCCATTGAGGCGTAGCGGTCGGCCGTCAGGCCGACCGACTGGGAGCGCCGCACCCCAGTGCGGCCCGGCCCATCCGCA
>CAILVI010000116.1 GCA_903837595.1 uncultured Thiodictyon sp.
ACCTCTCGACCTTACACAAGCAATCCTTCGATACCTACCAAGCCTTGGTCATGACGTTCCAGGGCAACCCGCCGATGCCTCAGCTGGGGTAGCTTGGCCGGGGTACCTGAACAGTTACAAGACCGCGTCAGCGGGCTTGGCCTGCGTATCCCAACTCAGGTTGGCCGCGTACTGCGGCAAGCCTTCCTCGTCCTTGGTGGTGATGACATAGCGCAGCGGCAGCGGTGCGGCGCCTTGGGCAATCCAGATCTCCCAATCGATATCGGCCTGACGGAAGGCATAGTGGTCTGCGACCTGTCCGCCAATCTTGCTGGTGCCGACGACCATGGCCTCTTGGACGTCTGCTGTTGCGTCCGCGTCACCGCCCCACAGGAACAGGTCCACCAACGGGAACTCGATACCGTACTTGGCCTCGACCTCCTGCAATACCCCGCCAATGGTGGGTGGGGCGGCAACCGTGACGTAATATCGGGTGTCGGGTGTCAGCAGGGTAAAGTTCTTCCCGTCATAGAAGATTTCACGTGCCTTCTGATCCGTCACGACATCAGCCCGCAGATGGTCAGGCTTACGGACCTGAAGAGCGACCGTCTTCAGCAGTTGAATCTTTTGTCCGGAGTCCAGCACATCCTCGGTGGAATCGGTCGCCTCGACGCTGAAACTGGTGAGCCCGCGCAGATACCCACCCATGCGCACGAGCGCCTGGATGGCCGCGGGATCGACCGATGGGGCCTGCGCCGCAGCGGTTGGCGGTGCCGCGGCGGCTGGCGGTGTCGCGGATTCCTCTGCCGCCACCGTACCCGCCAGCGCGAGGCCGGCAACGATCAGTGCGGTCAGACAGTTCGGTTTCATTCTCATGATCTTATCCCTCTCGTGATTGACTTCGGTCGGTCGCTGAATGCGCTGCGGGTTCGCGCCGAGATGTGCTTGGACACGCGCGGCCTCAGGGCTGGGGTAGCGCCGGTTTCAGGTGCGGCATCCCGTCGTCGTCGATGTCGAAGTCCGGGTCGAACAGGGTCTGCCCCTGGGCACCGAGGTAGTCCGGCTGCGCCTTCATCCATTCGCTCGTCTTCTGCTGTTTCGCGTAGGCCAGCAGCCGGCCTTCCAAGTCACGGACCACCTCCGGATTCTGCTCGGCGACGTTGGTTTTCTCGTCCGGGTCAGTGCTCAGGTCGAAGAGTTCAGTCTTGCCCGGCAGTAGCGCGACCTTCACGAGTTTCCACTGGCCCTTGATGACCGCACCGCGGAAGGCCTCGACGTTCACCAGGATGTCGTCGTGCGCCGACGCCTGACCCGTGGCGACGGTCGGCCAGATGTCCTTGCCGTCGAGCGGCTTGTCGACGGGATTGGCGGGTGCGCCGGCCAGGGCCAGGGCGGTGGGCATCACGTCCACCATGTGCAGCGGCTCGTCGACCACGCGCGGCTGGAGCCTGGCCGGCCAGTTGAAGATGGTCGGGGTGCGCACGCCACCCTCGTACAGGCTGCCCTTGCCGCCGCGCAGTGTGCCGTTGCTGGCCGGCAACACATCCTGGGTGACGCCGCTCGCGGCGCGCTCTTCGGGGGAGTGAGCGCCGCTCGCGACCACCGCGCTGCGGGGTCCCCCGTTGTCGCTGGAGAAGATGATCAGGGTGTTATCGCGCAGGCCGCGGTCATCCAATGCCTTGACGATCCGCCCCACCTGCTCGTCGAGTGAGCTGATCATGGCCGCATAGGTACGGCGCGTCGGGTCCGCAATGCTGTCGGCATAGCGGTCCTCCCCGGCCTTGGGCGCCTGATAGGGCGCGTGCGGGGCGAGTGAGGCAAAGTACAGGAAGAACGGCTGGTCCTTGCTCTGGTGTTCGATGATCTTGACCGCCTCATTGCCGATGAGGTCCAGGTAATAGCCTTCCTCGTCGATGAAGGTGCCGTCGCGCTGCCAGTCGAGGACGCCGGCACGTTTGTGGGTAAAGTAGTCGACCTCACCGACCGTATTGCCATAGAAATGATCGAACCCGCGATTCTGCGGCCAGAATTTCCGGTCGGCATGGCCCAGATGCCACTTGCCGACCATGTAGGTCGCATAGCCCGCGTCTTTCAACGCCTGCGGCAGGGTCCGCTCGTCGGTGGGCAGACCGTAGCGGTGATTGGGGAAGATCACCAGGGTCTGGAGACCCTGGCGCATCGAATAGCGGCCGGTCATCAGGGCCGCGCGCGCCGGGGTGCAGACCGGCATGCCGTGGAAGTTCTCCAGCCGCACGCCGTCTTTGGCCAGCGCGTCGATGTTCGGTGTCTTGATGTCGCTGCCGCGATAGCCCAGGTCCGCGTTACCCAGATCGTCGGCCAGGATGACGATGATATTGGGTTTGGTCGGCGTGCCGGTCGGCGGATCGGGCGGGGCGGCTTGACTGACTGCCGCGGCGCTCAGGCCGAGGCAGACGAGGGAGAGGAGGGCGAGGGTACGCGGTGTCATCTGGGGGCACTCCGGTCATCCAATGGGGCGGGGGCTGCTTCGCCCTGTTATTTCACGGCCTTTTTCGCGGTGTCCTTGGCCGCGTCGGGTGCCTGTTTGACCGCCCCCTTGTCCACACCACTGGCCGCGCGCTTGGCCGTGTCCTTGGCGGCCTCGGCGGGTGAGCAGCGTCCGCCGACCCCGACGGTGGCCTTGGCCGCCGCGCTCTTGGCGGCCTTCTGTGCGGTGCACTCGGGGTCCAGCACACCGGCGCCAGCGATGGCGGTGGCGCCGATCAGTGTCAACATCAGGGCGGTGGTCGAAACGCGCTTCTGCATGGTCATCAGTTGATCCTCGTTTGGTATCTATCAGGGCGTCGTTGGGTTGGATGCAGTGGCCATGCGGGCCGACACGCGCCGACGCCAATGCAGGTAGGGAATCGATATCAGGGCCGAGGTGAGTATGTACACGGCGACAATGACGGCGGTCCTGGGTCCAGGCATGGCCGAGGCGACCAGCACCGCGATCCCCAAATGACGGGTGGAGCAGGCAATCGCGAGCGCGGTGCGGTCATCCTCGGTCGGGCCGCCGAGCCAGTGACCGATGGCCAGCGCGAGCGTGATCAGGGCCGCCAGCGTGAGTACCCCGGCCCAGCGGGCCTCCAGCAGCAGGTCCCAGTGCAGCCCCATGAGCACCAAGGCGCTCAGGGTCAGCACCACCCCGGCGGCGCCGATCAACCACCCTGAGACCCGTTGGGCAAAGGCCGGAAACAGGCCGCGGATCAGCATCCCGGCGGCGAGCGGTAGGAAAAAGGACTTGGCGAGTACCCATGCGACGCGCGCCGGCGCGAGGTCCGGTGGGTTGTCGAACTGCGAACCGAGCAGCCACAGCCAGGCCGGGACCAGCACGATGGCGAGTAGGGAGGAGGTCACCACCAGGCTGAAGGTGTAGGCGCCGTCGCCGATACGCATCAGTTTGCGCGGCAGAAGTGGTGCCCCGGCCGAGACCGCAAGGACCAGCAGTCCGACCTCCACCGCGGGCGGCAGCGTCAGGACCTTCACCAGCGCAAAGGCCGCCAGCGGCACCAGCACGTACATCGCGAGCAGCGAGCGCAGCAGTAGCCCGGGCCGCCGCCACAGATAAATGAGGTCGCCGCGGGTCGAGTCCATACCGATCGCCAGGATGATGATCCCGACGGCGCTCTTGAGCAGCAAAAGTAAGGTGGCGGTCATGACGGTCTACTTCCCGAACAGGGTCACGTCGGCCTTGCCGCTCAGCCAGCCCTTGGTGTCGTACCAGAAGTCGATCTTGCGGATGCTGCGCTTGCCGACACCCTTGAGGTCGATCGTGCGACTCTCCCCGCCCTTGGGGATGTTCTGGCGGACCTCGATGCGGTCGGGGGCGCCGTTATCATAGGTGACGACCATGTGCTGCATGTTCAGGGGGGCATCGGTGACTTTGAACTTGATGCGGCTGAAGTTATCGAATGGACCCGGCACGCGGATCGTGTCATGGTCGGCCGTGTGATCGGCGTGCGTGGTCCCAATCAGCCGCCAGTCCCCAGGGCCGCCCGCGGCCGGATGACCGGGCTTGGCGGCATGGGCGGGGACGGCCCAGGTGATGGCCAGCGCCAGCGTGGTTGCCGCCAGTCTCAGCATCGATTGATTCATTTTGGTCTCCGCTCGTTATCATTGAACAGCAATATGGTGTCTAGAACTGACAAACCAGCTTCAGCCAAACGTAGTCACCCGTCAGGCGTTGGATGCTGGCGTTCATGTGCAGGGTGGAGCCACTGCGATAAAAAGAATGCGGGCGGTGGCCGAACGCGCACGCCGCCGCTGCCGTCAGGACGCGATAGGACGGGCTTTGCGGACTCACTTCGCCGGCACCGCGTCTGGGAACTTCCAGGCGCCGTCGAGGATTTCCTTGCGGGGTTGGTAGAGGCGCACCATATAGCTCCAGCCCGGCATGATCCGGAGATAATTGGGCGCGGCGGGGTCGCCGCCGAAACGGATGGTCGTGGCGCCCTCCGGACTCTGTTTCGCTGTGACACTGTTGACTGAAATAGTCTCGATCGGTGCTTCGAAGTAGCCGTCCTTGTTGTAGACGATGACCGACCAGAACCCGTCGACCGGCACGTCCTTGACCCTGATCTGGTGCACCGTCGTGCCGTCGTTCGCCTTGGGATACACCGGGACATAGATCGCGGCATTCGGTGGATTGCCGCCCCAGCCGGCTGCGGTACCGATCAGGTGGTCGACCGGATTGACTTCGTCCTTGCGACCGAACCGGTTCGGCGAACCGCCGAGCGCGTTCAACGCGAGTAGCGCACTGCGGGCCTTGTCGCGCGTGGCCGCATCCCAGTTCGGCACTTCGAACGTGCCGACGTTGGCCTGCTCCGTCGTGATGGCGTCCTGCAGCGCGTTGGCGGCCTTCACGTCGCCGGCATTCTGGGGATCGATGAGCGTGCGCACGGCCAAGAAGACGTAGCGCGTTCCCACTTTCTCTTTGGTATAGGTAGTGCGGCCCGGCGCGTACACCACGTCGACGACGTAGTGGTCCTGCGAGATGGCCAGCAGTGACATGAAGCGCTGGCCGGGGTCGGGCAGCGTGATGGTGACCGGCGCCGCGTCGAGGTCGAAGACCGCGTACGAGTACAGGGTGTCGCGGTTCATGCCAACCACGTCCTGCTGCTCGATTGCCACCACCTCCCGATCGTGACCGAACTTGCCGAAGGCGCCGCGTTGCAACGTCCTCGCGAAGTACATGTCGGTCTCGGCGCGGGTGAAGTTGCCGACATCGACGGGGATGGCCGGTGACGGCTCAGGGGCCGGCGTCGGCTGCGCCCAAGCAGCGCCGAAGTACATTGCGAAGACCAGGGGCAGTGTGATCGCTGTGGGAAGTCTCATTGATTTCTCCTGATCGTTGGAACCGTTGACGCGGGGTTACGCGGTCCGCGCTCAGAACTTGTAAACCAGCTTCAGCCAAACGTAATCACCCGTCAGGCGGTTGCTCACGTGCAATTCCGGCAGCCAGCGCAGCTCCGCGGCGAAGGTCTTGGGGCCGCGTGGCAGGATGTAGCTCAGTACCGGGCCGACCCCGGCGGTGCGGCCCTGGAAGTGGCCTAAGCGTGCGCCCGCGCCGCTGTCGGCGGTCACTTGCTCCAGGTAAAAGGCCTCGGCGCCGATGCCGAGAAAGCCCGGGCCGAGGGGCAGCAATTGCTGAATACTGGCGTCCAGGTGCAGGGTGGAGCCACTGCGATAGCGGGTGTCGCGGTTCTCGGTGTTCATGCCGAGCCCCAGATAGAGCGCGGCATTGAGGCCGCTCTTATCATTGTTATAGGAGACACCCAGCGTGGGGTCGAAGGTCCAGTAGTTGAGTCCCGGGTTGGCCAGCCGGCCCTTGCGGTACTCGCCGGTGGGCGCATAGACCGGGAGCGTGGCGCTGAGCTGCCAGAATCCGGTCTGCCAGGCCAGCATGGCGGGAATCAGCGTCAGGTCGCCGACCCCAGCGGCGCGGTCGCGGCGGCGCACCGTGCCGAGCGGGGTGTCGAGTTGGGCGCTGACGCTCGCCCAGACATAGGGCAGATAGGCGCCGACGCTATAGTGGGCGCCGAGCGGGGTCTGTGCGAAGGTATAGAGACCGCCGAGCAGGAGGGCATCGCTGCTGGCATTGAGCCCCGCGGCCAGGGTCCCGGCGATGGGGATCGCTCGGGACGCCGAGGCCGACCCCTCATAGTGTAGGTAGATCGGCTCCACGACCCAGCCGAGCTTGGTCGGCGGCCGGTCGATCAGGGTCGCCATGCCGCCCGGCAGGTAATGGCCGACCCCGCCCTCGGCGGCGAGCGTCGCTCCCGGACACCCAAGGGCGAGTGTCAGGGCCAAGGACCAGAGTAAGGTGGTGCCGGGAGACACGCCCGGCGGGTGATTTGCCGGTTTCATCTCCTACTGCCTAGTTCGCCTGCTGCATCTTGAGCAGTTGCGACTGAATGCCCTCAATGGTCTTGCCGAACTGGGCCGACAGACCGACCTGTCGGATGGGGAAGTCCCTGAAGCTCGCGAAGTGCTGCTCCACGACACCGACCATCGGCGTGAGCACCCAGGCCTTGTGCTCGGCATACTGCCGATTCAGATCACCCCACTGCCGCTCAAAGGGGTCCATCAGCAGGTTGTCGATGACCGGGCGCCCCAGGTTTTGCAGCGGGTCGTCCCAGTGGCCGGCCAGCTTGGCCGAGAAGGTGACCTTGAATTGGTTGTAACGGATGGCGGTCAGTGTCGTTTCGTCATAATAGAAGACGAAGTTGCGCGCTGATTTATCGGTCTGGCCGGTGAAGAAGGCACCCTGGTCGAAACCGTCCAGATGGACCTTGTAGGTGCGCTCCCCGTAGGTCGTGCCAGCCGCGAGCTTGTCTGCCACGCCGGATTCGCCGGCAGCGGCGGCGAGCGTGGGCAGCAGGTCCGTCATATCGACGATCTCGCCGCTCACCCGTCCAGCGGGCGCCCCCGGCCAGCGGATAAGGAAGGGCACGCGCACGCCACCCTCCCAGGTCGTGCCCTTGTCGCCACGGAAGGGTGAGGTGCCGCCCTCCGGCCACATGTACTGATAGGCCCCGTTGTCTGTGGTGTAGATGACGATGGTGTTCTTGGCGAGCCCCGTCTCGTCGAGCTTGGCGAGCAATTGACCCACGTGCCCATCGTGCTCTTTGAGCCCCTGGCCGTAGACGTCCTCACGGCCGGCGCGGGACTGGCCCTGGGATTCGGGCTTCAGATGGATGAAGACGTGCTGGCGGGTGCTGTTGTGCCACAGGAAGAAGGGCTTGCCGTCCTGGGCACGGCGGTCGAGAAATGCCAGGGACTTGGCAGCCACCTCATCGTCGAAGGTCTTCATCCGCTCGGTAGTGAGTGGTCCCTCGTCCGCGGCGGGCCCGCCGACGGTGCAGGAGACGATGCCGCGCGGGTTGAACTTGGCCAGGAATTCGGGCTTGGTGGGCCGGTCCGGGTCCTCCAGGTCCTCGTTGGCGTTCAGGTGATAGAGATTGCCCCAGAACTCTTCGAAGCCGTGCCGGCAGGGCAGATGCTCGTCGAGGTCTCCCAGGTGGTTCTTGCCGTACTGTGCCGTGGCGTAGCCTCTGGTTTTCAGGATCTCGGCGAGTGTGATGTCCTCGGCCTTGAGCCCGGCGGGGGAGCCCGGGGTGCCGACCGTCGTCAACCCGGTGCGAACCGGCAACTGGCCGGTGATGAAGGCCGCCCGCCCGGCGGTGCAACTGGGTTGGGCGTAGAAGGCGCCGAGCCGCAGCCCTTCACGCCCGATGCGGTCGATGTTGGGCGTGGGCACGCCCATACTATCGGCGCCGTACGATGAGACGTTCATCCAGCCGATGTCGTCGCCCATGATGACGAGGATGTTGGGCTTGGCCGATACTTCGGGTGCGGTCTGAGCCGCGGCCCCCGTGGCAGTCAGGGGCAGGTGGATCAGCAATGCCGCAGCGGCGAGCAGGCCGAGGGGTCGCTTCATGGGCCGGACTCCGGGTTGGATCGTTCGATGGGGAATAAGAACCTGACGGTAAAGCTAGGGCAAGCCTCGCCCGGGGTCTATGCACTTTCCGCAATCAGGGGCGAAACCCCGTCACGCGGGAGCCGGCCCGCCTCGGTTGAGGGGGCAGCCGACCGTTGCCGGGCGGCTGCCGCGCAGCCTGCCGTTGCTCAGGCCGTTTGTCGCGGCCTGGCAGCAGGGGTTCAGACCTTGACCCCCAGGGTCTGTTGGATGTTCTGGACGACCGCCGCGTCCAGCCCCGTGAGCCTGGCCAGGTCCTCCAGATAGGCCTGCTCCTGGGGCGTGTCCACCTCGATCGCCAGGAGCGATGCGGCATAGACCTGGGCGGCCACCTCTTGGTTGGGGATGGCGGCGGCGAAGGCCGAGAGATCAAGTGGTTGACTCAGTTCCTTGAAGATCCACGCCTCCGTCTCTGCGGTCATCCCGGCCTCTTTGAGTTTGCCCAGGATGTGCGCGATCTCATCTGCGCTCACCTCGCCGTCGGCCTTGGCGGCGTTGATCATGCCTTTGATGACCAATTCCGCGGTCGTGTCCAACACCTGGTGGTCTGCCGGGGTCTGCGCCGCCGTCATGCCGACCGGCAGCGCGCCGCCGCTGAAGGCCGGGGCTGAACCACCTGGGGCGGCCTGACCGCCGCTGGTCAGGGCCTTGTAGGCGACACCCGCGAGCAGCGCGAACGCCCCACCCTTAACGGCACCGGCGACCGAACTGCTACCACCGCCCAACAGAGACCCCAGTACGGCACCCAGACCGGCTGCCTGCGTCGGGTTCTCAGAGGCGTTGCCCAAGGTGGTCTTGGCGGCCTCCAGCATCTTGTTCAGCACGCCACTCGCCCCTCCCTGGCGGTTGGCCATGTTGCTGATATTGGCCTGTAGGTCGTTGAGGATGTTGCCGATGCGTTCTCCACCGGAGGGGGACATCGTGTTCTGTATGAAGGTGCCAACTAGCTCGCTCAGGTTTGCCATCGGTCTCGTCGCTCCACTCCGGTGGGTTGGTTGATCCGCTACGCTGCTACGCCGCTGCGGCTATTGCTTGGAGGTCATTCCCTCCACCGTGACCTCGACGCGGCGGTTGGGTTGGTAGCAATCGATCAAGGCCGCCCTGGACTTGGTGCCGGCGCATTCGGCGGGGGTGACCTTCAGATTGGTCTTGCCGTAGCCTTGGGCGCTGATGCGATCGCCGGGGACACCATCGGTGACCAGTTGGCCGCGTACCGTGTTGGCGCGACGATCTGACAGGGCCATGTTGTAAGCCTCCGAGCCGATTGGGTCGGTGTGACCAGCGACCCGGATCGCGTCGTAGTTGGCCTGGCCCAGGTCACGCGAGAAGTTGTTGATGGTGGTCCGGCCGGTGGGTGAGAGATCTGACCGGTCAAAGGCGAACAGGGCGTCCGCGGACAATGTGAAGGTGCGGGTTACCTTGGCGGGGGCGCTGCGCGCACCCAGCGGGATGACTACGCCGGCGGTCACGATCCAGTCGCCCAGGCCGCTGGAGTTGTTGAAATTGCCCCGGTTGTTGTCGTAGCGGTAGCGCCCGTCCAGGCGGAAGGAAACATAGTCACCGAGCGGGACCATGAAGCCGGCGCCGGCCTCGGCCATGAAGTTCCAGCTGGTGCGCGATTGGCACCCCAGCGCGGCGTTGACGGCGTTGCGGTTACAACTGAAGCCGTCCTGGATGGCGCCGATGCCGGCCAAGAGGAATGGCTGAAACTTGCCGCGGCTGAAGAAAAAGAGCCCATCCACCGCCACGTCGGTCGCCTTGTAGTTGCCGCCGATGTTCGACTTGCTGACGAAGTTTGTCTGGGTTGCCCGCAATTCCAGGTTGAAGCGTTCGTTCAGCGGTTTGCCGACGGCCAGACCGTACCCCCAGTTATCGTTCGTCCCGCGGTTGCGGTCGGCCCAGCTATAGGTGGCGAAGGGCGCGATATACCAGCGGTCGTCAAAATGCGGTATCGGGCCGGTTGGATCGGGGGTTTGGGCTACCGCGGTCAACGGGGCAGTGAGTACAAGCGCGGCTAGTGCATTGATCGAGAAAGTCTTCATGGATTCTTACCCGCAACACTGTGATGGAGGAAATTCGATTATAGGCAGACAGATTCGTTTGGCCAATGGTTGTGCCGACGATTATTGGACGGTTGGGATTGGCCGACGTGGTCCCCTTCGCGGCAACGGCCATGGCGCCCGCACCACTCCGCAAGATGAAAGTGGCGGGCGCCTTGGCCGTTCCCCCACCCCGCCCTCCCCCAATAGGGGAGGGAGACCTGGAGCGCGCTCCCGGCGCGACTTTCACGGTAAGGCCGGACCGATGGGTGAGCAGTGCCGCGGCGAGAGCTGTTAGAATCCGCCGGTAGAAATTAGGGCAAATGCCGCCCGGGGTCTATGCACTTTCCGCAACTGGGGGGGAACCGTTGGCGACGTCGAGACAGACAACCGTGGGCGGCCCGGTGGCCCGTGCAGCGACCGCCTTCGTCACCGTGCAGGATATCGACGACCCCTGCGTCTGGGAGAGTGCGTCGCCTCCCTGGGAAATTCTCGCCTCCCCCCTCACCGGCGGCCCCTTCCGTAACCGCAAGCAGGCCCTGGTTACCCCCAACTGGCTGCTTTACCGGGAGTCCTTCCTCGGTGCCTTGCGCGTCCAGGGCATGACTCCGGCCGGGATGCTGGGCTTTGCGGTGCCGATCCGCCTGGGCGGGCTGTCTCACTATTGGGGGGCGGCATTCCCCGAGCAGGGGCTTCCCGCGTCCTTGCCCGGTGCGCTGGATGCCCGGATGGATGCCGGCCAGGAGCATGTGGTCGCCCTGCTGCGCCTGGACTGGCTGCGCGCCCAGGTCGATCCTTTGACGGCGCTGGCCATCGAGCAGTGTGCGGGCGTTCGGGTGCTCCCGGCCGCTCCTCGGGGTTGGCGCGTCCTCGGGACCTGGCTGCGGCGTCTGTTGAATCGCCTCCACGCCGATCCGCGGGTTCTGGGCTATCCGCACGCCGTGGCCACCCTGGAATCCGATCTGCTGGGGGGGCTGCTGCGCACCCTGTGCCTGGCCGCACCCAGGCCGTCGTTGGTGGCGGCGACGCGGCGCCAGCGCGGCTTCGATCTGGCCATCGACTATGTGCGTGCCGCTGACCTGGGCGGCTTGAGTGTCGCCGCCTTGTGCGCCGAGGTCGAGGTCAGTCAGCGCACCCTGGAGTATGCCTTCCAGGAGCGGCTCGGGACCTCACCCATGGAGTTCATCCGCCGGTTGCGCCTGCATGCCGCGCGTCGTGCCCTGCTGGCGGCGCCGCGCGGGGGCGTCACCGTGGCGCAGATCGCCATGACCTTCGGCTTCTACCAGCTTGGTCGTTTCTCCGCCGACTACCGGTCGCTATTCGGTGAGTTGCCGTCCGCCACCCTGACCCGGCTTGGTGTCTATACCGGGGCGAACCTGCTGGGTTGAGCGCCGAGTCAGCCGCCAGTCAGACAGACGCAGGCACACGGCGCTCCCCGTGCCCCGGCACTCCATCCCTTGGCTCGGCCCTGCCCGCGGGGCGGTACAATCCCCGCCTGCACCCCCCAGGCGAAGAGGACACACCGGCATGACGGTCAGGCAGATCAGCGACACCGAGCCACCAAACATTCATGGCTGGCCCGCCCATCAGGTCCAGGCACTGCAACAGGCCGCCGCCGCGGCCCTGGGTCGGCCCCCGGTCTTCCGCGACCCTGAATTCAGCGTGAGCGGAGTCGAAAAGGTCCAGACGGGGCAACGCCGTCGCAAACGTTGGTTGCGGCCCGACCAGATTGAGCCGATTTACGAGGGGCGCGAGGTCACCCTGACCGTCGTCCCGCCGGAGCTCACCATCATCCCCGCCGGCCGCTTCATCATGGGCTCCCCGGAGGATGAGGTGGAGCGTGCGGGCGATGAGGGTCCGCAGCACGAGGTTACGCTCTCCCGGCCCTTCGCCATCGGGCGCTATGCCGTCACCTTCGACGACTACGACGCCTTCTGTTGCGCTACCGGCCGGGACCCGACGGGCGATGCCGGCTGGGGTCGCGGTCGCCGTCCGGTCATTCAGGTGACCTGGGACGACGCGCTGGCCTACTGCCAGTGGCTGTCCCAACACACCGGCCGGTCCTATCGATTACCGACTGAAGTGCAGTGGGAATACGCCTGCCGGGCCGGGACCGTGACTCCCTTCCACTGTGGCGAGACACTCTGCCCCGACCAGGCCAACTACAATGGCAACTATCCCTGCGGCGCGGGCGCCAAGGGTCCGTATCGGGAGCAGACGGTCCCCGTCGGAAGCCTCCCGGCCAACCCCTGGGGCCTCTATGAGATGCATGGCAACGTCCAGGAGTGGTGCCAGGATTGGTATGGGGACTATGCGGCCGGTCCACTGACCGACCCGGGCGGTCCTGCCGCCGGAAAAGAGCGGGTGCTGCGCGGGGGCAGTTGGTTCGATGAGGGACGGCATCAGCGTAGCGCGTTGCGCAATCACGACGTGCCCGGTTACCGCAACCGCAACGTCGGCTTCCGGGTCGCGTTGGAGTTTGAATTGTAGGAGCGGCCCCCGGCCGCGACGAGGCTGCGCAGTCCCCGGCCATCTGGTCGCGGCCGGGCCGCTCCTGCCTGTGATTTTACCTGCTGTTGTGTGAGTGAATCATGAATAGCGATGAACTCGATCGTCCCGATCTCTCCCGTCGTTGCCTGCTTTTGGCAGCCGCCATACTGGCCGCCGGGGCGCGCTGGCCGGCCCTGGCGGGGGGCACCGACGAGCGCAACGACGGCGCCCTGCCGCCCGGCAGTGCGCAAGGCCGCGAGGTCCTGGTGCTGGGGGCCGGCATCGCCGGCCTGGTGACCGCGTATGAACTGCATCGCGCCGGCTGCCGGGTCCGGGTGCTGGAGGCACGCGAGCGGGTGGGCGGGCGTTGCTGGACGCTGCGCGCTGGGGATCGCTTCACCGAGATGGGCGGCGCCGAGCAGGTCTGTACCTTTGCCTCCGGCGACTATCTCAACGCTGGCGCCAATCGCATCATGACCTGGCATCGGGGCGTGCTCGCCTACGCCCGCCGGCTGGGCGTGCCCCTGGAACTCTACGAGAGCGGACCGCTCGGTCAGAACTGGCTGCTGCGCCGCACACCCGGCCACCCGCTGTCCGGCCAGCGGCTGCGCTTTCGTGAGCTCGACCGGGACGAGATCGGCTATGCGATGCAGCGCTTGGTGGAACTGCTGGGACCCGCCGGGGGCGCCGCCGATGACCAGACCCTGGCTGCCTGGGCGCGTCGCTTTGGGACACTGGATCAGTCCGGCCGCTACCACGGTAGCCCGGCGCGGGGTTACCGGGTCCCGCCGGGCGCGGTGGACGCCCCCGGCGAACTGTCGACGCCGTTGCCGTCTGCACAGGTCTGGTCCTATGGCAAGCTCGACGCGGTGCCGGGCTGGGTCAATAGCGCGAAATTTCCCACGCCGGTCCTAACGGTGACCGGCGGCATGGACCGCCTGGCGCTGGCGCTGGCCGGGCAACTCCCGGCGGGGACCATCCAACTGGGCGCGGAGCTGGTCCGGTTGCGTCAGGACGGCGATGGGGTCAGGGTGAGTTGGCGCGATGCCCGCTCCGGTGAGCTGCATGAGGAGCGGGCCGCGCAGGCGGTCTGCACCATCCCATTCAGTCTCCTGTCGCGCATAGACACCGACTTCGACCCGATTGTGCAGGGGATCATCGCCACCCTGGGCTATGAGTCGGTCGTGAAGATCGGTCTGGGATTCCGCCGCCGTTTTTGGGAGGAGGATGAGCAGATTTTCGCCGGCTACTCCTTTATTGACGATCCCGAGTTGTTCGTCGCCTACCCGAGCGTCGGACTCGGGACCGCCACCGGCGTCCTGACCAATTATTACGGGGTGCGCGATTCACTGCGTCTGGCCGCGCTGACGCCGCCCGAGCGCCAGCGCGCCGCCCTGGCGGACCTAGCGTCGCTGCACCCCGGGGCCGCGGCCGAGTTTGACTCGGCGGTCTCGGTCGCCTGGGCGCGCATCCCCTACAGTGCTGGTTGCTTCGGCGCCTGGACCAAGAATGGCCGCGACCGCGATCTGCCGCGGATCGCCGCCGGCGACCGGCGGGTCGTCTTTGCCGGGGAGCATGTGAGCCAGATCCCGGCCTGGATGGAAGGGGCGGTGCAATCGGCCCATGCCGGGTTGAGACTCCTGCAACTGCAATGGGGGGCGCGCTCATGAAGGCCCGCCGCATCCTCCCGCTACTCGCGCTCGTTTTGCTGATGCCCCGCGGCGGCGCCCGCGCGGTCGAACCCGCCGCGCTCTATGCCGAGCTGTGTGCGGGCTGCCACGGTGAGGGCACGACCCGCTTGAGTGGCAGCCCTTATCCTGCGCTGTTCGGCAACCCCCAGGTGGCCGCCGCCGGGCCCATCTATGTGGCACTCAAGGCGTTGCAAAGGACCGGCAACATGTATCCGCTGTGCGCGCTCGCGAGTGATGAGGAGATCGCTACCCTGGCCAACTATCTCGCTGCGGCCAACGGCAGCCAGTCGCCGCCTCTGAGCCCGGCGGGGGCCGCGGCGCTGAGGCCGGCCGTCGGGGATTGTCCAGTCCCCCATTGAGCGTCGTGGGCTAACCTGCGTCGCGTCGTCGCAGAAACGCTGCGCGGTCGCCCGTGGCGCCAATGTGAGTGGCCAGCAGGTCCCACAACTCCTCTCCGGTGCGTGCCTGCGCTAATGTGCGCTGCACGAGTACCCGGGCGATTGGTCCCAAGGTCTGCGCGAGTGCCTGTTGGGCGCGTGCGATCTCCTGCGGCGGGATGGCCGATGCCGGCCCCGCGTGGGACTGTCCCGCCGCCGTGGTCGGCGGCGCGCTGCCGGGTCTGGCCGTGTCGGTGTTGACCAATTCCAGCGCCTCCGACATGAACTGCCGACGCGCGTCCGGGCGATCGATCCGCTGCGCCAGGGTCTCGCAGAGGTCCTCCAGGGAGGCGGCGGTCCCGATCGAGGTCTGCACCAGATACCGGGCGATGGGACCCACATGGCCAGCGAGCCGGCGCTCGACTCCGCTCAACACCGCCGGGTCGAGCGTGGCGCTGCCCAGGGCCGGTCCCGCCGCCGCGCCACGGGCGCGGACTGCGAGTACGGTCTGATCAGCTAACGCCGCGGGTGCCGCCTGGGATGCCGGCTCGCCGATTGCCAACCGCAGCGCTTCGGTCATGGCGGCGGCGCTGTCGTAGCGGTCTTGCGGTCGCGTGGCCATGGCCCGCGCAATCGCCGCTTGCAAGGCGGGGCCGGCCAGGGTCGCCAGCTCGACATCGCCGGTGGGTGCAATGCGCTGGAGGCCCTGGGCAATGTCAGTAAAGCTGCGGCCGCCCGACGAGCGCCTACCGATCAGCATCTCTTTGAGTACGGTGGCCGTGGAGAACAGATCGCTGCGCGGGTCGACCCCCTCGCCATAGGACTGTTCAGGCGACATGTAGCTGGGGGTGCCGACCACCATGCCCACCTGGGTGAGCTCCGAGCTGTCGAGCCGGGCGATCCCGAAATCGGTGACCTTGACCCGGCCCCCGTCCAGCAACAGGATGTTCGCGGGCTTGATGTCCCGATGCACGATGCCGAGTGCATGGGCGCAGGACAGTGCATCAAGCACCTGAGCGATCAGATGAACCGCGGCGGTCGGGGCGAAGCGTTCGCCTTGCGTGAGCACGGTGTCGAGGCCCACCCCGTCCACATACTCCATCGCTAGGAAGGGGTCGCCCTCGTGCAGCGCGAAGTCGAAGATCGTGACGATACACGGATGGTTGCAACGCCCGGCCGCCTGCGCCTCCCGCCTGAAACGCTCCACATAGTCCTGGCGTTCCTCGCCCTCCAGCAGGTGGGTGCGGACCAGCTTGATCGCGACCTGGCGCCCGATCACCGGGTCGTGGGCCTCGTAGACGATGCCCATGGCGCCGCGTCCCAGGGTGCGCACCACCTGGAAGCGGCCGATCGTCGCCGGCAGGGGCGGGGGTGTTTTTTGGCCGTTGATGGTCAGCCCTCCAGGAGCTTCAGCGCCTTCTCGAGGCTGCGGCGCATCCGGTTAAACGAGGTGGCGAGCGAGGCGATCTCGTCGCGACCGGTGGGCACGATCTCCGGGGCGTCCATGTTTCCCGTGCTGATCTCGTCGGCGACGACCGACATCCGGCGCACCGGGCGCACGATCAGGGTCGTCAACAAGATGTTGAGCAACACGATCACCAACAGAAAGACCGCGGCCAGCCCGCCCAGATAGAGTGTGAGCGTCTTGTTCGCCCGTTCGATCGCTACCCGCAGCGGGACCGTGACGACCTGTGCGGCGACCACATCGTTGAGCTTCCAGCCGAACCCGTTGGCGGTTCCGTACAGGTCGATCATGGTCGTCGGTGCGGCTGCTGGAGTTGAGTGACAGGCCAGACAGGCCGGGTCCTTGAGCCGGACCGGCTTTGACAGCGACAGGGTGGGTCCGAGCGCAGAGTCGCGGGTGCTCACGAATTCGGTCATATCCGGGTTGCGGGTGAACTCGCCGATGATGTCTGCTTCCCAATCGGTCGCCCGATCTGCCGGATTGGTGGGGTTCAGTGAGGCCTCCTTGTAGGTGTAACTCGGCAATTCCTTTTCCAATATACGGCGCATGTTAGTTTGTGCCGCCCAGGACGGGACCGTGTGCGGCAGGAAGCGCAGCTTGCTCTGTTCTGCCAGCAGCGGGGTAATCTCGCTGACCGTATAGACGCGGACCGCGGAGGCCGCGCTCATCAGGAGTGACGCCTCACGCATCACCGCGCGCCGGGCGTCCGCGTTGGCGGCCCCGTAGATCAAGGTGGCGGCGAGCGCCAGCCCCAGAACGAAGGCCGCCAGCATCGCCAGATTGAACTTGGTCTTCAGGTTCATCGTTTTTCCCTCTGTCGCTGTCGCGGTATGTGTGGTGCTGGCCGTTCAACGCGTCGCCCCGGTGAGAAGTCGACGCGTCTGCTCGCCGGTGATCACCCCGGTCGGCTCAGCGCCGATCTCGCGCTGAAAGCGTTTGATCGCCATGCGCGTCTCCGCGCCGAACCGGCCATCGAGACGCCCGGAGTAATAGCCGAGTTCGGCCAGTTTGACCTGCACGCCCCGCCGATCGCTCTCGGTCATGTCGGCATCGGCCGGAAATGCGGCCGTTGGGACGGCGGGCGGCGTGGCGGTCGAGGTTGGAGTGGCGGCGGGCGGGACGGCGGACCGGGCAGACATGGCCGCATCGTCCGCCAGGCGGCGTGAGGGTGCCGGCATCCGCAGCAGGGCGATCCGGGGGCCGCCCGCCAGCTTGGCCTCCAGTCCGGCCAGCAGATCTGCCGACTGGACCTGCGGATTCGCGAGCCCCGCCGTGAGCGCGGCGGCCAGCGCGGTGGGGCCGGCCGTGGCTGGTGGTGCGATCACCGCGACCAGCCCGACGCCTTCCGGGGTCGGCTGCTCGGCAAGTTGCCCCAGCACGGGTTCCGGGACACCGGCGGCCGGCACCAGGTCCAGTGCCAGCACGCCCCGACTGGGCTGGCCGCGCACCAGCACGTCCAGCAGGGCCTTGACCAGCAGGCCCTGGGTCATGACATCGGACGGCCGCTGGATGCGCGCCGAGGCCGGCAGCAAAAAGGGCCGGTCGTTCATGCCGGCCCCATAGCCGCAGACATAGACAAAGACGCTGGCGCCCGGTGCCGCGGCCATCCCTCGGCCGAATTCGTCGATGGCGGCCGCCAGGCCCCCGCTGGTGACATCCGCGCGCTCCACCACCTGGAAGCCGAGCCCGCGCAGCGCCTTGGCCAGCGCTTGCGAGGATTCCAGGCAGGCCGGCAAGGCCGGAAAGGCGGTGTAGTTGCTGTCGCCGATGACAAGCCCGAGCAGCGCCGGTTGCGCCCGGGCGGGGGCGCCGACCATGAGTAGCGACAGCCCCGCGAGGGCCAATCGCGCGAACGCTGTACCTGGTTTTCGTTGATGCATGGCGTGCTGCCTCCCCGCAACTCAATCCGCGGCGAACGGGACGCTGGGGCGTTCGTCTGACATGAAGATCAGGTGGGTCCGTCCGGGGCGCGTTACCAGCCCGGCGGCGGATATTCAGCTTCCGGGGTGACTGGCCTTACTTCTTTTGCGATTAGCCGATGCGGCAGGATGGAGAGAAAGTCGCAATTGACTTGTGGTGTAAACTTATGCATGGTTCGGCGCCAAGGTCGCCAGAAGCCATCAAGACAGCAGCGACTGACAGGAGATTCGCGATGGGGAGCGGGAAGTTGGCTGGTTGGGGTCGGGTCTTAGGGGGGGGCTGGGTCGTCGGTGCCTTGGTGTGGGCGGCCGTCGGTCTCGCGGCTGACCTGACCCAAAGTGCGCAGCGCGACGATCTGGTCCCGTTAGAGCGTCCGACGTCGGCAGGTGCGCCGCCGGCCCCACCGCACCCGTCCTCCCCGCCCCCGGTCCAGACCCCGCCGCGCCCGGCAACGGGGGCTCCGGCGGGCCCATCCAAGAGCGCGCAGAGCATCGCCGCCGCGGACATGCTGATCCGTGCCGTGCGGCGCGGCAGGCGCGATGAAATCGCGGCCTTACTGGACCAGGGGGCCGCCCTCGAGGGCCGGGGCGACGGGTTCGAGCACCCGCTGTACGTGGCCGCGCAGGCTGGTCAGTCCGAGGTGGTGCAGCTGTTGCTCGCGCGCGGCGCCAATGCCAATGCGAAGGTCTCCAACGATTGGACCCCGCTGATGGACGCCGCGCGCAACGGCCATCTGGAGGTGGTGCAGGCCCTGCTCGACCAGGGTGCGCAGGTCGATGCCCGCAACCACTGGGGTGATACCGCGTTGCTGCTGGCCGCCGCTCAGGGCCACCGCCCGGTGGTGCAACTGTTGCTCGATCGCGGCGCGGCGGTTGCGGCCAAGGACCAGGGCGGTCGGACCGCGCTGGGCCAGGCCGTGGCAAATGGTGACCGCGCAACCGTGCAGACCCTGCTGTCCAAGGGCGCCGACCTCAAGACCCTTGATACCGGCCGCTGGGGCTTGCTGGTGCTGGCGGCCGCGCAGGGCGAGCCCGCGTTCGCGCAGGCGCTGCACGATCTGCCCGCCAAGGACGACACCCTCGCCAACCTGTTGATCCGTGCCGCCGGCTACGGCGACCCCGATTTCGTCGGGTGGCTGCTCGCGGCGGGGGCCGATCCCAAGGCCGCTAACCAGGACGGCCGCACCGCCCTGATGCTCGCCGCGCGCCGTGGCGACGAGCCGGCGGTCAAGGCGCTGCTCAAGGCGGGTGCCGCGGTCGGGGCCGCTGACCATCAGGGCCAGACCGCGTTGATCGTCGCGGCGACCGCGGGTGACTTGCCGGTGGTTAAGGCCCTGCTCGCCAAGGGTGCCAAGGTCGATGCCAAGGACAACGCCGGCGACACCGCCTTGCTCGCCGCGGTGCGCGGGGGCCATTTGGAGGTCGCCGGGGTCCTGCGCGCTAAGGGCGCTGACCTCAACGCCGGGGGCGCCGCCGCCCTGATCGCAGCCGTCTGGAAGGAGGACCTGGGGACGCTCAAGTGGCTGCTCGACCAGGGTGCCAATCCAAACAAGGCCGCCGCCGGCGGACGCACAGCGCTGGTGATTGCCGCGGAGCGCGGCCGGCATGAGATCGCCGAGGCCCTGCTTGCCCGGCGCGCCGCGGTGGATGCCAAGACGGAGCGCGGTGAGACCGCACTGATCCTCGCCGTGCGAGGGGGACAGCGCGAGGCCGCCGAGGTCCTGCTCGCGCGGGGCGCCGATGCCAATGCCGTGGAGGCCGTGCCAGAGGGTTCAGTGAGACCAGCATCAGCCGCTGTGCGTTCCGCTGCCCCAGCCAAGCACACGGCAGCGAATACCGCCAGTCCCTCAGCTCAGCCAAAAGGGAGAACGGCACTGCGCATCGCCGTGGAGGACGGCGACGTTGCGTTGGCGCGGATCCTGCTCGCCCATGGCGCCGCCGTCAACGCCCGTGGTGGGAGTGGCCGCACGGCCCTCGCCACCGCCCTGGTGGGTGGTGACAGTGCGATGGCAGTAGCGCTGCTGGAACGGGGCGCCGATCTCAAACCTGAACGGGATGTCGTCTGGGTGGCCCCTGCGCCGCGTGAACCCCAGCGATATCCCGTTGTCCGCCAACCGCCAATGATGCAGCCCGGTGTCGCCCCCGTCCCGTCCATGGAAGAAGGATTTCCCAACCCGGCGCTGCCGCAGGATAGCGGGAAGCGCGACTGGACCGCCCTGATGGCCGCCGTCGCTGGGTGCGACCGCGCGGTGGTCGAGGCCCTGTTGGCCCGGGGCGCCGAGGTGAATGCCGCGACCGCCGACGGCCAGACCGCCCTGTCCTTGGCCGTTGCGCACGGGCGGACCGAGACTGTGCCGCTGCTCCTCGACCAAGGCGCCGCTGTCAATGCCAAGGACGCGGTCGGCCGGACCGCACTATCGCTCGCGATCGTCTATGGTCATAACGCGCTGGTGCCGGTACTGCTCGCCCATGGCGCCGACGTCAATGCCGAGGACGTGGTCGGTCGTACCGCGCTGTTCTTGGCGGTCGAATATAGCCGTATCGCGGTTCTGCCGGTGCTGCTCGAACACGGCGCCGAGGTCAACGCCAAGGATGCGGCCGGCCGCACGGCCCTGTTGTCGGCGGTCAAATCCGGCCTGACCGCGGTTCTGCCGACGCTGCTGGAACACCGCGCCGATGCCAATGCCAAGGACGCGGTTGGCCGCACGGCTCTGTTTCTGGCGTTCGAGTCCGGCCTGACCGCGGTCGTGCCGACGCTGCTGGAACACGGCGCCGATGCCAATGTCAAGGACGCGGTTGGCCGCACGGCCCTGTTGCTGGCGATCGAATTCGGCCGGACCGCGGCCGTGCCGGCGCTGCTGGAGCACGGTGCCGATGCCAATGCCACGGATGCGGCTGGTCGGACCGCACTGTCGTTGGCGGTCGCCGCGGGCGATGCCGCCACCGTGGCGCTACTGCTCAACCATGCTGCAGCCGTCGCATCGATCGACGCCATGGCGATGCTGAAGACCGCCGTGGCGGACGGTCAACTCGCGATGGTGCAGGCCCTGCTCGGCCATGGCGTTGCGGCCAATACCCCCGCGGGTGCCGCACTGTTGTGCGTCGCTGCGGTCCAGGGGCATGCCGAGATCGTGCAGGCCCTGCTGGCCAAGGGGGCCGACGCCAACTGCAAGACCCGGGGCGATGAGCCGTCGCGGTGCGACCGCGAGAGTGACCGCCCGCACTTTTCTTCTTCGGCTGATTCATGCAAGCCGGAGCAGGGTTGGACGGCGTTGCGTGCCGCCGCTTATCTCGGACACATCGCCGTCGTGCGCGTCCTGGTCGCACATGGGGTCGCTATCGATACCGCGGGCGCAGACGGCGTGACCGCGCTGTTGGCGGCCCTGGATGGACGACACTTGGAGACCGCGCGGCTATTGCTCGGGCAGGGCGCGCAGATCGATAAGACCGCGGGCGGGGTCGTGCTCTGCGACGCAATCGCTTACAACGCGGCACTCGCGCTGGCACTGATCGACAAGGGCGCCGAGCTCAATGGCAAGGAGCGCGATTGCGGCATGGGCTATAACCCCTTGATGTTCGCCGCGGTTCGGGGTTACCCGGAGCTGGTCAAGGCGCTGCTGGCCAAAGGCGCCGCGGTCAATGCCCGGACGCCTGAGGTAACAGCATTTGTGTCTGAGGGTGGCACCGCCGGGTCGCCCGTGCCTGTGATGCCGAAGAAACGGGTCGTGACCCCCAAGGGTCGGACCGCTCTGATGGTCGCCGCGGGGAATCTCGAGATTGTGCAACTGTTGCTTGCCCATGGCGCCGACGTCAACGCCCGGGACGCCGAGGGTGACACCGCCCTGTCCATGGCCATCCAGCGGGGTCATCCCGAGATCGCGGAACGACTGCGCCAAGCCGGTGCCACGCAGTAGCGTCGGGCAGCGCTGCCGACATCGATCATAACCGTCACCACTGACAGGAGAATCACAATGGCTAACGCGATATCGGCGCGTCGGGGGTGGCCCTTTGGCGGCTGGCTGTTGGCCGTCAGCGTCCTGCTGTGGTCGGGTGTCGGTCTCGCCGCGGACGCCAACCAGACGGTCGGACCCGGTGGCCCGGCCCACGTGCGACCGCCCATCCGGCAGGATGCCGGCCATGCCCTGCGAAGCACTCCCAGCCCAGATGCGTTGATGATTGCCGTGGAGCGGGGTAACCCAGCGGAAGTCACGGCATTGCTCGACCAGGGTGTTCCCGATATCGATGCCTGGAACGACCGCTTAGCGGGCGCCTTTACCCGTGTCGGACCGCCGCGGAACGCCTTGGTGAGTGCCGCGGGGTTCGGCCGGACAGCGATCGTTAAGGTGTTGCTGGCCCGGGGAGCCAATGTCAATGTGAAGAGCGCGGCCGGCGAAACCGCGCTGATGGCCGCTGCATCCTCGGGCCACCCGGAAATCGTCGACGTACTGCTCGCCCGGGGTGCCGCGATCAATACGCAGGCCGTCTCCGGTTTGACCGCGTTAATGGCCGCTGTCGGAAATGGCCATGTAGCGATCGTCGAGTCATTGCTCGCCCGGGGCGCCGATATCAAGGCGAAAACCCCGTCCGGCGTGACCCTGTTGATGACTGCGGCATCGGCTGGTTTTGCGCGGGTTGCGCAGTTGCTGATCACCAAGGGCGTCGAGGTCAATGCCCAGGACCAGGAGGGCCAGACGGCACTGATGAGTGCCGTGAGCAAGGGTCATCTCGAGGTTGTCCAAATCCTGCTCGGCCGGGGCGCCGATCCCAAGCTCAAGGACAAGAAGGGCGATACGGTCTTGACGCAGCAGAGCCTGTGGATCGACGACCGGCTGCCGCTCCTGCGGGCGCTGCTCGCTGCGGGCGCCGACCCCAATGGCAAACAGGAGGGCATCTTCCCCATTTTGTTCAACGCCGTCTGCAACGACCGCGAAACGGCACAGATTCTGCTCGACCAGGGCGCCGACCCCAACGTCAGGGACAGTGGCGGCGGCACCGCCCTGATGCGCGCGGCCGAATGCGACCACGGCGACACCGTCGCATTACTGCTCGAGCGGGGCGCCGCTGCCGATGCGACCGATGATCATGGGTGGACGGCGGTGGGGGCCGCTGTGCGCAACGGCAACCGTGCGATCATTCGGGCGCTGCTGGCCAAGGGTGCCGATGCATCCGCCGTGCGGAAGGACCAGTGGGGCACATTGGTGCTGGCGGCGGTGCAAGGCCATGATACCTTGGTTGAGGCACTCGGCCGCCCGGGAGCCAAGATCGATGTCTTGCAGCAAAATGGCTGGTTCATTCAGGACGCGACCCTCTTGATCCGCGCCGCCGAGCATGGTGACCGCGAGCTCGTCCAGTGGCTGCTCGACCTGGGTGCCGCTGTCAATGCCAAGGACAAGCGGGGCCAGACCGCGCTGGTCTTCGCCATTGATCATAACCATTCTGAGATCGCGCGGCTACTGATCGATAAGGGCGCCGATGACAGCGGTAAGGACGTGTTTGGCCGAACCGCCCTGATCATCGCCGTGTACAATGGTGACGCCCAAACGGTGAAGGCATTGCTCGACCGGGGTGCCGATGTCAATGCAGTGGACTCTCGTGGCGGAACTGCGCTGATGTCCGCCGCCAACAAACGCAATCTGCCATTGGTTGAGACCCTGCTCCAGCGGGGTGCTGAGTTGAATGCCAATAGCGACGGCGACACCGCCTTGATGGCCGCCGCGTGGAACGGCCACCTCGGGGTGGTGAACGCCCTGCTCGCCAAGGGCGCGGAGATGAATGCCACGAACCGGAAGGGCGAAACGGCGTTGCTCGGCGCCGTGCGGCGGCGACACTTCGAGGTCGCCGCGGCCCTGCTCGCCAAGGGGGCCGACGTCAATGCCGGGGGCACGGCCTTGGCATATGCCCAGGATGCTCCCGAGCTGATCCGCTGGCTGCTCGACCACGGTGCCGATGTCAACGCGATGTCACCGCAGGGCGACCGCGCGGTCTTCGATCTACTGCTCGAGCGGGGTGCCGCGGCCGATACCAGGGGCGTGACCGGTCAAACCCCTTTGATGTGGGCCGCGCAGCAGGGGGACCTGGAGCGCGTACAGAGGCTGCTCGACCGCGGGGCCGATGTCAATGTGACCGGATACCAAGATAAGAGCCATCCCCGCCAAGGGCGGGGCGGCGGTACTGCCTTGACCATCGCGGTGGAACGCGGCGATCTCACACTGGTCCGACTGCTCCTAGAGCGGGGTGCCGATGCGAGTGCCCGCGGCAGCGAGCGCCTAACCCCCTTGGAGACTGCCACGGCGCGCAGTGACGCCGCGATGGTCGAGGCACTGCTCGCGCGGGGCGCCGATCCGCAGGTCACCAGCGGGGAGCCAGACGGGGCAACCGCCCTCATCGTTGCGGCGAGGAAGGCCGACCGTGAGTCGGTGAAGGCACTGATCGCCCGCGGTGCCGATGTCAATGCCCGGACGCCGCAGGGCGAGACGGCCCTAATGGCAGCGGTGCAGGGCGACTCCCGCACCGTCCGCGACACGCCCAACGGCATGGTGTATGGGAACTCCAGCGCCATCCGCGAAAGCCGCGACATCGCGCTGATGCTGCTCGCGCAGGGTGCCGATGCCAATGCCAACACATCATTTCACGAGACCGCCTTGCGACTTGCGGCGAAACGCGGTGACCTCGAGATCGTGACGGCGTTGCTCGCCAAGGCTGCCGACGTCAATGCCAAAGGGCAGAACGGCGAAAACGCGCTCATGTTTGCGGTACAGATCGGCCACCTTGAAATCGTTCAGGCGCTGCTGGCGGCGGGTGCTGATCCCAACGCCGCGAGCTATGCGACCCCGTTGCCGCTCGCCGCGCGGCAGGGTGACCGCGAGATCGTCGAAGCGCTGATCGATAAGGGAGCGACGATCACCCCAGCGGTCTTGGCGCAGGCGGTCGGCGCCGGCCATGTTGAACTGGTGAAGCGACTGATTGCGCGTGGTGCTAGTGTCAACGGCAAGATCGAGTTTGGTACCGAGTTCACGGTCGGCGATCGATGCGGCAACATCAGTTCGAGATTCGAGACGTTGTCGGTTGACCGGGGCCCCAAGATCGGCATGAGGTTCCGTTACGCCGACGGAGTGTCCGATCCCTGCGACCAACCGCTGCGTCTGAAGAGTCCCCCGAGCGCCTTGAGCATTGCCGCAGGACAGGGCCATCGTGAACTGGTCCAGGTCTTACTAGACGCCGGTGCGCGGGTCAATGCCAAGGACCAGCAGGGCCGCACCGCCCTGTCATTTGCCATCCTATGCGACCACGCCGAGGCCATGCCGCTGCTGCTGGAGCATGGTGCCGAGGTCGCTTCGGTTGACGGCCGCGCGGCGCTGCGCCTGGGTGTGCGGTATGGACAGCGCGAGTTGGTCGAGGCCTTGTTCGACCACGGCGCTGATGTCGCTACAGAAGGCGCGGATGCCTTGTTCGAGGCCGCACAGGTCGGCGATGCGCAGAGTGTCGGTCTATTGCTCGACCATGGCGCGGACGTCCATGCGCGTCCGAGCTTCAATGAATCGGCACTGTGCTTCGCTGCCGCCAACGGGCACACGGAGGTCGTGCAACGGCTGCTCGGGCAGGGTGCAGATCCCAACTGCGGACTCAGTGGTGCAAGCGGTGGGCACAAGCCCGATCTCCCGACCTTGAAGTGGGGCCTCATCAATACACAGACCGCACGGCTTCTGATCGACCATGGGGCCGATCTCCATATCAAGTCGGAGGGCGGCAGCACGACGCTGATGGATGCCGCGTGCGGCGAGCACCCTGAGGTCGTCCGGCTGCTGCTCGACCAGGGTGTCTCTGTCAACGTCAAGGACCAGAGCGGCCAGACCGCGCTGATCTACGCATTGAATGCAGCAGACCAACAAAGCAGAGTACTGGGTCTGAGCGCAAGCCAGCGCAAGGAACGCCAGGGGGCCTTGCAGGCATTGAGCGAGGAACGGCAGGGCGCGGTGCAGTCCTTGATCGACCAGGGGGCCGATGTCAACGCCAGAAGCGCAGACGGACGGACCGCGCTGATGATTGCCCTGGCCAGCGGCCAGGAACAGGCAGCGCAGGCATTGATCGACAAGGGGGCCGATGTCAATGCCAAGGTCGCCGTTGACGAGCGTGATCGCCGGTTTCATCGCCCGGAGCGCGACGGTTGGACCGTCCTCATGTTCGCGGTGTCTGCCCGCAATGGCGCACTGGTACAGGCGCTGCTTGCCAAGGGCGCCGATGTCAACGCCAAGGCGGCCGACCGTCGCACGACCGCCCTGTCCTTAGTCCTGTCTGCACCCAACGCCGGCGATGGCACCATCGCAGCGATCCTGCGACAAGCCGGTGCGACGCAATAGCAACAGGCATTGCTGCCGGATTAACGTCCCACCCATATGGATTATTTCGCTCCTGCCACCCGCCGCTGGTTTGATCAGCACTTCGCCGGCCCCACGCCGGCCCAGGCGCGCGGCTGGCCGGTGATTGCCGCCGGGTGCCATGCGTTGATCACGGCCCCGACCGGCAGCGGCAAGACGCTGGCCGCCTTTCTGTGGGCCATCGACCGGCTGATGGCAGCGGGTGATGACGCCGCTCCGCGTCCTCCCGGCGTCCAGGTCCTCTATATCTCTCCGCTGAAGGCCCTGGTCTACGACATCGAGCGCAACCTGCGTGCGCCCTTGGCCGGGGTCGCCCGGGTGGCGGCGGACCTCGGTTTGACGCTCGCGCCCCCGCGCGTGGATATCCGCACTGGGGATACGCCACCGCAGGAGCGCGCCCGGCAGTTGCGGGAGCCGGCGGAGATCCTGGTCACCACGCCGGAGTCGTTTTATCTGTTGCTCGGCTCACGCGCGGCCGAGAACCTCAGAACCGTCCACACGGTGATCGTCGATGAGGTCCATGCACTGGCCCCGACCAAGCGGGGTGCGCACCTGGCCCTGTCACTTGAGCGGCTGGCCGCCCGGTGCCCGCGCGACCCCCAGCGGATCGGGCTCTCGGCGACCGTGCGGCCGCTGGCGGATGCGGCGCGTTTTCTGGGTGGCGAACGGGTGGTGGAGATCGTCGATGCTGCCGATCCGCCGCGGCTGGACCTGAAGGTCTGTGTGCCGGTGCCGGACATGGAGCGCCCGCCGCTCCTCGCGAGCGATCCGCCCGATTCTCGCCAGGTCGCCCCCGAGCGGGGGATCTGGTCGGCGCTCTATCCGGCCCTGTTGGACGCCATCCGCACCCATCGCTCGACGATCATCTTCGTCAACAGCCGGGGGTTGGCCGAACGCCTGTGCCGGCGCCTCAACGACCTGGCGGCAGCGGGCGATGAGGCCGTAGGGGCGGGTTTGAAACCCGTACGGGCGGGTTTGAAACCCGCCCCTACATTGGTTCGCGCCCACCACGGCAGCGTCAGCTTTGAGCAGCGTACCGAAATCGAGGAGGCCCTGAAGCGCGGCGAGCTCAAGGCCATCGTCGCGACCAGTTCGCTGGAGATGGGCATCGACATGGGCGCGGTGGATCAGGTGTTGCTGGTGGAGTCCCCGGGCTCAGTCGCCCGCGGCCTGCAACGGGTGGGGCGCGCCGGGCATGGGGTGGGGGAGGTGAGCAGCGGGCGCATCTTCCCCAAGTTCCGGGGCGACCTGCTGGAGTGCGCCGTGGTCGCCGCGCGGATGTTGACGGGTGAACTGGAACCCTTCCGTATGCCACGCAACGCGCTGGACGTGTTGGCCCAGCAGGTGGCCGCGCACTGCGCGACCGGAGACCGGACCGTCGGCGAACTCCACGCACTGGTGACCCGCGCCGGACCCTATCGGGAACTCTCACGGACGGCGCTGGAGGCGGTGCTGGAGATGCTCTCGGGAGGCTACCCTGGGGGCGAACTGGCGGATTTGAAGCCGCTCCTCGCCTGGGACCGGGCGACCGATACCCTGAGCGCCCGCCGCGGCACGGCCCTGATCGCCCGGCTCAACGCCGGCACCATCCCGGACCGGGGCTACTACAGTGTCCACCTGGGGGCGGACGGCCCGCGGATCGGTGAGCTGGACGAGGAGATGGTCTTCGAGAGCAAGGCCGGGGACTGCATCCTGCTGGGGGCCACCAGCTGGCAGGTGGAGCAGATTACGCGCGATCGGGTCATCGTCTCGCCCGCCCCCGGTGAGCCCGGCCGGCTCCCCTTCTGGCATGGCGACGGACCCGGCCGGCCGCTCGCGCTGGGGCGGGCAGTCGGGGCCTTTTGCCGTCAGGCGGCGGGTCTCAAGGGGGAGGCGGCGGCTGACTGGGTCCAGGGGCAGGCGCCGCTGGACGACCTGGCGGCGGTCAACCTGGCGGCCTATATCCGCGCGCAGCGGGAGGCCACCGGTCAGGTCCCGAGCGACCGCACCATCGTCGTGGAGCGCTTCCGCGACGAGCTGGGGGATTGGCGTGTCTGCATCCTGAGCCCGTACGGTGCACCGATCCATGCCCCCTGGGCCATGGCCTTGCAGGCCCGGCTCGGTCGGCGGTCCGGGGTCGCGGTCCAGGTGATGTATACCGACGACGGCATCGTGCTGCGTCTGGCCGACGGGGAGGACCTGCCCACCCTGGACGACCTGCTGCCGGACCCGACGGACGTCGAGGACCAGGTGACCGAACAACTCGCCGACACGGCGCTCTTCGCCGGCCTGTTCCGCGAGAACGCGGCGCGGGCGCTGCTGACGCCACGCCGCCAGGCCAAGGGCCGCCAACCCCTGTGGGCGCAGCGGCTGCGTGCCCAGACCCTGCTGGCCACGGTGCGCCGCTACCCGAGTTTTCCGCTGGTGATTGAGACCTATCGGCAGGCCCTGGGCGATGTCTTCGACCTGCCCGGACTCAAAGAGGTCCTGACCTTGGTGCAGTCCCGCGCCATCCGCGTCCATCAGGTGGAAACCGCGCACGCCTCGCCCTTCGCCCGCTCGCTGGTCTTCGCCTATGTGGCGGCCTATCTCTACGAGCAGGATGCCCCGCTGCCGGAGCGCCGTGCCCAGGCACTCACGCTGGACCGCGGCCTGCTGGCCGAACTGCTGGGCCAGACGGAACTGCGCGAGTTGATCGACCCGGCGGTGCTCGCCGACCTGGAGGCCGAACTCCAGCATCGCACGGACGGGCGCCGCGCCCGCGACGCGGACGAACTCCACGACCTGTTGCGCCGCCTGGGCGACCTCACCGCGGCCGAAATTGCCGAGCGGTGCGTCCTGGGATCGGCGGTTGCTTCCGCCTGGCTCGCCACACTGAAGGTCCAAGGCCGCGCTGCGCCCATCACCATCAATGGCGAATCCCGCTGGATCGCCACCGAGGATGCCGGCCTTTATCGCGACGCACTGGGCCTGGTCCTGGCCCCTGATTTGCCCGAGTCCTGCCTCACCCCGAGGGCGGCCCCCCTGGAGCACCTGATCCGCCGCTACGCCCACACCCATGGTCCCTTCCTCACCCGCGAGCCCGCCGCCCGCTTGGGCCTGCGGCCGGCCCAGATCGAACCAGTCCTGCGCCTGCTGGAGTCCCAGGGCACCCTGGTCCGCGGCGAGCTGCGTCCGACAGGCACCGAGCCCGAGTGGTGCGATGGTGAGGTCCTGCAACGCCTGCGTCGTCGCACCCTGGCCCGCGCCCGCGACGCCGTCGCCCCGGTCGACGGGGCCACCCTGGGGCGCTTCCTCCCCGCCTGGCAGGGCATCGGCGAGGACCTCAAGGGGCCGGACCGGCTCTTGGAGGTCGTCCAGCAACTCGCCGGCCTGAGCCTGCCCTGGTCCCAGCTCGACCGGGTGTTGCTGCCCGCCCGGGTCCCCGGTTACCGGTCCCAAGACCTGGACCTGCTGGCCGCCGCCGGCCAAATCGTCTGGATCGGGCGCGGGGCCTTGGGGCCGAAGGACGGCAAGGTCGCGTTGTACCCGCCGGCGGGCGGGGAGTGGCGCGGGGCGAGCGGCGGGGTAGGGGAGCCGCCCGCCGTCGCCCTGCATCAGGTCCTGATCGAGCACCTGCGGGAACGCGGCGCCTGCTTCCTGATGGAACTGACCACGGCCCCCGAGCGGGCGGGGATCAAGGTTGAGCGCGTGACCTTCGAGTCCGCCGTCTGGGACCTGGTCTGGGCCGGGCTGATCACCAACGACACCTTTGCCCCGTTGCGCAGCCTGGCCGGGCCGATCCGCACGCGGCACCGCGGTCGGGAACCGGCCCTGGCCGGCGGGCGCTGGTCTCTGGTGGCGGACCTCAGTGGGCGCGGGGTGCCACCGCCGAGCGATACGCAGCGCCTCCTCGCCCAGGCCCGGCTGCTGCTCGATCGCTACGGTGTGGTGAGCCGGGAGGCGGTCCAGGCCGAGGGAGTGCCCGGTGGTTTCGCACCGCTCTACCGGGTCTTGAAACAGATGGAGGAATCGGGCCGGGTGCGCCGCGGCTGGTTTGTCGAAGGTCTCTCCGGCGCCCAGTTCGCGCTCCCCGGCGCGCTGGAGCGGCTGCGCGCCGCGCGTCTGGATGAGCTGCCGATCGACGGATTCACCGCGGACACCGTGTGCGTCCTGTCCGCACTGGACCCCGCCAATCCCTATGGCGCATTGCTGCCGTGGCCCGCGACCGCGGGTCCGGCCCCGCGCCGGGTGAGCGGTGCCTGGGTGATTCTGGTGGCCGGCAAGCCCGTCCTCTATCTCGGCAGCAGCGCGCGTGCGTTGTCGAGCTTCCCGTCCTCACTCACCGCGGACGGCGGCGAACTGCCCCTGGCCCTGGCCGCCCTGGCCCGATTGTCCGGCGGCGGTCGGCGGCGGCTCCTCATTCAGACCATCGACGGCCAGTCCGCGCTCCAGTCACCCCTGCGCGAGGCGCTGCTCGCCGCCGGCTTCGCGCCGGACTACGATGCGCTGGTCCCCGGTCGCTGCGCGTGACACCGCGGATCTCTCGTGACACCGCTCCGCGGTGTCACGCCTGTGTTTGGCGCTCCGCGCCGCGAGCGGCAGTGGTGGCTGCAAAGCACCTTGTGATGAGCCTTAACCCAAATGAAAGCCAAGATTCCCGCCGCTGACTCAATGCTCCTGATCGCCGGTGTCGACGAGGCCGGCCGCGGCCCCCTGGCCGGGCCGGTGTGCGCCGCCGCGGTCATCCTCGACCCGGCGCGGCCGATCCATGGGCTCGGCGACTCCAAGAAGATCACCGCCAAGCGGCGCGAAGCCCTGGAGTCCATCATCCAGGAGCACTCGCTGGCCTGGGCCGTCGCCTGGGCAAGCGCCGCCGAGATCGATGAAATCAACATCCTTCAGGCCAGCCTGCTCGCCATGACCCGCGCCGTGGCGGCCCTGGACCCGCGGCCCGACCGGGTATTGGTGGACGGTAACCGCGCCCCGGGTTGCGGCTGTCCGGTGGAGACCATCATCGGCGGCGATGCGCTCATCCCTGCCATCGGCGCCGCCTCCATCCTCGCCAAGGTTGCCCGCGACCGGCTCATGTGCCAGCTCGACCTGGACTATCCCGGTTACGGCTTCGCTGTCCATAAGGGCTATCCAACGGCCGCCCACCGGGCGGCCCTGATCAGTCTCGGACCCTGCCCGGAGCATCGACGCAGCTTCGGGCCGGTGCGGGTGTTGTGCGGGGTTTAGTCAAAACACTCGCCTTCGCGCGCCTCGGTCGTCGCTACGAAGCCGATGAGGGCGGTCAATTTTGCCCGTGAGGGCCGAGTCAGATCGCCGAAGAGGCCCTCATAGTGCTTGCATTCATCCACCGCCAGTCGATAGCCGGCGGTGGGGTCACGCCGCTCACCCAAATAGAGGGCGAGGCCCTCCTCAATGAGTAGCAGGTCCCAGTTCTTGATGATGCGCACCGGCCCCCAGTGGTGTTCGTAAGTGTTCTGGAAGGCGCGCAGGCGATGGTGTAGTCGCTCGGCGGCGGTCCACCCGGGCATCGGCTCGGACAGGGGGCGCTCCGTCAGCAGGGCGCGGGCCTGTGCGAACAACTCCGCCGCCTCGCCCGTTGCCGCGTCCCCGCGGGCGGCGGCCCGCTCCGCGACCCAGAGACCGAAGGCGCGGAGGCGTCTGGGGTGTTCAAACCACTTCTTGAGTACCGTGAGGCGCATAACATTCGCGCATCCGGCGCGGTCGATCTCCGCGATGATCGCGGCGAGTTTGTCTTGGACGCGGGGTGGCATAGGTTCTACTCGGCTGCGCCGGCTCTCACAGCCGAATCCCTTCGGCC
>CAILVI010000117.1 GCA_903837595.1 uncultured Thiodictyon sp.
CGGTCGATTGACCGGGCGATGCCCCCCCCCCGGGAAGAGAACAAGGTATTCCTCAGTGTTTCGCTCCCAGATCGGTCGATTGACCGGGCGATGCCCCCCCCCCCCGCCGTGGTAATCGGTTGATTTCTCGGTGGAACAAGCGAAGCTTGCGCGAACCTTCGGGCGGACGCAAGCATTGTGGCGGGGCGAGGGCGGCGAGGCTTTCCCAAGTTGTTAAAGATCATAGGGATAGATGCGGCGCGAACCGACCGGGGTTCTCGGTGTTGCTTGGGGTTCGCGCGTTAGACGATGAGCGGTGCTTCGAAATCCAGGGATCGGAAAGTGCCATACTGCTTGACCCGGAGGTCGTGGGGTTCGGTGAGCCGATAGAAGCGAAGGTTGTCTTCCGTCAGATCGATCTCGGCAAGCAGGTTGCGCTCCAGTTCCTCGTATTGCATCTGGTTAACCTGGCACTCGAAAACGGATTTCTGAACCCGTTGGCCAAATCGCAGGCAGACCTTGGCGACCCGCCGCAATCGGCGGCGGCCTTCGCGCGTCTCTGTCGATACGTCGTAGGTCGCAATGACGAGCATAATACCGGTCCCTCAGCTACTTGGCGAGATAGGGCAGATAGCCGTCCAGGTCCCCGCGCAGCGTGCGGGCGAGCAGGCGGGCTTGGATGAAGGGCAGCAGGACGAGCGGGACCTTACTGTCCAACAGGGGGTGGGTGAGTTCTTCCTGCTTGCGCTCCTGCCAAGCCGTGACAACGAGTCGGCGGCCCGCGTCGTTGAGCATGACGGCGCCACCCTCGCGTTCGTCGAAGTCTTTGGCGTTGAGTTGGCCGCGGTTGATGAGGGTCAGGGCGAAACGGTCGACAAGCACAGAACGGAATTCCTCTTGCAGATCGAGGGCAAGGGCAGCACGGCCGGGGCGCACGGCGTGCAGGAAGCCGAGTTGAGGATCGAGCCCGACTGCCTCGGCGGCCGAACGGCAGTCGTTCATCAGCATGGAGTAGAGAAATGAGATCAGGGCGTTGAAGCGGTCGCGTGGCGGTCGCTTGGTGCGTCCGTCCAGGGCGAAGCTGGCGCGTGCCTGGGGTTTGACGATCAGGTTCAGGGCGGCGAAGTAGCCGCGGGCGGCCTCGCCCTCGAATCCGCGTAGCGTGTCCAGGTCCGCGGCGCCTGGGACGGCGCGCAGGGATGCGGCCAGGGCGTCAGCGGCGCGGGTCAGAGTGTCCGCCTCCCCGGGGTCGGCCGCCTCGCGGGCGCCGCGCAGCAAGACAGAGCGGCTGTTGCGCAACTTGCCGGCGACCACTGCGCGGGCGGTGCTGAGGGTAAAGACGGGGTCGTCGGCCGCCCGGTGCTGGGCCTGCCGTAATAGGATGTTGCCGGAGACGGGTCCTTCAAGCCGGGCTTTGAAGCGGCCCGAGTTGTCCAGCAGGACCATCGATTTCCCTTCTTCCGCCAGTCGGTGCATGAGGGCCGGTGAGATCATGACATTGCCGAAGCACACCAGGGCGCCGATATGGTGCAGCGGGACACGCAGCCGGGTCTGCCGCTCGACCTCGATGCGCACGGATTCATTGTCCAGGTGCGCATAGGCTTGCGGGGTCATGATGTAGAGCGTATTTTGGATGGTATGCATCAGATCACTCCATCGTCCGCGTTGAAAGGTCCTGCCCCCAAGGTCGCCCGGCGGACTTCGCCGCTGCCTGCATGACAAAGGTCTGGTCCTTCATACAGTCGCGAACAAAGGCAAAAACCGCTACTAAATCGTGCCGTTTGACATGCGGATAGCTTTCCAGAATCTGCGCCACGCTCCATCCGGATGCCAGCAAATCAAGCAGGAATTCCACAGCAATGCGAGTGTCCTTGATCCGGGGCTTACCGAATAGGGTATCAGGATCGGAGACGATGCGGTCTTGCCAATCGGTCATGGTACGTGCTCCTTCAGCAGATTCAGTCGTGCATCGATAGTCCGAAGCCTCGTCAATCGCCCAGTCTTCCGGTCGGTGGCGACGCCACCTGGTCGTCGGTCATACCCTATGTGGGCAGCGTGTACATTAGGTCCGGGTGATGTCCGGCCTTGATACCGCCCCATATCAACCGGCTGCATCCGGATCGAAGAGCGAGTCCAGAGCCGTCCGGTGTCGCCGCGCGGCGGCAGCGATGGTCGGCTCGCAGATGGCGTCTAAGGAGCATTGTTCACAGCGTCGGTCATTGACCGGCGGCGGCAACTGCCCGGATGCAAGCATTGCGCGAATGGCACCCGCGGTCTCGGCTACCGAACGGCGTAACTCAGCGGTGATGACCACCTCGCGGCGACGTCTGCTGGTGGCGTGGAAGATAGCGCCCTTGGGGACCTCGCGGCCGAACATTTCTTCCAGGCACAAGGCCTGTGCGGCGAGTTGCAGGTCGTCGTTGATGTGCTTCTTCTTCGGTCCGTGCTTGTACTCGACCGGGTAGATGGTGCCATCCGGCCAGAACTCCACCACGTCGCACTTGCCGATCA
>CAILVI010000118.1 GCA_903837595.1 uncultured Thiodictyon sp.
CAAAAGCGATCTTTCCGTTGTGAAGAACGGGAACTATTGGGATGTTGTCAATGAATATAAGCCGCTGATGCACACCTGGAGCTTGGGTGTTGAAGAGCAATATTATTTGCTTTACCCCTTGCTGTTCTTGATTCTAGGGAAGGCGAGACGCTCGTGGCTGCTCCCGTTATTGATTTTTTTGACGGCCGTTTCGGTGATTCTCTTTTTTTCGCCAAGCATCGAGCGTTATGAAAAGTTTTACTTATTGCCCTTTAGGTTTTTTGAACTTTCGCTGGGTGGTATTGCCGTTATCGTGTTCCGGGGGAGGCTTGTCGATCATCGTCTCTCGTTTGGCTTTCTTCTGAGAAACTACTCAGGTCCCGCCGAACCGCCGCGCCGGTTTTGCTTGAACACGCGGCGCGGAAGCGGATAATCGCGACCATGGAACCCCTGCCCGACTTGGCGCCCCTGAGCGTTGCCGACAAAGACGCCCTGATCGGGGCGTTGTGGGCGCGCGTCGTCGCGCTGACGGCGACGGTCGAGGAACTGCAAGGTCGTCTGGCGAAGAACAGCCGCAATTCTAGCAAACCACCGTCCTCGGACGGGCTGAACAAACCCAAGCCGAAGTCGTTGCGCACCCGCGGAGAGAAACCGACGGGAGGCCAAACGGGCCACGCCGGTCATACCCTGAAGCGCGTGGCGCAGCCGGATCGGATTCAAACGCATGCCCCGGCGACCCATTGCGATGCCTGTCATCGTCCCTTGGGTCCGGCGGTCGTGGTCGAGACCCGCCAAGTGTTCGACCTGCCGCCGCTGCGCTGCGAGGTCACCGAGCACCAAGTTCTCGAAGCGCCGTGCCCCTGCGCGAAGGTGCATCGGGGCGCGTTTCCCGCCGCGGTGTCGGCGCCGGTGCAGTACGGACCGCACAGCAAGGCGGCGGTCATCCAGTTGACCCACCACCACATGTTGCCGCTGGCACGCACCGGCGAGTTGATGGGCGATCTGTTCGACCTGCCGATGTCCGACGCCACGGTGCTGGCGATCCAGGCCGAAGCGCAGGTGCGGCTGGCCCCGACCGTGGCCGCGATGGGGGAGGCGCTCACCGCCGCCGCGGTCGCCCACGCCGACGAAACCGGGATGCGCGTAGCCGGTAAAATCCACTGGATGCATGTTCTCGTGACCCCACTGCTGACCTGGCTCGGTGCGCACCCCAAACGCGGCAAGCTAGCGTTCGACGCCTTTGGGCTGCTGATCGTGTTCGCGGGGACCCTGATCCACGACGGCTGGAAGCCGTATCGGGAACTCGCCTGCAAGCACGGTCTGTGCAACGCCCACCACCTGCGTGAACTGACCTATGTCTTCGAGCAGATGGGGCAAGCCTGGGCCAAGTGCCTGTTCGATTTGCTGCTCGCCGCCTGTCATGAGGTCGCGGCGGTGGGCGCACCGCTCCCCGCCAAGCGCATCGCCTACTATCGAACGACCTATTACCAACTCCTCACCACCGGGGAGGCGGCCAATCCGCGCGCGCCACCCTCGGGCAAACGCGGTCGGACCAAGCAGAGCAAGGGGCTCAATCTCATCGACCGCTTGCGCCGCTACGCCGACGATGTCTGGCGCTTCATGATCGATCCCGCGGTTCCCTTCACCAACAACCTCGGTGAGCAGGCGATCCGCATGCCCAAGGTCAAACAGAAAGTCTCCGGCGGTTTCCGGACCGCAGACGGCCTCGACACCTTCTGCACCATCCGCTCCTATCTGGCCACCATGCACAAGCAGGGGGCGAATCTCTTCAACGCCCTCACCCTGACTTTCCAGGGCACCCCGCCTCAGCCGCGCTTCGCGTAGTCGGCGGCTGAGGGCTGGGTGGGGGTACCTGAGTAGTTACTAATATACGAGCCATCCGAACATACGATAGTTTCGACAGGATTGGCGGTGATCCGCCCAAGACCAGAGACTCCATTCACCTTTCTCAACTTGGTCGTG
>CAILVI010000119.1 GCA_903837595.1 uncultured Thiodictyon sp.
AGGACACGTTGCCGCGTCGCGGCGCTCTGGTTACGATGCATGGGGGGTGGCTTGCAGAGGAGGCGGTTGGGTTTAGCAACTTTCAGCCTACCACCCTTGCGAGCTAGCCCCTAACTTTTCAGGCGGTTGCGCTTAACTTAGCGCCATTCCCCCCAGGCACTACTTATGGTGAGACTCGAAGGCGGCACCGGCTCGGATACCGCTTCTCACCTTGAGGGCGCCGATGTGCGCGTTCTTGGCGAAGAGCGGCAGGGCTTCGGTCTGCCCGGCGGTTTCATGGGAGGCGTGCGACTCCGGCACCGAGGATTGGGCGTCCGTGGCATGGTCGGCGGTTTTCGTCGTGAGTTGGCTGTTCATGGTTCTGCTCCGATAAGGGTTTTCGAGACGGGTTGGCCCGAGCCGCGAGGGGTTCGGTCGAGAGAAAGGTTAGGCGAACGCGAGAAAAAACAACACGTACTCAGGGAGGGTAAGTGCCGGGGAATATTCACTTTGCGTGGTACGATATTTCTTACTGCGTTGTAGGACAGTTCGCGGAAGAACCGGCGGGCTGCAGGGGAAGCAACGGGCCGCCGGATGGAGATGCGACCCGGCAGCGTCGGCCGCAGGGCACGAACCCTCGGGGGATATCGAAGTGAAGGTGAACATCATGTATCTGCGATGGCGTCGCCGATCGGCCGCTTCGCGCCCCGCTCGATCTTGCGTCAGCACGCGGGCAACGCCTCGCCGGGGTCGGCATGGCGTAGCCAAATGCTTTGCACACCATCGAACGGCGGTGTGGCGACGCGGTAGCCGTGCGCGTCGAGCCGCACGGCGAGGCGCTGCTCGACCGGAAACCGGTCGGCGCGCAGCAGGGTAAGCTCGACACCGCGACGCCGCAGCGCCGCGTCGACCAGGCCGATGCCCAGGTCGTTGGTCGGATCGTTACAGACCAGCAGAACGGACATAGGCGCAGTGGAATTCCTGGTGGGTTGGTGTGAGAGGAAGAGAGATCCTGCTCGGGGGATTGGGGGCGCACTCGGGTCCTGGCGGTGCGCCCCCAGGCGCTACTTTTTCTCCTCCTCCACGCTGTGGATTTTACCGGCGCGGATACCGCTTTTCACCTTGAGCGCGCCGATGCGCGCGTCTTTGGCGAAGAACGGCAGGGCCTCGGTCCGCCCGGCGGTTTCATGGGAGACCTGCGACTCCGGCACCGAGGATTCGGCGTCCATGGCGTGGCCGGGGGTTTTCGTCGTGAGTTGGCTTTGCATCGGTCTGCTCCGATAAGGGTTTTCGAGACGGGTTGGCCCGAGCCGCGAGGGGTCCGGCCGAGAGAGATATTAGGGCCAAACGCATACAAAGAATAGATCGACAGAAACCTATCACCGTAGTCGGAAATACCCATTGGAGGCCCGACGGCGCGGTCTGTATCTTCGCAACCGTCGGCACAGCAACGGGTCGTTGGATCGCTCCCCCCGGTACAACAGGCGTCGCAGCGTGCTGAACGATAACGGTAAACGAGACAGCTTAAGTAAGGTGAAGATCATGAGTGACCAAGACCTCAGTACCCGCAGCAACCACGCCATGTGGCTGGCCATTGGCATCATGCTGGCCCCCCTGGTCCCCTACGCCTTGAGCGGCTCCGGCGTCTAACCCCTGATCACACGCGAATTTAAGGTGAACATCATGAGTGACCAAGACCTCAGTACCCGGAGCAACCATGCCATGTGGCTCGCAATCGGAATCATGTTGGCTCCCCTGGTGCCCTACGCCTTGAGCGGCACCGGCGGCTGACCGCTGATCACATGCAAACGACACGTCAAGATGGTCGCGGCCTCGCCTTGAGCGGGGCCGTGACCTCATTCGTCACTCCTCGTACGCCCCCTCGCACTCCCCTATTCTGCATGACTGCGGCCTAGGCGCAGCACCTTCAATACAGCCTTTTGCCTTGAGCTGTCCGCAGCGGCGGCCGATGGCCGCTGGATGATCGAAATCGCTCAGAGACTGCCCGCCGCAGACAGCGAACCCGGCAACCGGCAGGACGCTCATGTACGGACGCGGAAAAAACCGCTGACAGTCGGCTGGTACGACTATCGGCGGCTGTGAAGAGTGCCCTCCCTGGCCGAAATTCCTTCAGTAGAGCCGTGTCCGCCGTCAATCCGGTTGAGCCAGCGTACTCCACACGTATTCCTGCTGCTGCCCCTGGGGCCTCGAGTCCCTCGAACTGCCCGTTGCGCATCCTGCTCCCTGTCGCGCGGTCGTACGGTCCCTATCACGGCGTCCTTGTCGCACCCTGACCACGCCCGATCTCCTGTGTCCGGTCCTGTTTGCGTCCCTTCGATGGTTGACAGGATAGAGTGGCAGACTGTCGCCGAACAGGGCGTCTATTCCCGTAGCGACGGTTGAAAACTCCGCACCTGGCGTAGGACGTTGCTGACGCACGCTCAGTCAGCACGGGCGCCATCGGTATCGCCGCGGGATCAGCAAGGCGCGTGACGGCCGCGCTCCAGGCCGCCCCTGGCGGCGGCCCGGCCCGGCGCGGGCGCCCTCGTGTGCCCGACATGGGCATGTACTTGTTACCTGAAAGGAGGTAACCGCAGAGAGTGACAAGAAGCGTAGCGAAACCCAAGGTGGAAGCCGCGAGGCCAAGCTGAAAGCAGGGTGTAGCAAAGACACGACCGTAGGAACACGAACAGGCAGTGAGGCCGGGTGCGGGCGATGAGCGGGCTAGGGACCGCGAAATCCAACAGTCACCGAAAGACGCACCAGGTAGAGCCTGACGGCACGGGTCGAAAGTACATGCTCTTACTCGGGGAGACCTGGCGCGTGAGAGCGGGCCAGGAGTCAGCAGAGGCCGTAGTAGCGTTGACGCCCGGTGAAAGCCGGGAGGAGCGAAGGGCCGAAGAGTCACGAAAGAACCACAGTCTGCATCTGGTCCGGAGGGCGAGCAGGCGGGCGAAACGTTTCCGGCGCGGCAACTGCGGCAGCTACCGGGACGGCGAGCTAACCCGAACGGGTGGATTCCCGCATGGGGGAGGTCCGCGCCCACCAAGTCATCCGCGACCGCGAGCACAGACGCCAGGAGAGGTTCAATGAGCGAAACGGTAGAACTGCCCCTGGGCGGGGTGGACATCACCATGGAAACGGTGCTGGCACGCGAGAACATGCGGGCGGCCTGGGCGGCGGTGAAAGCCAACGCCGGCGCCGCTGGCGTGGACGGCAAAGGGATCGCCGAGAGTGAGGAACACCTGAGTACGCACTGGCCGACGGTCCGCGAGAAGCTCCTGCGGGGCGACTACCAACCGGCGGCGGTGCGGGCGGTGGACATCGCCAAGCCGGGCGGCGGGACGCGCCGGCTGGGCATTCCCACGGTACAGGACCGGCTGATCCAGCAGGCCCTGCATCGGGTGTTGAGCGCGGCGTTCGACCAGGAAATGAGCGCGCATAGCTGGGGCTTTCGCCCTGGGCGCTCGGCGCACGACGCGGTGACGGCCGCCCGCGGGTACGTCGCAGAAGGCAAAGAATGGGTGGTAGACATCGACCTGGCGAGCTTTTTCGACCAGGTCAACCACGACCGCCTGATGCACCTGTTGGGCGAGCGGATCGGCGACCAGCGGATACTGACGCTGATCGGGCGCTACCTGCGCGCCCCGATGGACGCGGGCGACGGACGGCACCGACGGCGCCGCCGCGGCACGCCACAAGGTGGACCGCTCTCGCCGTTGTTGGCCAACCTCTACCTCGACGCGCTGGACCGGGAGTTGGCACGGCGCGGTCTGTCGTTCGTGCGCTACGCCGACGACATCGCCGTATTCGTGGCCAGCGAACGGGCCGCCGAGCGCGTGTTGGGACGCCTGACACGGTGGTTGCACAAGCACCTGGACGTCAACGCCACCAAGAGCGGCGCACACCGCACCGAGGAGACGGCGTTGCTGGGCTTTCGCATCCACCCGGGTGGACAGGTGAGCCCCGCGCCGAAGGCCATCGAGCGGTTAAAGGACCGGGTGCGCGCGCTTTGGGATGCCCGGCAAAGCCTCACCACACCGCAACTGCGCGACCAATGGCAAAGCTACATCAACGGATGGTGGAACTACTACCGCTATGCCAACTGGCGCCGCGAGGTCCATGCGCTCTCCGGCTGGATCAGACGGCACATGCGCAAATGCTTCTGGTTGCGCTGGCATAACCGCCACGGACGGCGTAAGGCGCTGGCGCGCCTCGGGGTGCGCGGACGCGCCCTCGGGGTTGCCGGTTGTCGGCGTGGCGCTTCGCCCATGGCTTGCCACGTCGTCATCCACCAAGCGCTGAAAACCGCCACCCTCAATCGCTGCGGGTTGACTCTACCGTGGACGCTCGCGGGCTAAGCCCGCTGGGCTCAACCGCCGGATGCGGAAAACCGCATGTCCGGTGGTGTGGGAGGGCTGACGGGCGCAATCCCGTCAGCCCGACCCGATCCCCACCGGCCTCTGACCATCAGCCAGCCCTGACGGTCGGCAACGCCCCCCACTGGGTCGTTAAGGCCATCGACTGCCGCTCAGCCCGCCGCCGCCAGTCCGTCCCCACCAGTTGATCGGCGAAGCGCAGCGTGTCGCGCCTATAGCGCCGGTTGACCGCGTCCAGCATGGCCATCCGGTCGCGGGACCGATCATCGTCTGTCGCGCTGGCAAACAGATCGATCGGCGCCTGCGCCGCTGGGATCACATCGGGCAACAGGACACCGGCCTTGCGGTAGGCGACACCGGGGCGAAAGAGCCGCCCGACGCCCTGAGTCGCGTGCCGGATCAGGGTGCCGCTGTCCTGGGTCGGGGTGTGGAACGCGACGGTCCGCGCATTGGCGTAGCAGGGCCGGACGGTAGCGAACGGGCTGGTCTGCACGAAGACGCTCACGGCCGGGGCGCACAACCCTTGGGCACGCAGCTTCTCGCCGGCACGGCTGGCGAAGGCTGTCACCGCCGCGCACAGATCCTCCAGATCGCTGACCCCGGCGCCGAAGCTGCGCGAGACCATGACCTGTTGGCGCGGCGGGGCGACACACTCCAAAGGCGGACAGGAGCGCCCGCGCAGCTCCCAACCGACCCGCTCCACCACCACCCCGAAGCGCTGCCGTAACCGGCGGGGCTCGGCCAGGCTCAGGGCCAGCGCATCGGCGATGCCGATCTGACACAGGCGTGCGCCAAAGCCGGCGGCGATCCCCCAGACATCCTCCACCGGTACCGCCGCCAGCACCGCCGCGGGGTCGGGCAGGCACGCCCAGTCGAGCACCGGACCGGCCGGGCTGCGCCCCTTTTTGGCCAGGCGGTTGGCGAGCTTGGCCAGGGTCTTGGTCGGGGCGATCCCGACGGCGACCGGGATGCCGGTCCACTGCCGCACGGTGCGGGCGATCTCCAGGCCGTAGGCGGTCGGCTCGGGGTGAACCCCGGCCAGGTCGAGAAAGCATTCGTCGATCGAATAGACCTCGACGCGGGGGGCAAAGCCCGCCAACACCTGCATGACCCGCCGGGACAGGTCGCCATCGAGGGCATCGTTGGATGAGAACACCGCCACGCCGGCTTGGCGCAACCGTTCGGCGTGCTTGAAGTAAGGCGCGCCCATCGGGATGCCCAGGGCCTTGGCCTCGTTGCTGCGGGCGATGATGCAGCCGTCGTTGTTGGAGAGCATCACCACCGGCCGATCCTCCAGGCGGGGCGCGAAAAGCCGCTCGCAGGAGGCGTAGAAGTTGTTGCAGTCGACCAGGGCGAACAGGGGGCCGCTTCGTCCAGAAGGGGTCAAAAGGAATGCACGGTATGGGCCACCACACCCCAGATGACCAGCGCCGTGCCGTCGCGGATCTCCAGTGGTTGGAAGTCCGGGTTCTCGGGTAGCAGCCAAATCCGCTCCCCCTCGAGCTTCAGCCGCTTGAGGGTCAGTTCACCGTTCACCGCGGCCACCACGATCGCACCGGATTTGACCTCCCGGGCACGGTCGACCACCAGCAGATCACCGTCGCGGATACCGGCGCCGATCATCGAATCGCCCTGGACACGCAGGAAGAAGGTCGCCGCCGGGTGCCGAACCACGTGCTCGTTGAGATCGATGGTACCTTCGAGGTCATCATCGGCGGGCGAAGGAACGCCGGCGGCAATGCGCGACCCGTAGAGGGGCAAGGCCAGCGCGGTCGGATGTCGCGTGAAGGTCTGCGGGGCGCCGGCGACGGCACCCTCCGACCGGGCGGTCAGCCAAGCCCGCACCGCGGGCACCAGGCTGACCGGCAGGCGGATCGGGGTCGTCGGCTCGCCGAAGGGGCCCGAGCCGCGCTTGCGCCCGGCCCCAGGACGGGCACCACCGCGGCGGGTTAGAGGAATGTCAGACATGGATGCCGTGAAATTATGATAACCGTACGCTAATCATAACGCATCCGGCGACCGCTGGATGGTGGCGGTTGCGGATGATGCGTCTCCAGGTGCGCCCAATGCCCTGCAAGGCACGCATCAATGGATCACCCGCGCGACCGTGCTGAGTCCATGCGCCCACAACTGACGCAAAAGTTCCCTCTGGTCCCCCACGATCCGCACCAGGGCCTCCTCAACCGATTCCCCGCCCAACCAGTCGCCGTCGAGAATCGACTCGATCGCTGCATCATCGGGGCACTCGACCCAGGCCGCACCGAACCCGGCGAGCCACTGACGCTGTGCTTCGTCATCGTCCAATGG
>CAILVI010000120.1 GCA_903837595.1 uncultured Thiodictyon sp.
CTGAACTCGGGCACAACGCAAGCCCAGGCGGCCATCGCGGTCGCCGGGCGCGAGCTGGTAGCGGGACGCGCAACGGCAGAAGCGCGCGCCGCCGACCCAGGAGCCCCCGCGGACCACCCGGGCCGCGCCGGGCTCCAAGGGGCCAGCCGGGTCGACAACAGGGGTCTCACCATAGTCGCGTCGTCCGTCCGCGCACCACTCCCAAACATTGCCAAGTATGTCGTACAGACCCCAAGGATTGGGCCTTTTACGCCCAACCGGGTGGGTGCCGGATCGCGGGTGAGGATACTGCTGCTCGGGCCAGCCGGATGAATCCCAGCCATCCGCCAACTCAAAGTCCACCCCACTGTTTCCGCCATACCAGGCGATGGTGTCCAGGGCCGGGGCGTTGCATTGCCCCAAGATTTCGATGGGTCCGCAATAGAGCGCGGTATCGGTCCCGGCCCGGCAGGCGTGTTCCCACTGGGCCTCAGTCGGCAGCACCAGGTCGAGCCCGGGGATCAGCCCATTGAGGCAGGCGATGAACCCCTGCACCTGATCCCAACTCACCTGCTCCACCGGGCGGTCCGGGCTCCGGAAGCGGCTGGGGTTCTCGCCCATCACCGCCTGCCACAGGGCCTGGGTACAGGGCGTGTCGAACAGCCAGAAGCCCTGGCTGATGATGACCTCATGGCGTGGATGCTCCCGCTCGAACCAGGGCCGTTCGGTATCGTCCTTGGCCAGACCCCGGGTCTCCTCCTGCGGCGAGCCCATCAGAAAGCGCCCAGGCGGTATCCAGCGCAGCCGTTGCGTCACCGCCCCCAGGGTGAAGGCGGCGAAGACCCCATAGCGGTCCTGCCCCCACTCGCTCGCCCAGGCCGGCGCGCGGCCGGCGTCCAGTGGGTGGCGGGAGGGGTCGATGCGGATTCCTGCTGGGGACATGGGCTCCAGGTCGGCGGGAGGCGACCCACCGGCGAGCCGTCGCGGGGCATCCGCTCACCGCTACCAACACGCCGGGGGTCTTGGGTTTTGGCGCCGGCGGACCGGCGCCCGGGATCGGGGTCTGTTCAGGTTCGGACCATCCGGTCCGGTCGTGAGCTCGGGCACAACGCAAGCCCAGGTTGTCATTGCGGTTGTCGGGCGCGTTCTGGTTGCGGTACGCGCAACGGCAGTTGCGCGCGTTGTCGTTCCAGGAGCCCCCGCGGACCACCCGGGCCGCGCCGGTTTGCGACCCCCATCCCCACGCCCGACCTTACAGCGCGGCGAGCGGTTCGGCAAGTGGGAAACGGCGCAGTTGCTCGCGGCGCCAGGCCGCCGCGTCGGTATGCGCGGTGATGGCCAGGGCGCAGGCATAGCCGCTTTGCAGGGTCCGGGCGTCGATCAGACCGTCCGCGTAGGCGTCCTCCCAGGCGCGACGGCACTGCGCATACCTGCATTTGCGCCGCCGCGACAGCAGCAGTGCGCCCGGCAGGATGCGGTAACCGCAGAAGCTCAACCCCTGCGCACTGGGTCCGATCTGTACCGGGTCCTTGATCTCCAGGGCCAGGCACTCACCGGTGTAGGCACGCGCCGCCGCCAATGCCTCGCGCACCGCCGCCCGCGAGTCGCCCCACCACACCAGATCGTCCATATAGCGGACCAAACCGCGGACACCGCAGTCCTCCAAGAGCAACCGGTCGAGCCCGGACAGATAGTAATTCGCGAACTGCTGGGAGGTGAGCGCACCGATGGGCAGCCCCTTACCGGGCGCGGTCTGGTAGGCCGCGACGATGCGCATCATCAGGGCGAGCAGTCCCGGATCCTTGAAGCGCCGAGCCAGCAGAGCGCACAAGGTCGCCTGGTCGATGCTGGCGAAATAGCCGCGGATGTCGATCTGGGCATACCAGGGCCAGCGGCGCTGGTGATGCTGCGCGCGCTGTACCGCGGCCAGCGCCCCTTTGCCGACGCGGCAGGCATAGGTATCCGCGACCAGGGCACGATCCAGCACCGGACCCGCCTGGGTCATCAGGGCATGGTGGAGCACCCGCTCACGGAAGCACGGGGCATGGATCAGGCGGGGCTTGGGGTCGTTGATGCGGAAGGCGCGCATCTCGCCCAGCGCGACGCTCCCCGCCAGGTTCGCACGCCCCAGCATGGGAGCGAGAGGACCGGCTAATGCCTCCCGGCTGATCCCCCCAACTGGAGGCTTCAGCCGGACGGCGGCGCCGAAGGCGCACGGGGCATTCTTGCCAGTCTCAGAGTTTGGGAACCACGAGAAACCGGACTCTACCCCGCGGCGCGGAGCGCCTGACACAGGCGTGACACCACTCGAGCGGTGTCACGAGACGGAGCGGCCCCCCCGCTACACGCCTGAACCTGGCGCCGCCCGGCCTGATCCGCTCCGCGGGCCGGGCCGCGCCAGATTCAGGCGCTCCGCTGCGTCTTGCCAGACCGACCGGGCTCACGACCCCTGAACTCGGGCACCACGCAAGCCCAGGTTGTCACGGCGGCTGCCGGGCGCGTACTGGGAGCGGTACGCGCAACGGCAGCAGCGCGCGAGGCCGTACCAGGAGCCCCCGCGGACCACCCGGGCCGCGCCAGGGGCATTGTCCCACAGAGTGCCGTCCGTCGGCGCGTCCTGGTAGTTGTCATGCCAGGGGTCGGCGACCCACTCCCAAACGTTACCGAGCATATCGTAGAGGCCCCAGGGGTTGGGCTGCTTGCCCTTGACCCGCCGCGTCCCGGCCCGTTTGGTTTCGTACTGCATCTCTTTCCACAGATCGCCGACGGTCTCATAGGCCTCGTCGAGGTCGTAATCGACCCCACTGTTGCCGCCATACCAGGCGATGGGGTCCAGGGCCGGGGCATGGGTTTGGCCCAGGATCTCGATCGGGCCGGTATAGAGCGCGGTCTGGGTGCCGGCCCGGCAGGCATATTCCCATTGGGCCTCGGTCGGCAGGGACAGGGCCAACCCTGGAACTGATTGGTTGATCTGATTCATGAAGCCTTGTGCGTCGCCCCAGGAGATCTGCTCGACCGGACGCCGCGGGTCCTTGAATCGACTGGGGTTCTCCGCCATGACCGCGACCCAGAGGGCCTGGGTGCAGGGGGTATCGAAGAGCCAGTAACCCTGGCCGATGGTGACCGAGTGCTGGGGGCCTTCGGCGTCCCAGCGCCCCGGCTCGCCCGCGGGGGAGCCCATCAGGAAGCGCCCGGGCGGGATCCAGCGCAGGCGCTGGATGACCGGCTCAGGGTCCATTTGCGCGCTCGGCTTGGGGGCTGACTTCAAGGACCACCAGCGGCGGCGCTGGGGGGCGGACTCCGCGCTGCGCGACGGGACAGCGATCTCGGCCCAGAGACCGAAGCGGTCGCGACCGATCGCGCTGGCCCAGGCGGGCTTGTCGATCTGGGACAGGGTCAGGCGCTCGCGGTCAGTCAGGAGTTGGATGCGCGATGCCGCGGGCAGCGGGACGGTCGCCACAGCACTGGACTCCAGGCGCACCAATTGGGCGCTCTCGTTCCCACGCTCCCGCGTGGGAATGCCGCGCGGGCGCTCCGCGTCCCCGCCGGGGACCGGACGCGGAGCGCCCGCACTGACTCCCACGCTGGAGCGTGGGAGCGAGATGCCCGCGGCCTCGGCGCCCGCTGCGCGCCGCACGCCTGACCCGGCCCGGCCTGATCCGCTCCGCGGGCCGGGCCGGGCCAAGCGTGCGCGCTGCGCTGCACCGCCCCCCGGACCGTGCTCCCCGCCGTCCGGGCTGCCGGCCTGGCCTGGCTCACGAACCTGAACTCGGGCACAACGCAAGCCCAGGTTGCCATCGCGGAGGTCGGGCGCGCCCTGGTAGCGGGACGCGCAACGGCAGAAGCGCGCGAGGCCGTTCCAGGAGCCCCCGCGGACCACCCGGGCCGCGCCGGGCGAGGACGACGGCCAAACCGAACCATCCTGAGGCGCCCCCGTATAGTCATCATGCCAGGGGTCCTGGACCCACTCCCAGACATTGCCGAGCATGTCGTAGAGACCCCAGGGATTGGCCTGCTTGGTACCGACCGGATGGGTCCCGGACCTGGGATTGGGGTACTGCTGCTCGGGCCAACTGGACGAGTCGTACCCGTTCGCTAGTTCGAAGTCGACCCCGCTGTTGCCGCCGTACCAGGCGATGGCGTCCAGGGCAGGGGCATTGGCATCGCCCAAGATCTCGATAGGTCCAGTGTAAAGCGCCGTCTCGGTCCCGGCCCGACAGGCATATTCCCACTGCGCCTCGCTCGGGAGACTGATATCGAGCCCGGGAAGCAGGGTATTCAGGCGGGCGATGAACCCCTGCGCATCCTCCCAACTCACCTGCTCGACCGGCCGCTCGAGGGTCTGAAACCGGCTGGGATTCTGACCGATTACCGCCGTCCAGAGGGCCTGGGTGCAGGGCGTGTCGAACAGCCAGTAACCCTCGCCGAGCGTCACCTGGTGTTGTGGGCCGTCATCCGGGTAGCGCCCGGGTTCGTCGGACGGCGAACCCATCAGAAAGCTGCCCGGCGCGATCCAGCGCATCCGCTGAACCACGCGCGCCCCGTCCTTTCCCGCATGGGAAAACGTCACCCAGGCGCCATACTCGTCCCAGCCCCAGTCGTCGGCCCAGGATGGGGGCTCGCCGGCCTCCCAGAAGGTATCCGGGTCCGGTTCCGGTGGCCCGATCGAGATCAGGAGGTTACGAGTTTCCATGAGGGCGAGCGGGCTGCCGCTATACGGCGGGGGTTGGTCGAAGGGGACGAAGACGAGGTCGGCACCCTGCTGGGAGACGGCTAGCCGGCGGATCGCCTGATCGCCAGCCGGCAGGTCGGCCGGTTCGATCGGGATCGGCGGACGGTAGTCGGGCCGGTGCCGATGCATGGCCCAGTCCAGACGCACCAGGGGCCGGCCGATCCTTGGGTCATCCCAGATGACCGACGCGCGGGTCATCACACGGCGCACCCAGTCGCCGGCGGGCACAGAGGCCGCGGGGTCCCGAGTGAGGTCGGCGCCCACATCAGCGCACAGTGCGGCGAAAAAGTGCCGGGCGTCGTCCAAGTCCTGGGGCTGCGCCAGTGCATCCTGGGTCTGGGGGGCTAAGTTCAGGACCTCCTCGAACCAAATCTCCGGGGGCAGATGGGCGCGCCAGGTACGCAGCAGGTCGAGCACCTGAGCCTGCACCAGCGGGGGCTCGGCGGCGAAGGCGGCACGCAGTTCGGGCAGTGCGCGCGGGTTCAGGGTAGCCGCCTCGCTGTGGGTGCTGGCGACGGCGGCGTCCTGCCAGACCTCGGACTCGGCCGCGGCGTCCAGGGCGGGGGCGGCAAGCGACAGGCGCATCGCCCGCAGGAGCCCGGGTTCGATGCGAACCGCTGGGGCGAGGAGGGAGAGTAGACGGCGCGTCGCCGCGCCGCGGGCAGACTGGGAGTCATCCCCGGCGGCGCCAACGCCAGGCGCCGCCAAGGCGCCCACACCGGCCGGCCGCTCCCACTCGACCAGGTCCCACAGCCGCCGCAGGGCCTTGGGGACCCGCCCCCGTCGACAGGGCAGCAAAGCGACCGCCCGGCAGCCGGCCGCAGCCAGGCACCGGCCCAGCAGGAGCCAGGGTTCGGCCGGTGCGTCCAGTGCCAGGCTGCCCAGGTCGCCCAAGACCAGGACCAGCCCGCCCTCGGGGGGCGGTCGGTAGCGTCCGTCGATGCGGTCCAAGAGGCGCGGGGCGGTCTGCCCTTCGTGGAAGACGCCGCGGGTCAACGCGCCCACGGGCAGCAGCCGGGCCAAGTCACCGGCCACCCGCTCCTGGTCGCCCCAATAGGGCACCAGGTGTTCGCTGCGGTCGAAGATGACTTGCAGGGTCGGCCCCAGGCAACGCTGCTGCCGCCGCGGCAACCGCTCCAGCAGGAGCCCGCGGCCCAGACGGGCGACCAGGCGTTCCAGGTCCGGCTCGGGACCGTCGCGCGGCGCGGTAAGCCGCGGGTTCAGGCGGCGGCGTAGGTCCGACCAGGCGGCCAGGGGGTGCGTGACCGGGCGGGTGTCGGGCCTGTTGGTCCAACCCAGGGGCGCGGCAGTGGGAGGTTCGGGCTCCGGCTCCTCGGAGGGAAGCGATTCATAGGCATTGAGGCACCAGAAGCGGGCAGCGGCCAAGGGCTGTTGGATAATCTCGAGGGGAGGGAATGCGGTGAGCACCGACATCCCCGTTGGGGCAAAATCTGGAACTGATGCGACCACACGGATCGGCTCAGGCTGCTCTGCATACCCGAGCAAGGCCGCAGTGGACCCAAGCAGCGGCGCGCCGCCCTGCACCAGCGCGCGCAGCAGGTCGGCTCGCCCGCAAGAACCGCTGGGGACTGGTCCCTCACTCACCCCGGCGATCCCAGGTGTTTTTGCAGCACATAGCTGCCGATGGTCTTGAGCAGGGCCTCTTGTTCCGCGGGCGTCGCGCCCAGTTCAAGCACCGCCCGCACCAGGTCCAGATATTCGGCCTGACCGGGCAGCGGGCGCCAATGGGCGCGCTCGGCGGCCTGGCGGTCCTGGACGAGCTGTTGCGCCGCCAGGCGCAGCACCGCGCCGTCTGCCGCCGGGAAATGGGCCTGACCGCGCCCCACCAGGTGGTCTTCGAGTGCCGACCCGTCCGCGGGCAGCGCCAGGACCAGGACCAGACACCGACGCAGGAAGGCGTCCGGCAGGGCGCGCTCCTCGTTGGTGGTGATGATCACCAGCGGGGCCGGTCCCCGCATGACCACCGGTTCGGTCATGCCCTGCGGGGTGAAGCAGCCGGCACCCAGGGCCTCCAGCAGGCCGTTGGGGACATCGGATTCGGCCTTGTCGATCTCGTCGATCAGGACCACCACACCGTTGGCTGGGTCGCAGCCGCCCATAGGCTCAGGCACCGGGCGGCGGCGGGCGATGGCCCGGTCGCGCGCGCCCGCCCAGTCGAACGCCCACCAGAGTGCCCCAGGATACAGATAGTGCTCGACGGCCAGGTCCTGCTGGAGGGCGGCACTCGCCGCCACGACGGCCGCCCGCTCCCCGCATTGACCGGCGAGCGCACCGCGTAACTGGGCATCGGCGAGCCGGCCGACGGCGTCGAAGTGCCACAGCAGGTCACGCGACTCGGTGCGGATGTCGATGACGTGCTGCACGTAGGCCATCTTGAGATCCAGGGCCAGGGCGCGGGCCAGTTGGCTCTTGCCCACGCCCGGCTCGCCGCGCACCAGGAGCGGCCGGCGCGCAGCCAAGGCGGCGTGGACGGCGTCGATCTCGGATTGGTCAAAGCAGTGGACCTGTTCCGGGGCCTGGGGCGGTCCCGGCAGGGTGATGGCCTCGCCATGGCGGTGTTTGAGCAGTCTCATGGTCCTTGGTTCTCCGCGTGACTCAAGCCCGCAGGGGCAGCATGCGACAGAGGGGGTCGACCAGGTTGCGGTCGGCGCGCTCCTGGTCGGGGGTCGGGTCCAGACCAAGGAAGGCGATGGCCTGATAGTCCCGTTTCAACTCGGCGACCAGGGCCTCGATGGGCTGACGCTCGCTGGGGTCATCCGCCAGGAAAAAGACCATGTAGAGGGTCTGGCCGGTATCGCAGCGCCAATTCTCCAGCAGGTCGGCAGTGAGGCGGATGCGGTCCGCGCGCGCCCGCGTCGGGGCACCCGGCTCCGCGCGTGCAAAGGTGCCGAGCAGATAGTCGTCGATCGAGGTGCGCAGGCCCTGGATTGCCGCGCGGCCGGGGTCGAGCTTGTTTTCGAGGTGCGCCGCCAGGGCCGCGCCCGCGTCCGCGCCGATCCCCCGCTCCGGGTGCAGCGGGAGGCTCAACTCGCCCGCGGGCTGGTCATGCTCGTGCGTCCGCGGCCGGAAGCGCGCCGCACGCCCGTCCACGCCGGCCATGATCAGCTCCGCGACGGTGCGGGTCCCGGCCGGGAGCCGCACCAGGGAGACCGCCTGCTGGCCCTTGGTGTGCAGGACCACCCCCTGGTCGAAGAGGGCCGGAACGACCAGCCGGGCGGCATTGACCAGGGGCTCGGCATCCTGGGCACCGACCTCCGCGACCAAAGTCCGGTGGGCCTTGCGCAGGACGGCGATGGCACGACGGATGTCGGTGTCCAAGAGCAGTTCGGCGAGTCGGTCCGCCCGCTCCAGGTCTTTGAGCCCGGCCAGATCGAGCGCGGGGTCCAGTGCGTCGGCCAGCGCCACCAGGCCGCTGGGAGACGGGACCAGGAGTTTCGTCAGCGCGCGCTGCGCCTTGGCAACCCTGGCCTGACGCTCATCGAATCCCAGTGCCTCTCGAAACTTCGGGTCGGCGAGCAACCGCCGCGAGGGCGTGGCGTGCAGGCGCTGGGAACCGAACTTCCTGGGGACTTGCCGGGCAACCCCCAGGATGCGCCGGCCAAAGAAGATGGGCATGCCGGACGCGCCGCGCCAGTCGCCCTCCTCCACCGGTGGCGCGGCGGCCACGAGTTCAAAGTAGTCCTCGTCCGGCGCCTTGGAAAAACAGGAGCCACCGAAGGAGCAAGGATGACGCAACCCCTCATAGTCGCCGGCATCGGGGAAACCCTCGCTGCTCCACTGCATCTGATCGGTGGGCGCTTCCTCGGAGAGGATGCCCCAACCGATCGCCCCATCCGGGCGCGGGCAGCGCAGCAGCATGGCGTCCAGGGCATCGCACGCCGGGCAGATGACGGCCGCGTCCGGGATCACGACCCAGCCATCGGGGCCGGCTTGCTGGTGCGCGCGATAAGAGTGCCAACGCACCTTGATCGGGTGACGGGTATCGCGGCGCTTCGGGGCTTCCGGGTCCAGCAGGTGACGGGCGGTGAGGATCAGGTCAGGACCGACCGGATAGCCGGTGCCGATCTGGCCTTGGCGCCCATGGTGGTCGGTATCCGCGGCGTCGGTGGTCGGGACGAAGACGCAGACCAGCAGGGACTTATCCACGGATTGACCCCACTGCCCTTATCCCGGCAGGGAACCGCTGGCGCCAACCCGTACTGGGGCCTCACCATTCGGCCCGGTAGGCCGCAGCTTGAGCTTCAACCGATGGCTCATCGCCTCGGAGCCGCTGATCCCCGCCTCCGCGTTATAGACCCAAAACTTCACCCCGCCCTTGCCGTCCGCCTTTTTCGTGGTCTCGATCTGGACCTCGATCTCCACGTCGCTGATCTCAAGCTTCAGGTCTTTACCCGCCCCCTCGCTTTGGGCCGCCAGCAATTGGGCACGCAGTTCGGCCAGCATTTCCGCCAGTTCGATCTTACCGAGCTTGCTCATCGTCGACTCGCTCCTCAGGGTTTGCGGTGGGACTCTAGTGGGGCTCTAGCTTACCCGATACCTGGTTAAGTTTCAGGCGTGACGCGGCAGGTGTCGATCATCACCCGGGCCGCCGCACCTCGCGGCAACCCGTCGCGGCCGGGGGGCCGCTCCTACGGCGTCCCCCGGCAGTGACGAACATCACCGCTATACTGTTCGCTGGGGTGGCCGGGCGCCGGCCAGATCAACGAAGTCCTGCAACAGAGGGTATAGAAAATGCGCGTACGCGACTTGGGTGGGAAGCAATCAGCGGCCGTTCAACCGGTCTTGCTGGCGGCCCCGTGGCGGTTTGGCGCACCGGGCCCCTGGCTGGCGCCCGCACTGGCCGGCCTGTTACTGACAGCGGGTTGCGCGACGCTCACGGCGCCTACGGCGCCCACGGGACCGGCCGCGCTGCCCGAGCTCAAGTCGGAGAGAGCACCGGGCTTCCTGCCAACCAGCGCGCTGCCCAATAGTCTCAAGCTGCTCCCGCCGCCGCCCGCGGCGGGATCGGCCGCCTTCGCCGCCGACCAGGCGGCGTTCCGCGAGACGCGCGCCTACCGCGACACGCCGCGCTGGGCGCTGGCGGCCTCCGACGCCATTCTCAGCTTTCCGCAGGCCCCGGAGGCCTTCTCCTGCGCACTGGATGCGCCGATCACGGCGGCAGCCACGCCGCATCTGTATACGCTGCTGGCGCGCAGCGAGAGCGATGCGGGGGCCTCCACCGGGGCGGCCAAGAATCACTATCAGCGCACCCGCCCCTTTGTCGTCTATAACCAGAGCAGTTGCAAACCATCGGACGAGGCGCACCTGCGCACCAATGGGTCGTACCCGTCCGGTCACACCACGATCGGCTGGACCTGGACCCTGATCCTCACCGAACTCGCCCCCGAGCGCACCGACCCGCTCCTGTCCCGGGGCTATGCCTTTGGTCAGAGCCGGGTGATCTGCGGGGTGCATTGGCAGAGCGACGTGACGGCCGGCCGGGTGCTGGCGGCCGGGGTGGTGGCCCGCCTGCACGCGGACCCCGCGTTCCGCACCCAAGTCGAGGCGGCCCGGGCCGAACTGGCCGCCGTGCGCGCCAAGGGGCTCAAGCCCACCCGCGACTGCCAGGCGGAGGCGGCGGCGCTGGCCTTACCGCTGCCCAGCACGCGCCATCGGTAGGAACGGTCCCCGGCCGCGACCCGACACCGCGTCCACCTGCCGGGCTCGTCGCGGCCGGGGGGCCGCTCCTACATACGCCGCGCGCAGCGGCGCTGGCGTAGAATGCGCCATCCGCCCGCTCGGCGACCAACCCCAGAGCCCTTAACCCATGGCGACGATCTTCCACGGTACGACCATCCTTTCAGTGCGCCGCGGCGACCAGGTCGTCATCGGCGGCGACGGACAGGTGTCCTTAGGCCCGACGATCATGAAGGGCAACGCGCGCAAGGTGCGCCGCCTCTACAAGGACCGGGTGATCGCCGGCTTTGCCGGGGCCACCGCGGACGCCTTTACGCTGTTCGAACGTTTCGAGGGCAAACTGGAGAAGCATCAGGGTCATCTGGTGCGCTCCGCGGTGGAACTGGCCAAGGACTGGCGCACCGACCGGATGCTGCGCCGCCTGGAGGCCCTGCTCTGCATCGCCGATGCCCAAAGCTCACTCATCATCTCCGGCACCGGTGACGTGATCGAGCCGGAGCACAACCTAATGGCGATCGGCTCGGGCGGCTCCTTCGCCCAGGCGGCGGCGCGGGCGATGCTGGAGAACACGCAACTCTCGGCCCGCGAGATCGTCGAGCGGGCGCTGCACATCGCCGCGGACATCTGTGTCTACACCAATCACAACCTGGTGATCGAGGAACTGACTGTCGCGCCGGCAGACGCACGGTAGGGGCCGCGGTGCGGACCACTCGCGGGAAGCCGGAACGCCCGGCGAGACTGCGGACCGGCAGTACCCGGGCAGACTTGCGGAATGCGCGCCCGACCCGCATTCTTAACCCCCCGAAGGCGCAGTCAGACCGCGCAGACTGAAGACAACGCAAAAGACCATCAACACCTTGCGATGCCAGCGTCCGCTCAGGTCCGACGCGCGACGGCAACTGAATTCTCAAGCCATTGCTTATTTGCGTTTTTTTGCGGAAAAGTGCAGGCTTTTTCCGCATCACGCCGCGCCCCCCGGCCGGGCGGCCCATCCACGGACCTTCAATCCCATGTCGGAAATCACCCCCCAAGAGATCGTCGCCGAACTGGACAAGCACATCGTCGGCCAGGACGAGGCCAAGCGCGCGGTGGCGATCGCGCTGCGCAACCGCTGGCGGCGGATGCAGATCCCGGAGCCGATGCGCACCGAGATCACACCCAAGAACATCCTGATGATCGGCCCCACCGGGGTCGGCAAGACCGAGATCGCGCGGCGCCTGGCCCGGCTCGCCAACGCCCCCTTCATCAAGATCGAGGCCACCAAGTTCACCGAGGTGGGCTATGTGGGCCGCGATGTGGAGTCCATCATCCGTGACTTGGCGGATATCGGCATCAAGCTCGCCCGCGAACAGGAGATGTCCCGGCTCACCGACCTGGCAGAGGCCGCCGCGGAGGAGCGCATCCTCGACGCCCTGCTGCCGCCCCCCGGTGGCTTCGAGGAGGAGAGCCGCGCCACCCCCAGCAACTCGGCCACCCGGGAGAAATTCCGGGCCAAGCTGCGCGCCGATGAACTGGATGAGCGTGAGGTCGAGATCCAGGTCTCGGCCGCGCCCTTGGGGGTCGAGATCATGGCCCCGCCCGGGATGGAGGAGATGACGAGCCAGCTCCAGGGACTGTTCCAGAATCTGGGCCAAGGCCGCACCAAGCGGCGCAAGCTGCGCATCAAGGACGCCCGCAAGCTGCTGCGCGACGAGGAGGCGCTCAAGCGGGTCAACGAGGAGGAGCTGAAGCTGCGCGCCATCGAGAACGTCGAGCAGAATGGCATCGTGTTCCTGGACGAGATCGACAAGGTGACCCGTCGCGGCGAGGGGATGTCCGGGGCTGATGTCTCGCGCGAGGGCGTGCAGCGCGACCTGCTGCCGCTGGTGGAGGGCAGCACGGTCTCCACCAAGCACGGCTCGGTGCGGACCGATCACATCCTGTTCATCGCCTCCGGCGCCTTCCACCTGGCGCGGCCCTCCGACCTGATCCCCGAACTGCAGGGACGCCTGCCCATCCGGGTGGAGCTCAAGGCCCTGACCACCGAGGACTTCGTACGCATCCTGACCGAGCCGGACGCCTCGCTCACCGACCAATACAAGGCACTGCTCGCGACCGAAGGGGTCAAACTGGAGTTCACGGAAGACGGCATCCGGCGCCTGGCCGAGATCGCCTGGCAGGTCAACGAGCGGACCGAGAACATCGGCGCGCGACGCCTGCACACGGTCCTGGAGCGCCTGCTGGAGGACGTGTCCTACAACGCCTCCGACCTGGACCGGGTCACCGTGACCGTCACCGCCGCCTATGTGGACCAGAACCTGTCCCAACTGGCGGCGGATGAGGACCTGTCGCGCTATATCCTCTGAGGACCCTATGCCTAGACCCACCGAAATCAATCTGCATCAGCAATCGCGCATCCTGGAGCTGAGCTTCGATGACGGCTCACACTTCAACCTGCCCTGCGAGTATCTGCGGGTCTACTCACCTTCGGCCGAGGTCCAGGGACACGGTCCGGGCCAGGAGACGCTCCAGGTCGGCAAGGAGGACGTCGGCATCAATGGGATAGACCCGATCGGCAACTACGCCATACGCCTGAATTTCGACGACGGGCACCACACCGGACTCTACTCCTGGGAGTATCTACACTACCTGGGCACCAACCAGGAGCGGCTGTGGCAGGAGTACTTGGCCGATCTCGCCCAGGCCGGGGTGCCGCGCAGACAGCCCTCCTGAGAATCGGCAGGGATGCCGAAATCAACGCGCCAGGCTAACCAACACCCACGAGAGCCCTATCGGCCCCATGAACCCGGAAAAGGTCGTCTTCGGTTTCTTCATCGTCCTCGCACTGACCCTCAACTTCGGGTTCGTCATCGGCGATATCGACAATCCTGCCCATCATGATAAGTGGGACTTCTTCGCGGTGATCGTGGTGAATCTGATCGCCACCGTACTCAAGTTCGGCGACCGCTCCCAGGTTGGCGCGCTCCTGCTCGCCACCAGCCTGGTGGCCATTCTGCAGCTGTCAGCGGCGGCCCTGGTGTGGATCATCGCCGTCTATGGAACCGCGGCCGGCATGGCCCCCGGCACCATGGCCACGATCGTCTCGCTGGCCGCCGGGGCGCTGGTCGCCAACGTCATCTCGGTGGTCCTGCTGGTGATCGAGACCTTCCTGCTGCGGCGTTAGGCGCTGCCGCCGCACACCCGAAGGCCGTCTAAGCCCTGCCATGGACAGCATTGTCTTCCTCATCATGCGGCGCATGCGCGCGCCGCTCATCCTGCTGATCGTGAGCTACGCGGTGGCGATCATGGGCCTAGTCCTGATTCCGGGCCGGGACGCCGCCGGCAACCCCTGGCCGATGGGCTTTTTCCACGCCTTTTATGTGGTCGCCTATACCTCCACCACCATCGGCTTTGGCGAGATCCCCTACCCCTTCACCGACGCCCAGCGTCTCTGGGTGACGTTTACCATCTTCGGCACGGTAGCGATCTGGCTCTATGCCGCCGGCGCACTGATCGGACTGTTACAGGACACGACCTTCAGCCGGGCGCTCACCGAACGGCGTTTCCGCGCCCGCGTGCAACGGCTGCGCGATCCCTTCTATCTGGTCTGCGGCTATGGTCAGACCGGCGGCGCCTTGGTGCGGGCGCTCGCCGACCGCCACCAGCGCGCGGTGGTGATCGACCTCGACCCGGAGCGCATCAGCCTGCTGCTGCTGGCGAATCTGCGCGAATACGTACCGGCCCTCACCGCCGACGCCCGCCGGCCGGCCAATCTCCTAGCCGCCGGCCTCGACCACCCCCGCTGTCTGGGGATCGTGGCCCTCACCGATGTGAACGAGACCAACCTCAAGATCGCCATCGCCGCCAAGCTATTGCGCCCGGGTCTGCGGGTGGTCTGCCGGTCCGACTCGCCTGAGGTGGCGGCCGACATGGCCTCCTTCGGCACCGACCATATCTACGACCCCTTCGATACCTTCGCCCTGCATATGGCCATCGCCATTGAGGCGCCCTGCCTGACCCTCCTGCGGGACTGGCTGATTGGGGAGAGCGGCGCGCCCCTGCCGGAACCGCAGTGCCCGCCGGCCAAGGGTCTGTGGATACTGTGCGGCTTCGGGCGCTTCGGCCGCGCCATGTACCGGCACCTCAAGGGCCAGGGGCTGGAACTGGTGATCGTGGAGGCCGATCCACACCTGACCGACCTGCCCAAGGACGGCGTCATCCTGGGGCATGGCACCGGCGCCGCCACCCTGGAGCGGGCGCATATCCAGCGCGCCGTCGCCCTGGTGGCCGGCACGGACAACGATGCGACCAACCTGTCCATCATCATGACGGCGCGACAACTCAACCGTGACCTGTTCGTGGTCGCGCGCAAGAATCATCTGGATAATGGGGAACTATTCCGGCGGGTCGGGGCGCAGGTGGTGATGCATCCCAGCATGATCATCACCGATGGCATCCGCGTGCGCCTGACCCTGCCGCTGCTCTGGGAGTTCATCACACTCTCACGCTTTCAGGATACCGGCTGGGCCTGCGAGTTGATCAGCCGGCTGTGCGGACTGCTCGACACGCAGATTCCCCAGGTGTGGCAGATCGCCGTCGAGGCGAACCAGGCGCCCGCCCTCTGCGCCGGGGATGAGCACACGGCCAATCTCACCCTGCGGCGACTGGTGACCGACCCACGGGACCGCACCCGAGCGTTGCCGGTGATCCCGCTGCTGCTGGAGCACAACGATGAGCGCCAACTGCTCCCGGATTTGGACCAGCGGGTGCGCAAAGGCGATCAGGTCCTCTTCTGCGGGCGGGACGGGGCGCGCGCCGTGATGGATTGGACCCTGAATGACCCTCATGTGCTGCACTATCTGGTCACCGGCGAGGATGCCCCCGCGGGCTGGGTGTGGCGCCGACTGGCGCAGCGGCGCCGCCGGCGGGGAATCGCGGCACCCGGCGGTGAGGGGTGAGGGGCGCCGCGGCAGGCGTCGGCGGCGCACCGCAGGCCGCTCAGAACGGGCATTCCACCCTTTTTGCTTGGCAACGCGGCCGCGATGCCTTATTAGAGTGGTTTGGGCTCGCACGGTCGCGACCAGGACGGGCCAGACGTCCCGCACCCACCGTCCACCCGCGACGGTCCGCCCCTTCAACTTGGAGTCATGCGCCCATGCACCCACTCATGCAACGTCTCGCCCAGGACCATCTGCGCCTGACACAACTGCTCGACCTGTTCCATGCCCTGCTGGAGCGCTTCCACGCGGGCCACGAGCCCGACTATGAGGTCTTCTGCCAGATGCTGGAGTATATGGACAACTACGCCGACACTATCCATCACCCCACGGAAGACCTGATCTTTCGCCGCACCCTGGAAAAGGGGGCGGAGCAACGCGACGTCTTCGACGTACTGATGCGCCAGCACGCGGTCGTCATCCAGATGAACAAGCGCTTTCGCCAATCGCTGGACGGCATCGTCAACGAAGAGGTGCTGCGCCGCGATGAGGTGGAGGCCCAGGGCCGGGAGTTTGTGACGACCATGCGCGAACACCTGGCGCTGGAGGAGACGGAGGCCTTTCCGATCGCGCGCGACTGGCTTGAGCCGGCGGATTTGGATGCGCTTGAGATCCTGGCCCCCCGCGCCGAAGACCCGCTGTTCGGCACCCCGGACCCCCAGCGCTTCCGCGCCCTGTTCAAACACCTGTGCGCCCAGGCCCAGGACTAAAGGACCAGCCCACATGCCGGGATTTGAGCCAGCACCGCCCGCACACCCCGGGGCGCCGAGCGACCCCCTGCCGCGCGGGTCAAGACGACGAGATGGCACGATGATCTATGCCAATAGCCCAGAGCCGCACCACGACGCCCCGGAATGCCTGGGCGTGCTGCTCGTGAACCTGGGTACCCCCGACGCCCCCACGATCCCGGCGGTGCGGCGCTATCTGGCTGAATTCCTGTGGGACCCACGGGTGGTGGAACTGCCGCGTCCGATCTGGTGGCTGATCCTGCATGGGGTCATCCTGCGGGCGCGCCCGGCGCGCTCCGCGCGGGCCTATCAGGCGGTATGGACGCCTGAGGGCTCACCCCTGTTCGTGATCGCCAAGCGCCAGGCGGCGGCCATGCAGACGGCGCTTGATGCCCGCTTCCCCGGCCCGGTGCTGGTCACGCTCGGCATGCGCTACGGCCATCCATCCATCCCGAGCGCGCTCGCGCAACTGCGCGCCGCCAATGCCCGGCGCATCCTGGTGCTCCCGCTCTACCCGCAATATTCGGCCACCACCACGGCTTCCACCTTCGACGCGGTGGCCCGTGAACTGATGACCTGGCGCTTACTGCCGGAACTGCGGTTCGTCAACCAATATCATGATGACCGCGGCTATATCGACGCCCTGGCCGGGAGCATCCGCGCTTACTGGGCCGAGCATGGGGAACCCGAGCGGCTGCTGTTCTCCTTCCACGGCATTCCGCAGGATTATTTCCTCAATGGCGATCCCTACCACTGCCAGTGCCAAAAGACCGCCCGCCTGGTGGTGGAGCAGCTGCATCTGCCCAAGGAGCGCTGGCTGCTCTCCTTCCAATCCCGGTTCGGCCTCCAGGAATGGTTGCGACCCTACACGGACGAGACCCTCAAGGCCTGGGCCACCGAGGGAGTGAAATCGGTGCAGGTCATCTCACCCGGGTTCGCGGCGGACTGTTTGGAGACCATCGAGGAGATCTCGGTGGAGAACCGCGACTATTTCCTGGAGGCCGGCGGCCAATCTTACGGCTACATCCCCTGCCTCAACGACGCCCCAGAGCACATCGGCGGTCTCGCCGACCTGGTGATGCGACATTGCGCCGGTTGGCCCGAGTCCGCGAGGCCCGCCGCCAGCCCGGACCTCACCAACCGCCGCGAGCGCGCACGGGAGATGGGCGCGCCGGGCTGAGGAGGAGCCGGGGCGTCCCGCCCCGGTGCCAGTGCGGGACCGCGGCGGACGCCCCGTCCGGATTGGAAACGCCGGGGCGGGACGCCCCGGCTCCCTTTAGCGCCGCCCGAAGAGCCGCCCGAACATCCCCCCCTGCCCCGCCGCCTGTGCCGGTTTGGCCACCACGGGCAGGAGTGATTCGGCCTCCGCCTCCGCGCTCGCCTGCCAACTGTCGGACAGGGCCTGCCACTGCGGCTCGGACAGGTCCCGACTCCACAGCCGAACGGTCTTGTCGGCGCTCCCGGACACCAGTGAGCGGCCGTCCGGGGTAAACTCCAGGGCATAGACATCGCCCGCGTAGCCGGTGAAGCGCCCGAGCTGGGCGCCGGTCGCCGCATCCCACAGAATGACGGTCCGGTCCGCACTCGCGGTGGCGAAGGTCTTACCGTCCGGACTGAAGACCGCCGACCACACGGGATACCGGTGCTCATTGCGCTCCAGCAGCAGCTCCCCGCTCGCCAGGTCCCAGATGCCGACCACCCCGTCCACATTGGTCAGGAGCACCCGCTTGCCATCCGCCGTGAAGCGCACGCTGTTGATGCCGTTGTGGACCACCGCCACGCGCCCGACCTCCGCACCGGTCTCAACATCCCACAGCAGCAGGTTGCAGTCGCGGCTGCCGGAGGCCAGCACCCGCCCGTCCGGGCTGAAGGCGACCCCCTGGACATACTGGTTGTGGCCCTCGATGTGGTGGACCAATTCACCCTCGGTCGTCCAGATGGCGACGGTCCCGTCCTCGCTGCCGGAGGCGAGCAGCTTCCCCTGAGGCTGGAAGTCGACGCTATAGATCAGGCTGGTGTGGCCGCTCTGGCTCCAGCGCAGCGCGCCCGCCTGCGTATCCCAAACCCGCACCACCGCGTCCGTCCCGCCGGAGGCGAGCAGTTGCCCGTCAGGGTGGAAGGCCACCGAGTAGACCCGGCCCTCGTGACCGCGCAGCGTATGCAGGGTACACCCATCTTGCAGGTCCATCACCCGTACCGCGCTGTCCCAACTCGCGGTGGCGGCGCGCGCGCCGTCGGGGCTCAAGTCCAGCCCATAAATCGTGTCCGCCGCGCCGGGGCGCGCCACAAAGCGCCAGTTGTCTGACATCGCAAATTCCTCTGACTCACATGGGTCTGATCGGGGGGAGCGCCCTCACCGCCGGCACACTGACCGACGCCACCGGGACGCACCCAGGGAACCGCTAATCTTAGGTGAATCCTGGCCCCGTGGCGCGATCAATTGCAGTGCGGACGGCCTTGACTGTTGGCCTTGTTGGCATCAGCAGATTCAGTCAGCGACCCGTTCTGCATGAAAATTCGGGGGAACGAGCCCGCTGGAACCGGGTCCGCCGGCAAGGCGAGCGGCGCTCCCGGTCGGTCGGCCTGAAGGTCCACCGACACACCAACGTGCCGGAAACAATTGGCAAAGCCATCCGGCGGCGCGCAACTCCGGGCGCGCAGCGCCCCGCACAGGCACAACACCGCGCAGCGGTGTCACGAGAGCATACAACGTCAGCGGATGGGGACCAGGATGCGCGTCAGGTATTCATTGCTGTCGCTGGTCTGGCTCGGGTCTCTGACATAGATCTCCAAGGACGGGCGGGAGCTCTCCCGGCGGGCGCGGACCATCCGCAGGTGGGCCATGACGCTGCTCCAGACCGGCCCCAGAAACTGGTAGCTACCCTGGAATTCGGTGGCGTAGTAGCGCCCGCCGCCCAGGCGCTTGAGGGCGAAAGGGCCGGGATCGGTACCGTCCGGGACCGGGAGCGCCAGGTCGCACCGCAAGTGCGTGACCTTCGCATCGACCTTGTGGTACGCCATGAAGGCCGGGCCGGGGGGCGTGACACCGAGCGCGGCACAGTGTGCACCCAGGCGCGGGAGGCCATCGCCCATGGTCGCGATCAGGCCGGCCAGGTCGCCGCTGTAGGGGATGGTCAGCGCCGTCTGCGCGGGCTGTTCAAGCGGCCCCAGAAAGCGGACTTCGGGCCGCTCGGCGCTCGGGTCCAGGGTGCCGCGCAAGCGTGCCAGCCCGAGCTCGAAGTCGTATTCCATCATGCGAGTCATGAGCCCGGTGAGAAAACGCAATAGAAAAGGCAGGCGAGCGCGCATGGACCAGGTGACCTCGGTGGCGCCGTCCGGGGCCGGAGCGAATTCCCACCAGACGGTGTTTTCGGTCTTGAATGGGCGGATGAAACTGATCCGCTGGTCGATCCGCGTCGGCTCGGTGAGTCGCTCGTGAGTCAGGCGGCCGGCGCCGATCGCCTGGCCGTCCCAACTGTAATAGCCGCCCTCCGCGTCCGGGTGCGGGCTGTATTCCAGCCGTGCCTGCGGTTCGTGCAAAAGCCAGGGGCTCCAGTCTTGCCAACCGCGGAGATCACGGACCCGGGCGAAGACGCTCCGGGCATCCGTATTCATCACCAGCGAGCGGCGGATGAGAAACTCCGCCGGTTGGATGGCGAGGTAGATGAGCGCAGCAGCGATCAGGATGAGAGCAAGCGCCAAGAGGTAGAGCATGGTGGTTATCCTATGTGCGTTTCGTTGCGTTGATTTGCAGAAAATCGCCGGTTCGGGCTCATGAGGCCTCGCCCTCACCCAGGTCGGGGTCGAGTAGACTACGCAAGGTCTGTTGGTGCCCGTCCTTCAGGAAGGCATCGAAGACCTGGTCGAATTCTTCCCGGGTCTGCTGCTGGCACGCGAGCAGATTGTCGGCCACGGCGTCGACGGCGCGCAGGGTGTCGTGGCCGGTCGCGCGCTCGTCGCACAGCTGCCGGGCGAGCGCTCGCAGGTGCGCAGCCTGGATCGTCCGGTCCGGATAGCCGCCCAGATTGTGGAGCAGGTTCTTCAGGCGCCCGATCGGCCGGCAGGTCACGTCTTTGGAGTCCAAGATGTTAGTGCTCGGTGGATGGGTCCCGTGGTGGCGGGGGACCGGGTGGCCCGGGCCGCGGAACCTGACGCGAGTCCGCGCGGCCTATTATCACAAAATCGGGGCGGCTTAGTCACCGCGCCCGCCGCAGGGACTGGCGAGCCACCTGGCCTTATTGTTACTCTCAGCGTATCCGGCTCCTGATCGTCGTTCCCCCCGCCGCCGCAGGCGCAGACGACGACCACACCGACGATCAAGACCACCGCCAGTGTGGTCCAGTCTTTGCTTAATTTCAGACCAGCCTTGTCTTTTCGCGGTTCGACCCGAGACAGGTAGTCCAGTGAGCCGCCGCGGTTCGGTGTCCCGGTCCGGCGGGTGACAGCAGCCTATGAGTGAGGTTAAGAGCATGTCGATCTTCGAGCGTTACCAGGCCCGTTATGAGGCATCCCGCGAGGAGGTCATGAGTCTGGATGAGTATCTGCAACTGTGCAAGTCCGACCCCGGCGCCTATGCCTGGGCGGCGGAGCGGTTGCTGGCGGCCATCGGTGAGCCGCAACTGGTGGATACCCGTGACGACCCGCGCCTGAGCCGCATCTTTCAGAATAAGGTGCTGCGGCGCTATCCGGCCTTCCCGGAGTTCTACGGGATGGAGGAGTCGATCGAGCAACTGGTCTCTTATCTGCGGCACGCCGCCCAGGGGCTGGAGGAAAAGAAGCAGATCCTCTACCTGCTGGGGCCGGTGGGCGGCGGCAAGTCGTCCCTGGCGGAAAAGCTCAAGGAGCTGATGCAAGAGCGGCCCTTCTATGCCATCGCCGGCTCCCCGGTCTTCGAGTCACCGCTGGGGCTCTTCTCCCCGGAAGAGGACGGCCCCATCCTGGAAGAGGACTATGGCATCCCCGTGCGCTATCTGCGCAACATCATGTCGCCCTGGGCGGTGAAGCGCCTGCAGGAATTCAAGGGTGACATCACCCGTTTCAAGGTGGTCAAGCTCTACCCTTCCGTTCTGGAACAGGTGGCGATCGCCAAGACCGAGCCGGGTGACGAGAACAACCAGGACATCTCCTCCCTGGTGGGCAAGGTCGATATCCGTCAGCTGGAGCACTTCGCGCAGCACGACGCGGACGCCTACAGCTATTCCGGCGCACTGTGCCGGGCCAATCAGGGCATCATGGAATTCGTGGAGATGTTCAAGGCGCCGATCAAGGTGC
>CAILVI010000121.1 GCA_903837595.1 uncultured Thiodictyon sp.
CCATTACGGCACGGCTGTTCTTCCGGCCCGACCCTATCGCCCGAAAGACAAAGCCAAGGCCGAGGCCGGCGTGCTTCTGGTGGAGCGCTGGGTCCTGGCGCGGCTCCGCCACCAGCGGTTCTTCAGTCTGGGCGAGCTCAACCGCGGCATTGCCGAACTCATGACGGGGCTCAATAACCGGCCCTTCAAGAAGCTGCCCGGCTGCCGCCAATCGGCCTTCGTCGAACTGGACCGTCCCGCCCTGCGGCCTTTGCCGGCCATGCCTTACGAGTATGCCGAATGGAAAGTGGTCAGGGTCGGCATCGACTATCACGTCGAGGTCCTCTTTCACTACTACTCCGTCCCCTATCGGTTTGCCCGCGAACAGGTCGATGCCCGGTTTACCGCCACGACCGTCGAGCTGTTTCACCGCGGCACGCGCATCGCCAGCCACGTGCGCAACGACAGCCGCGGTCGGCACACCACCGTCGATGCCCACATGACGCCGGGCCATCAAGCCGTCCAGGGCTGGAATGCGCCGCGCCTGCTCGACTGGGCCGGCCTGGTCGGGCCGCATACCCGCGCGGTCGTCGACAGCATCCTGCACCAGCGCCGGCATCCGCAGCAGGGCTACCGGTCCTGCCTGGGCATCCTGCGCTTCGCCAAGAGTCACGGTGAAGGCCGCCTGGAAGGGGCATGCGAACGGGCCATCGCCATCGGCGCCACCTCCTACAGCAGCGTCAAATCGATCTTGAAGAACGGCCTGGACAAGAAGCGGGTGAGCGCGCCGGCCCAGACCTGCTTGCCCCTGGATCACACCAATGTCCGCGGCCCCGATTACTACCACTGACCCACCCGAAGGAGCCGCACCCATGCTGAACCATCCCACTGTCGATCAACTTCACCAGCTGCGCCTCTTTGGCATGGCGCGCGCCTTGGCCAGCCAGGCGCAAACCCCGGCGATCACGCAGTTGTCATTCGAGGAGCGCCTCGGTTTGCTGGTCGACTGCGAGCGCGCTGAACGCGATTCGCGGCAGAATGCGACCCGGCTGAAACGGGCCAAGCTGAAACAGGCCGCCACCCCGGAGGATGTGGATTACCGGCATCCGCGCGGACTCGACCGAGCCCTGTTCGCCCGACTGATGAGCGGCGCCTGGGTGAGCGCGCACCAGAACATCCTGATCTGCGGCCCGACCGGGGTCGGCAAGACCTTTCTGGCCTGCGCTCTGGCCAATCAGGCCTGCCGGCAGGGTCGCTCGGTGCTCTATGTCCGGCTACCCCGGCTCTTGCCGGCGCTGGCCATCGGGCGCGGCGATGGCAGTTACGCTAAATCGCTGAGCAGCCTCGCCCGCACCGAGGTGCTGGTGATCGATGACTGGGCGCTGGCGCCACTGACCGACGAGGGCCGCAGGGATTTGCTGGAAATCTTCGATGATCGGCATGGCACCCGCTCGACAATTATTACCAGTCAACTTGGCGTGAAGCACTGGCATGCCTCGATCGGTGATCCGACCCTGGCCGATGCCATTCTCGACCGTCTGGTGCATCAGGCGCACACCCTCGATCTCGATGGTGAATCGCTACGCAAAAAGGAAAAACCCCAATGAGCGCCGCGTCCCGCCCAACCGCGTTACCCACCGCCGCCCGCCAGCCAGCCAGCTTGAGGGGAGCGCCGTCTGGCGGGCGGCCGTGGATAACGCTGCACTTCTGCAAATCGTAACGCAGTAACGCTGTCGTGGTACGTTACTGCGTAACTCACTAAAGGAACTGACATGGCAAAAAACAATGCACAGCGGCAAGCCGCATACCGGGCCCGACATCTCAAAGACCTCGACGGTCAGGGCGAACGCTTGAATCTGGTGATCGACTTACACGCCAAACGGGCGATTGAACGCTTGGCGGTCTGTTACGGCGTAACGCCAAAAGACATCATCGAACGCCTTGTGCTTGGCGCGCAACGGGTCACTCTGGACAGGGCCGCGACCCTGCCCAAAGGCGCCGACGATTACTATGATGGACGACTAAGATTCGGCTATGACGATGTTACGCAGTAACGCTGACAATCGAAAACCCGGCGGCCCCAAAATTTGACCCAAAGGCAAGACTTGGAGTAAAACCAATCAACCCCGCGTCGCTACGCTCCGACTGTCCAGTTTGACGTGGAATGCCTGTCCAGTTTGCCTTGGAATCGGTGTCCAGTTTGGTCTGGAATCACTGTCCAGTTTGCTTGGAATACGCAGATGATCGAGATACTTGCTGACGGCGACCCAGCTGAGGAGGCCCGTGGCGGCCATGCCGCCATCAATCACGGCCGGCGGGATCGGCGCCGCGCTAACCGTGTCACAGGGCCGGCAGGCGTATTGCGGGCGAATGTGGCGATGGACGAAGAACCGGGCGGGTTCGACGTCCAGCTGTTCGCTGATGTCCTCACCGATCTTGACCAGGACACTGCCACACTTGCCACAGGTGCAGGACTCCGGTTCGTGCCGATGCTCAATACGTGGCAGATGATCCGGCAGTGGCTGACGACCGGCGCGGGGACGTGGCGGTTTCGGCTCTGACGTCGTCGCCGGTTTCTCTTCCTGTTCTTTCGCCAGTTTTGCTTCGGCAGCAGCGATGTCACTGGCCACGGTCTCCTGGAACAGGTCGCGCTCTTCACCCGAAAGGGATTCGTTGCGGGCTCCGAAGCGCATCCGGCGCAGGTGGGCCAGTTCGAGCACCAGGGCCTGGATCTTGGTCTGAGCAGCGTGGAGTTCGCCATTGCGTCGGGTGATCTGTTCGTTCAACCGCGCCGATTCGGCAGCAAATTTCTGCGCGTCATCGATGAGTTGCGAAACGGTGCCCGTGAGCCATTCCGCGAGGGCGGGGTCGGGGTTGAAACGGGCCAGTTCAGCGTGTAAATCCATGGCCCTATTATGCTTTTGTCGATGGGCACACAACACGCTGAATATGGCCGAGCTAGGTATTGTGATTGATCATTTGAATGGCATGTTTGTTGCCCAGCTTCAGGCCAGCCAATGCGCCGGTGCCGGGGCCTCGAGTCGCTGCCAATCGATACCGGTAATCAGCCACTGCCACTGCGCAGCACTCAGTGTGAAGGTCGCGTCTGCCGACGTCGGCCAGACAAAGTGGCCGCGATGCAATCGACGCTGACACAGCCACACTCCGCTGCCGTCCCAACATAGCAGCTTGATCCGATTGCTGCGCTGATTGCGAAACGCGTAGGCCGTTCCGTCGCAGGGGGGATCGACCCAGCGTGTTCTGTATCCGCTGCGACAGACCATCGATACCGGCACGCATGTCGACCGCTTCCACCACCCAGACCTGGCTCACTATCGGCATCATGGCAGTTGCCTCAGCAGTTCCGCCAGCATCGCCATACTCGCCCCAGGCATCTCGACCTGCCAGCCGCCCGGACTGCGCAGGCGAACGGCGTGACCCATGCTCGATGCGCCAACACTCGCAGGAACCAGCGTCAGCGATGACTTCGCCGC
>CAILVI010000122.1 GCA_903837595.1 uncultured Thiodictyon sp.
GACAGACCCGCCAACAGGTACCACAGATGTCTTCCCGCCCGGCCCCGGCCGCCCTCCCCGCCCATCGCCCCAAGGGCCCAGGCCTGCCGCCCTGGCTGTTAATTCTGTTGCCTTTTCTGCGATGGTGGCGGCGGGTCACACCGCACAATCTGCGTCTCGACCTGATGGCGGGGCTGACCGGCGCGGTGGTGGTGCTGCCGCAGGGCGTGGCCTTCGCGACCATCGCCGGGATGCCGCCTGAATATGGACTCTACGCCGGAATGGTCCCGGCGGTGATCGCCGCCCTGTGGGGGTCATCCTGGCACCTGGTCTCGGGCCCGACGACGGCGGCGTCCATTGTGGTCTTCTCCACACTCAGCGTCTTCGCCGAACCCGGCAGCGCCGATTATGTGCGCCTGGCGCTCACCCTGACCCTCATGGTCGGCATCCTGGAACTGGCCATGGGGCTGGCACGGCTGGGGACCCTGGTCAACTTCATCTCGCACTCGGTGGTGGTCGGCTTCACCGCGGGCGCCGCCTTCCTGATCGCCGGCAACCAGGTCAAGAATTTCTTCGGGCTGGACATCGCCCGCGGACTGGGCCTGCACGAGGTCGTCGGGACCCTGCTGTTGAATGTGGAGCACCTCAATCCCTTCGTCACCGGGGTGGGTGTGGCGACCCTGGCACTGGGACTGGCGGTGCGGTATTTCTTCCCCAAGTTCCCGTACATGATCGCGGCCATGGTGGGCGGCAGCCTCATCGCCTATGCCCTCAATCAGCTGCTGGGGGTGGGGACGACCGGCATCCGCACCGTGGGCGCGCTGCCGGCCGGGTTGCCGCCGCTGTCCAGGCCCGACTTTTCACTCGAGACCATCCGGCAACTCGCCCCGGCCGCCTTGGCGGTGACCCTGTTTGCCCTGACCGAGGCCGTCTCCATCGCCCGCTCACTGGCCGCCCGCGCGCATCAGCACATCGACGGCAACCAGGAGTTCATCGGCCAGGGACTGTCCAACCTCGCCGGCGCCTTCTTCTCCGGCTATGTCGCCACCGGCTCATTCAACCGCAGCGGACTCAATTTTCAGGCCGGCGCCCAGACACCGCTGGCGGCGGTGGCGGCCGGTGTGCTCCTGGTCGGGGTGGTGGTGCTGGTCGCCCCGCTGGCTGCCTATCTGCCCAACGCCGCCATGGCGGCGATCCTGTTCCTGGTGGCTTGGGGGCTGATCGATTTTCACGCCGTACGCAACATCCTGCGCACCAGCCGTTCCGAGACCGCGGTGCTGGCCGTGACCTTTTTCGGCACCCTCTTCCTCCAATTGGAGTTCGCCATCATGGCCGGGGTGCTGCTGTCGCTGGGGCTGTATCTCAACCGCACGTCGCGCCCCAAGTTGATCAGCCGGGTACCGGACCCACGCACCCCGGGGCGCGACTTCGTGACCGACCCGAGCCTGCCGGAATGCCCACAGATCAAGATTGCGCGGCTCGACGGCTCGCTCTTCTTCGGCGCGGTCAACTATGTCGCCGAGACCCTGCATCGACTGGAAGAGGCCCGTCCCGGGCAGCGCCATCTGATCATCTCCGCCACCGGCATCAACTTCATCGACGTGGCCGGCGCCGAATTTCTGGTCCAAGAGGCCACCCGGCGTCGCGCCGAGGGGGGTGGACTCTATCTGATCCGCTTGAAGCCGGGGGTCTGCGAGCCACTCAAGCGCGGCGGCTATGTCGACGTGATGGGGCGGGAGAACCTGTTCACCGGCAAGACCGAGGCCATCGCCAGCGTCGTCGCCCGGCTCGACCCGCAGGTCTGCCAGACCTGCACCGCGCGGATCTTCCGCGAATGCGCTGCCAAGCCTGGCGCGGGCGGCGGGGGCGATACCGGGACTGATCACCCGGCGGCTTCCGGACAGGTCGGTTGAGCCATGGATAGGGCGATTTTTGTTACTCTGAGTCCTCAAGCCAAAAGCCCGGACCAACCTGCATGTCACTCGACCCCACGACCTTCGCTGCCTTGTTACGCGCCGGCGCCGTGCGCTCCATCGGCATCGTACGCCGGGGCGAGCGGTGGGAGGTCTGGGTGCGTGTGGGTCAGACCTCGGCCGAGTCCTCGGCTGAGCCGATCCAGACCACGCCGGGTGGAGTGCGCCAGTGGGTCAGCTTTGAAGCGGCCTATACCTTCGTGCGCGACCAGGGCTATCGGGGCACCGTAGCGGTCGACGACGCGATCGAGTCTGCCAGTGAGCGCGCACACGCGGGCCTGGCCGCGGCCACGGACACAACAGCCCCCCTGCCGACGCCCCAGGAGACCTTAGAAACCGTCTCAGGGCCGCAAACGCCCCAGTTCAAGGGCGCGAAGACCGCCCGATCGCCGCTGGCCCTGACCACGCC
>CAILVI010000123.1 GCA_903837595.1 uncultured Thiodictyon sp.
CATGCTGGCGTCCTTGGCGATGCTGGGACTGGGTATCTTCGGGCCGGGGATTGCCACCGGGCTGGTGTCGGGGGCACCGCAGCTCGGCGCCGGGGCGGCGGCCGGTACGGCGCTGGGTGCTGTGGGGCTGGCGGTGGCCGGTGGCGCCGTGATCGCCACGGGCGGTGCCGCGGTGGCGGCTGGTGCGCGCATGGCGCCAAGTGCCGCACGCGCCACCAGCAACTTGGCCACTGGCTTCCGATCGGCCTACCAGTCCGGGGCCACCGCCTCCGGCGCGAGCGGCCTGCGTGCCGCCGGTGCCGGCTTCGCTGGCGTGGCCAGAAGTGCCGTCAGTGCATTCGGGCAGCGTGTCGCCACAAGCGCCAAATCAGCTAAAGACTCCATGGCAACGGCGGCTTCTGGGGCAACGGGGACTGCGCCGACCGCAAGCGCGCCAGCCTGGGCAGAACGCCTGCAACGTAACCAGCGCCTCAGCCAAGGCGCATCGGCTGCTGCACACACCCTGCGCTCAGGGGACCACGGCGGCAGCGGTGCCAGCCCCAGCCTGCGCGACCAATCGAATCCTTGAGGAGAGGTGACCATGCGCTTCAAACGACCCCAGGTGCGCTACTCGGACACGCCCGAGCCGATCACCCCCTACCAGGCTGCCGCACAGGTATGGGACCAGCGCATCGGCAGCGCCCGCGTGCAGGCCAGGAACTGGCGGCTGATCGCTTTCGGCTGCTTGACGCTGGCAATGCTGATGGCGGGTGGACTGGTGTGGCGATCGGCGCAGTCCATCGTCACGCCTTATGTGGTCGAGGTCGCCACCGGCGGCCAGGTGCGCGCGGTGGGCGAAGCGGCCACACCCTACAAGCCCAACGACGCGCAAATCGCCTACCACCTGGCACGCTTCCTCACCGACGTGCGTTCGCTGTCGATCGACCCCATCGTCGTGCGGCAGAACTGGCTGGAGGCCTACGCCTACACCACGGACAAGGGCGGGGCGACGCTGAACGACTTTGCGCGCAGCAACGATCCCTTCGCGCGCATCGGCCAGATGTCGACGGCAGTAGAGGTCACCAGCGTAGTCCGCGCCAGCGAATCCTCGTTCCAGGTGCGCTGGACCGAACGCAACTATGCCAACGGCTCGCCCGCGGGGATCGAACGCTGGACCGCGGTGCTGTCGGTGGAGTTGCAACCGCCGCGCACCGAGGAGCGTCTGCGCAAGAACCCGCTGGGCATTTATATCAACGGCCTGTCCTGGAGCCGTGAACTCGACGTGACCGAAGGAGCCAAGACACCATGAAGACTCAATTCCGTAGCTACGTATTGCCGGTATGCCTGCTCGCCGCATTGGCAAACGTCACCGGTTGCGCCACGCCCGGCAAGCCGCCGCCTGACTTCACACTGGACGAACCGGTTGCGGCACACACGCTGCCGGAGTCGCCAAGGCCGATCGAGGTGGTTGAGGTGCCGACACCGCTGCCGCTACCCGAGCAGTTGAAAGCGCTGGCAACCACCGAGGACAAGCCAGTCACCGAATCGCCCATCGATCAAGTGCGCGTGGTGCGTGCCAATGCCGAAGCCCGCGTCGCCCCCAGTCGCGACGGCTACGTTAACGCCATCCAGGTCTGGCCCTATGCCGATGGAGCGCTGTATCAGGTCTATACGAGTCCGGGTCGCGTCACCGTGATCGCCCTGCAGCAGGGTGAAGAACTGGTGACGGTCTCGGCGGGCGATACGGTGCGCTGGATTATTGGCGACACGACCAGCGGTGCGGGTGCCAGCCTGCGCGTGAACATCCTCGTGAAACCCACGCGCATCGGCCTGAAAACTAACCTCGTCATCACTACCAACCGTCGCACCTACCTGCTCGAACTGTCTTCCACACCACAGGCGTGGATGGCCTCCGTTTCGTGGGACTACCCGAAGGATCGCCTGCTGGCCTTGCAGAAGCAAGCGCAGCAGGCGCTTGCCGCGGCACCGGTGGACTCTGGCTTGGCGTTGGAACAAATCAGGTTCCGCTACGCGATCAGCGGCGACAATCCGCCGTGGCAGCCCCTGCGCGCGTTCGATGACGGCGAGCGTGTCTACATCCAGTTCCCGGCCGGCATTGCCCAGGGCGAACTGCCGCCGCTGTTCGTGATCGGTTCGCAGGGCGATGGCCAGCTCGTCAACTACC
>CAILVI010000124.1 GCA_903837595.1 uncultured Thiodictyon sp.
AGTGCACTCTCACGGTCGTGGCCAGCCCCACGACCGTGCGGGTGCTCGCGGGTGCACAGGTCCTCGCCACTCATCCCCGCAGCTATGACCAAGGGGCGCAGATTGAGGACCCCGCCCACCTAGGGAGGCGCTGATTTATTCCGCCACACCGATGGTGTCTGAGTGGTAAGATTCTGGACCATCCGCCGCCCCCGCCGAGCCGAACGATGACGCCACCCCCCAACGCCCCAGCCGACTGTGCCGCCAAGCGGAAGATCACCCGCCGGGAGCGGTTTCTGGCCGAGATGGAGCAGGTCGTGCCGTGGGTGGCGCTGCTCGGGGCGTTGGCGCCGCACTACTTTCCTGGCGCTGAGGGGCGTCGTGGTCGCCCGCCGGTGGGGTTGGAGCGGATGCTGCGGATGTACTTCGTGCAGCAGTGGTACGGCTTGGCGGACGAGGCGACGGAAGAGGCTCTGTACGACAGCCGGTCGCTGTGTGGCTTCGTCGGCATTGACCTGGAGCGCGAGTCGGTGCCGGACGCCACGACACTGTTGAAGTTCCGGCGCTTGCTGGAGGACCAGGGGCTGACCGAGACGATCTTCGAGACCGTCAACGACGGGCTGCGCGAGCGTGGGCTGTTGTTGAACAAGGGCACGCTGGCCGACGCGACCATCCTGGCCGCACCGTCCTCGACCAAAAACAAGGACAAAGCGCGTGATCCGGAGATGCACCAGACCCGCAAGGGCAATCAGTGGTACTTCGGCATGAAGGCGCATATCGGCGCCGATGCCGACTCCGGACTGGTGCATACCGTGATCGGCACCGCCGCCAATGTCGCCGACGTCACCCAAATCGAGCATCTGCTGCACGGCGAGGAGGAGGCGGTGTTTCTTGATGCCGGCTACATCGGGGCCGATAAACGCGAGGCGGTCAAGGAGCGGAAGGTGGATTGGCACATCGCCATGAAGCGCGGCAAGATCAAGACCATGGTCGAGGGTCCCCTGAAGGAACTGACGGTTCGTGCGGAGCGACTCAAGGCGCAAATCCGCTCGCGGGTCGAGCATCCCTTCCATGTGGTCAAGGACCTGTTTGGCCATCGCAAGGTCCGTTACAAGGGTCTGGCGAAGAACGTCGCCCACCTGCATACCCTGTTCGCCTTGGCGAATCTGGTGCGCGTCAAGCAGGCCCTGCTGGCCTGAGGCGCCCAAGGTGTGCCCCGAATACGGGGCACAGCAGCAAAAAACGCGATAACGAGAGGTCATGAGGCTGATTCACACGACAAACCGTTCGACTTTCCAGGCCCGCTGAAAAAATCACGCCATCCAAAGGCGTCGCGGCGGGAACCTCGATTTAATCAGCGCCTCCCTAGGTGGGCGTCGGTCAGCTTGAAGTCTGAGCCACAACGTTATCGCGCCGAGCAAAGCTCGGCGTCTCTTGCGGGGTGAAAGTCCCCGTCGGGTAAGGGTGAGCCGCCCGCCCGTATCGAGTGTTGGTCCTGCTGCGGAGTGGCGCAAGCCGCGAACAAGAGTGCAGGGCAAGCGTACACAGAGCATTCTGTAGACCGTAGGGGAAATCGCGTTCCCTGAAGTGCTGGTACAGCTTCGAAAGAGAGTTTGTGGCGAATGCCGAGGGTTTAACGTGTCACCGAAGGCAACACAAGAACATCCGGAAAAGGGCGAAGATGCGAAGATCCGCCGGAGTCCACACACAGGCCATGGTATGCAAGAAG